>DATHMA010000090.1:0-40445 GCA_035487555.1 Bradyrhizobium sp. | reverse complement strand
GAATATGGCCCGAGACCACCGAGACCGCGCCGCACTCGCCCATGGCGCGCGCATTGCACAGCAGGACGCCGTAAAGAACGCCCCATTTGATATTGGGCAGGGTGACGCGGAAGAAAGTCTGCAAGCCGGAGGCGCCGAGCGAAATCGCGGCCTCCTCTTCCTGCGTGCCCTGCTCCTGCATCAGCGGAATCAGCGCGCGGGCGACGAAGGGGAATGTCACGAACAGCGTTGCCAGCGTCATGCCGGGCACGGCAAACAGCAGCCGGATATCCTGGCTTGCAAGCCATGGACCGAAGAAGCCTTGCGCGCCGAACAACAGCACGAACACCAGACCCGATATGACCGGCGAAACCGAGAACGGCAGATCGATCAGCGTCACCAGAAATGTCTTGCCGCGAAATTCGAACTTCGCGACCGCCCAGGCCGCGACGAGCCCGAATACCAGGTTGAGGCCGACCGAAATCGCGGCGATCAGGAGCGTGAGCCTGATCGCGGACAGGGCCTCCGGATTGCCGAGCGCCGTGACATAGGCAGTGATGCCCCTGGAGAACGCCTGCGCGAACACCACGATCAGCGGCAGCACGACGAAGATGCCGAGGAAGGTCACCGCGGCACCGATGATGGCGATGCGCACGGCCCTCGGCTCAGTGCGCGGATCGGCAGGCAGCGCGGACAGGCGGAGAGTGTCCTTTGGATAAGCGACCGAAAAAGACTGCGGCAATTCCATCGTCATCGTCGTCGCCTCAAAGCGCCGGCGCGCGGGTCTGCGCCCAGCGTTGCAGCCGGTTGACCGCAAAGATGATCAGGAAGGAGGCGATCAACATCACGACCGCGATCGCGGTCGCGTCCGCATAGCGGAACTCGGAAAGGCGGATCACGATCAACAGCGGCGCGATCTCGGAAACGTTCGGCAGATTGCCGGCGATGAAGATCACCGAGCCATATTCGCCGACGGCCCGCGCAAAGGCGAGTGCAAGGCCCGTCAGCAGCGCCGGCGTGAGGCTCGGCAGGATCACGCGCCGGATGATGTGCCAGCGATTGGCGCCGAGGCTCGCCGCGGCCTCCTCTATCTCCGGATCGAGGTCGATCAATACCGGCTGCACCGTGCGCACGACAAAGGGAATGCCGATGAAGATCATCGCGACGAAGATTCCGATCGGCGTGAAGGCGACCTTGATGCCGAGCTGGGCAAGCGGCGCGCCGAGGAGGCCTTTCTCCGCAAACAGCGCGCTCAGCGCAACGCCGGCGACCGCGGTTGGAAGCGCAAAGGGAATATCGACGATGGCATCGAACAGGCGGCGGCCTGGAAAGCGATAGCGCACCAGTGCCCAGACAATGATCGTACCCATCACCAGATTGACGCAGGCGGCCGCAAAGGCGAGCCCGAACGACGTCTTGAGCGCGTTGAGCGTGCGCCGGCTGGTCACAATGGCCCAGAATTGATCCGGGCTGAGCTCGAAGGAGCGAATGAACAGGCCGGCGAGTGGAATCAGCACGATCACCGAAAGCCAGGTCAGCGTCAGGCCCATGGTGAGGCCGAAACCCGGTAGAGTGCTGCGTCTCGTTGCGATCGCGGTCACAAGGTGCCCTGCTCCACGTCGTCAGTTCTTGTAGATCTGATCGAAGATGCCGCCTTCGGCGAAGTGATCCTTCTGCGCCTTGGTCCAGCCGCCAAAGACGTCGTCGATGGTGAAAAGTTCGACCTTGGCGAAGGAGTTTTCGTACTGCTTAGCGATTTCGGGATCGCGCGGACGATAGGAATTGCGCGCGGCGATTTCCTGCCCCTCCTTCGTATACCAATACTTCAGATAGGCCTCCGCCGCGGCGCGCGTACCCTTCTTGTCGGCGACTGAATCGACCACCGCCACCGGCGGCTCAGCCAGGATCGAGGTCGAGGGCGCAACGATCTCGAACTTGTCCTGTCCGAACTCGCGCAGCGCGAGGAACGCCTCGTTCTCCCAGGCGATCAGCACGTCTCCGACGCCGCGCTCGACGAACGTCACGGTCGAGCCGCGCGCGCCGGTGTCAAGCACCGGCACGTTCTGATAGAGATCGGCCACGAATTTCTTCGCCTTCTCCGCCGATCCAAACTTCTTTTGCGCAAAACCCCAGGCCGCGAGGTAATTCCAGCGCGCGCCGCCCGAGGTCTTTGGATTCGGCGTGATGACCGCAACACCCGGCTTGATGAGGTCGTCCCAGTCCTTGATGGCTTTCGGATTGCCCTTGCGCACCAGGAATACGATCGTCGAGGTGTAGGGCGACGCATTCAACGGCAGCCGCTTCTGCCAATCCGCCGCGAGAAACCCTTTTGCCGCGATCGCATCGATGTCATAGGCAAGCGCCAGCGTGACCACGTCTGCCTGCAGCCCGTCGATCACCGACCGGGCTTGCGCGCCCGAGCCGCCATGCGATTGCTTGATCTCGATGGTCTTGCCGGTTTCCTTCTGCCACGTGTCGGCAAATGCCTTGTTGAAATCAACATAAAGCTCGCGCGTCGGATCGTAGGAAACGTTGAGCAAAGTCACGTCGGCGGCATGAGCAGAGCCTGCCCAGAGCAACATTGCGGCAACAGCGAGAATACGCCGGATCATCATTTTCTCCATAGCGCCCGGTGATACACCGAAGCACACGGATGAAACTCTCCATGAAGAGGCTTCAAGTCAACGAAAGCGGTTTTTCTTCTTCGCCAAGCGACAACGTCGTTGTGCTACGAAGCCTTCATCGTGTGGATGCCGCATTCTGTCTTGCCGCGGCCGCGCCAGCGACCCGCGCGTGCATCCTCATCGGGCGCAGCCCGACTGGTGCAAGGCATACACCCAACCGACAGGAATCCCGATGCGACCAATGGATGCGGCGGCAATTCGGCGAGCTTGAAGATCGCCTCGATCTCCTCGCGCGAGACATTGGCAAAGGGATTGAATTTCAGCCGCGTGCCGTCGGCCTCGACGACCGGAATATCGGCGCGCAGGCCACCCTGGAACCGCTTGCGGCCGTTGATCCAGGCCGCGAACGGTTTTAGCGCGCGCGCCAACGGTTCCACTTTGCGGATGCGGCAGCAGGCATCAGGATCGGAAAACCAGAGCTCGCGCTCACCATCCTCGCGCGACAGTGTCGCCTCGTCGGGCTTGATTGAACGAACATCGCGAAGGCCGAGCTTTTCGATCAGCGTATCGCGATAGGCGAGCGTCTCCTCGAACAGCCAGCCGGTATCGAGAAAGATTACCGGGATCGACGGGTCGACATCGGCCATCACCTTGAGCAGCGCGGCGGACTCGGTACCGAACGACGAGACCAACGCGAGCTGGTCGCGGCCGACGACCTTCAATGCCGCCGCGATCACTTCGTGCGGCGAGGCATCGCGGAGCGCGCGGTCAAGCTCGTCCGCCGCCGGCAGAACGCCTGCCGGCAAAGCGGACGAGACTTGAGACGCGAGCGCACTCATAAACCCGCACTTTCGGAATGGCGAAGCTGCATGCGCCGATGCAGCGCGGTGATCCGGCCATCGCCGGTCGGCTGATAGAACACGGAATAGCGTTTGACCGTCTGGGCAAACGCCTCGGCGTCGGCCTGCTTCTTCACCTCGAAGGTGTCGAAGCCGGCGCGCAGCATGAACACGAACTGGTCGCGCAGCACCTGCCCTGTCGCGCGCAGTTCGCCGCGATAGAGATAGCGCTCGCGGAGCAGCCGCGCCTGGCTATAAGCGCGACCGTCGCGAAACGTTGGAAATACCAGCGCGACCGAACCGAGCCGATCGAGATAGGGCACGAGGTCGTCGATGTCGCGGTTGTTTGGCCAGATCACGCCGATTTTTCCCGTGCGCGCAAACAGCGCCTCGGGATTTTCCAGGAAACGCGTAGCCGAAACCAGGATCGCGCCGTCCGCCGGCGGCTCCGCGCCGTCGGCGACATGGACGAATTGATCGGGAACGATATTCCCGCCCTTAACGAGTGGCATAGACGCGCTCCCTGAATGGCTCGACGCCGAGCCGCTTCACCGTATCGACGAACAATTCGTCGGGCCGGGAGCGCAGCGCGAGATAGGCCTCGACGACATCCTCGATGACGTCAGCGACTTCGTCGAATTTCACCGCGGGGCCGATCAGCGTGCCGAGTTCGGCCTGCTCGTCGGCACGGCCGCCGATGGTGATCTGATAGACTTCCTCGCCGTTCTTCTCGACGCCGAGAATGCCGATATGGCCGATATGGTGATGGCCACACGCATTGATGCAGCCGGAAATATTGATGTGCAGCCGGCCGATCAGATTGGCGGTGTCGTGGTTGGCAAAGCGCCGCGTCAGCTCCTGCGCGATCGGGATCGAGCGCGCATTCGCCAGCGAGCAATAGTCCAGCCCCGGGCAGGCGATGATGTCCGAGATCAGATTGACGTTGGGCGTGGCGAGGCCGAGCTTGTCCAGCGCCTTCCACAGCGCCGGCAGGTCGCGGCGCGCCACATGCGGCAGTGCCAGGTTCTGCTCATGGCCGACGCGGATTTCGCCGAAGGAATATTTGTCGGCGAGATCGGCCAGCGCATCCATCTGGTCGGCGGTGGCATCGCCCGGAGGGCCGCCTACCGGCTTCAGCGAGATGGTGACGATCGCATAACCCTGCGCCTTGTGCGGGAACACCGAGTTGGTGCGCCAGGCCTCGAACTTCGGGTCCTGCGCCGCCTTGCGCAACTCGTCCGGCATGTGCGGCAGCTTCTCATAGGCCGGATAATAGAAGCGCGAGCGGATATCCTCGACCACTTCCTCATCCAGCTTCAACGCGCCTTCGCGCGTCTGCTGCCATTCTTCCTCGACTTCGGATGCGAACTTCTCGATGCCGAGCTCGTGCACCAGGATCTTGATGCGCGCCTTGTAGATGTTGTCGCGGCGGCCGTACTGGTTGTAGACGCGCATGATCGCTTCGACATAGCTGAGCAGGTCGCGGCCATGGACGAACGGCTTGATGATCTTGCCGATGAAGGGCGTGCGGCCGAGGCCGCCGCCGACGAGCACTTCGAAACCGGTTTCGCCCGCCTCGTTCTTGAGCAGCCGCAAGCCGATGTCGTGGATCTTGATGGCGGCGCGGTCATGCGCGGAGGCGGTGATCGCGAACTTGAATTTGCGCGGCAGGAAGGAAAATTCCGGATGCAGCGTCGTGTATTGCCGCAGGATTTCCGACCAGATCCGCGGGTCCTCGATCTCGCCGGGCGCGACGCCGGCCCACTGGTCCGACGTGACATTCCGCGTATTGTTGCCCGAGGTCTGCATCGCATGGATACCGACCTCGGCGAGATCGGCCAGCGCGTCGGGCAATTCGGCGAGCTTGATCCAGTTGAACTGGATGTTCTGGCGGGTGGTGAAATGACCGTAGCCACGGTCATAGCGGCGCGCGACATGCGCGAGCCGCCGGAGCTGGTTTGACGAGAGCGTGCCATAGGGAATGGCGACACGGAACATGTAGGCGTGAAGCTGCAGATAGACGCCGTTCTGTAACCGCAGCATCTTGAACTCGTCTTCGGAAAGCTCGCCGGACAGGCGGCGCTTCACCTGGTCGCGAAACTCCGCGACGCGCTCGTTGACCAGCGTGCGGTCGATCTCATCATAGGCGTACATTGCAATCTCTTCTTACGCTTGCACCGGCAGGCCGATATTGGCGCCGACGCCAATGGTAACACCGGAGCGGCGGATCTGCTCGCGCAGATTGCCCGGCTCGATCTTGCCGCCGTCACCGATCTCGACCGGCGCAATATAGGGGCCGATTGCGCCGAGATCGTCGGCGACGGATTCGGCGAGCAAGGCGCGTGCTTCGTCGGCGGCACGAACGATGGCAGCACGGGACAGGTCGGTGCTCCAGTCCTTGGCCGCGGTGCGATAGATCACGACGCCATCCCAGGTGCGGTTCGCGGTCACGACCGAGGGGCCTGTTATCTTGATCTTCTGCTGCAATGGGGAGGTCATTGGGCTGCTTCCAGGATGTCAGAGAGGGTGAGGTTGATGTTCTGGCGGCGCCAGGGCGCGGAATGCGCCACGACGTCGCCGATGATGAGGATGGCCGGACCGCTGTCGACGGAAGCGACGAGGTCGGGCAATTGCTCGAGCGTGCCGACAGCGGCCTCCGCATCCGGCCGCGTCACGCGCGCGAACACGCCGACCGGCGTCTGCGGCGAACGGCCAGCCGCGAGCAGGCCGTCGCGCACGCTGGGTGCGGCGGTCATGCCCATGTAGACGACGACCGTCATTTGCGTGTCGGTCAGCGTCGACCAATCGACCAGATCGGCATCGTCAGCCTTGTGCGCGGTAAGAAAGCTAATGCGCAGCGCCTTGCGGCGGAACGTCAGCGGCACCTCGAACTGCGCGGCGGCACCGATGGCGGCCGTGATGCCCGGCACGATGGAATAGGAAACGCCGGCCTGGCGCAGCGCCTCGACTTCCTCACCGCCGCGGCCGAACACAAAGGCATCGCCGCCCTTCAGCCGCACCGCGCGCTGGCCCGATTGGGCGGCGGCGATCATCAGCTGATTGATGGCTTCCTGGCCAATGCCGGGCTTGCCGACACGACGCCCAACCGGGACGCGCGAGGCGTCGCGGCGGATGCGATCGAGAATTTCTGATGAAACCAGCTCGTCGTAGAACACGACGTCGGCGTCCGACAGCGCGCGCAGCGCCTTGATGGTGAGCAGATCGGGATCGCCGGGTCCGGCGCCGACCAGCGTGACATGGCCCTGTGCTACTCCTTGCGCCTTGCCCGAGGCAAAGGCGCTGGCGTCAGCAATCTTGTTCAGCGCGGCTTCGGCGTCGTCCTTGTGGCCGGACAGAACCAGCGCGCCGATCGGACCGTCGATCACGCGTTCCCAGAAACGGCGGCGCAGCGGCATCTCGGGGATGCGCCCATGAATGGATTTGCGGAAGCGGCCGATGAATTTGGCGAGATCGCCGATCCGCGCCGGCAGCACGGCCTCGATCTTCTCGCGCACGCGGCGCGCCACCACCGGCGACGTCCCCCCGGTGCCGATCGCGACCACGACATCACCGCGATCGACGATCGCCGGAAAGATGAAAGTGGAATGGACGAGGTCGTCCATCA
Source organism: Bradyrhizobium sp. (assembly GCA_035487555.1). GTDB lineage: Bacteria > Pseudomonadota > Alphaproteobacteria > Rhizobiales > Xanthobacteraceae > Bradyrhizobium. The sequence goes on along the minus strand of DATHMA010000090.1, from coordinate 33,378 downwards.
CATTGACGGGCAGGCCGACCGATTTGGCGCGCGCCGACATGGCAACGCCAACATCGCCGGCGCCGGCGCAGAACACCGCGACCACGCCTGTGAGATCGGCCGCGAGCGGATCGCCCTTGGCAAATTCAATTCTCGCAAGCTGCGCCGGCTCGAGGCCCTGCACATCATGCTCGCCGCGATGTTCGCCTTGGGTCGCATACCAGCGGATGCGCGCGCCGGCAGCGACCAGCACGCGCAACTTGGCGCGCGCCAGCTCACCCTGGCCAACCAGGGCAACCAGACCGGTTTGCAGATCGAGGAATACCGGCAGATAGCGCATGCGAAACTCACCTTCCCGCCTTCGGGGTTGACTGAAATTATTTTCTCTCTAAGTGTCTTGCAACCCTCACAAAGAGAAAATTATTTCTTCTCTATTGCTGATGGCAGATGGAATATTCGCCTCTTAAGGCCAAGGTCAACGAGATGTCTGTTCTCACCAACAACTCCCACCTCAAGCGGCGGCCTCACGCCCCGCTCGTTCAACCCTCTCAAGCAGCTTCCGTGCCGCAAATTTTTGACGACAGCGTCTCGATGGACCATCTCGACGCGCTGGAGGCGCAGAGCATCTACATCCTGCGGGAGGCCTTTGCGCGGCTGAAGAAGCTCGCGCTGCTGTGGTCGCTCGGCAAAGACTCCAACGTCATGATCTGGCTCGCCCGCAAAGCCTTCTTCGGCCGCGTGCCGTTCCCGGCGCTGCATGTCGATACCGGCAAGAAGTTTCCGGAGATGTACGCGTTCCGCGATCGCTACGGCAAGGAATGGGAGCTTGATCTTCGTGTCGAGCCCTGCCCGCCGATCGACGCGGTCGATCCGACCTTGCCGCCGGCCGCGCGCTCCGCCGCGCGCAAGACCGAAGGCCTGAAGATGGCGCTCGCCAAATACGGTTTCGACGGCCTGATCGCCGGCATTCGCCGCGACGAGGAAGCCACGCGCGCCAAGGAGCGCGTGTTCTCGCCGCGCGGGCTCGAAGGCGGATGGGACGTGCGCGACCAGCCGCCGGAGTTCTGGGACCAGTTCAACGCCTCGCCGCCGCCGGGCGCCCATCTGCGCATTCACCCGATCCTGCATTGGACCGAGGCCGACATCTGGGCCTACACCCAGCGTGAGAACATCCCGATTATTCCGCTTTATCTCGCCAAGGACGGCAAGCGTTATCGCTCGCTGGGCGATGCCGACATCACTTTCCCGGTGCAATCGACCGCGGCGAATATCGAGGAAATCCTCGTCGAGCTCGAACAGACCAAGGTGCCGGAGCGCGCCGGCCGCGCGCTTGACCACGAGACCGAGGACGCCTTCGAGCGGCTTCGTGTCGCCGGCTATCTCTGAGACCCGAGGCGCTGTCATGAACATGATCGTCAACCACTCGCTCTCGGCAACGCCGAACGGGACCACGCGGCCGCAGGTACGCATCGTCATCGTCGGCCACGTCGATCACGGCAAGTCGACGCTGGTCGGCCGCCTCCTGCACGAGACCGGCAGCCTGCCCGAGGGCAAGCTCGACATGCTCAAAGCCGTCAGCGCGCGGCGCGGCATGCCGTTCGAATGGTCGTTCCTGCTCGATGCGCTGCAAACCGAGCGCGACCAGGGCATCACCATCGACACCACGCAAATCCGCTTTCGCACCGGCTCGCGCGATGTCGTCCTGATCGACGCGCCGGGTCACGCTGAATTTCTGCGCAACATGATCACCGGCGCCTCGCAGGCCGATGGCGCGGTCCTGATCATCGACGCGCTGGAAGGCGTGCGCGACCAGACCCGGCGGCACGGCTATCTCCTGCATCTGCTTGGGATCAAGCAGGTCGCGGTCGTCGTGAACAAGATGGACCGTGTCGATTTCTCGGCTGAGCGCTTCAAGGAGATCAGCGACGAAATCTCCGCGCATCTGATCGGCCTCGGTGTTACGCCGACGGCCGTGATCCCGATTTCCGCGCGCGATGGCGATGGCGTTGCTTTGCGCACGCCGCGCATCGGCTGGTACAACGGCCCGACCGTGGTCGAGGCGCTGGATGCGCTGGAGCCCGCGCGGCCGCTCGCCAGCCTGCCGCTGCGGCTACCGGTACAGGCGATCTACAAATTCGACGACCGCCGCATTGTCGCGGGCCGCATCGAATCCGGCCACCTCGCCTCCGGCGATGAGATCGTCATCATGCCCGCCGGCAAGATCGCGAAGATCAAATCGGTCGAGAGCTGGCCGGTCACGCCGGTCAACGGCATACACGGCGCCGGCCGTTCGGTCGGCATCACGCTCGACCGCGAGCTCTTCATCGAGCGAGGCGACATCATCGCGCATGTGGGAAAAAGCCCGCGCGACACGCGCCGGCTGCGCGCGCGGATTTTCTGGCTGCATGACAAGCCGCTGTCCAAGGGCGACCAGATCCTGGTCCGGCTCGCCAACCGCGAAGCCCGCGCGGTGGTGGTCGATATCGAGAAGGCCGTCGATCCCGGCGCATTGTCGAGCAGCGAGAATACGGCGATCGCACGCAATCATGTCGGCGAGATCGACATCTCGCTGGCGCAGCCGATCGCGGCTGACGCCTATGCGGAGAATCCGCGCACCGGACGCCTCGTCATCGAGGTCTCCGGGCGTATCGCCGGCGGCGGCCTGGTGCTGTCAGTTGATGCCGGCCAGCGCGCGGTGCCGGTCGATATCGTGCCGGTGGAATCGGCGCTGCGTTCCGACGAGCGCTCGGCGCGCTATCGTCACAACGGCGCGGTGATCTGGCTGACGGGACTACCGGGCGCCGGCAAATCGACCTTGGCGAAGGCGCTGGAGCGGCGGCTGTTTTCCCGCGGCGGCTCGCCGATCCTGCTCGACGGCGACACCTTGCGCGCCGGCCTCAACGGCGACCTCGGCTTTTCGCCGAAAGACCGCAGCGAAAACATCCGCCGGCTGGCGGAAGTTGCGACGCATCTCGCCAGGAACGGCCACATTGCAATCGTCGCTGCCGTCTCGCCCGCGCGCGATGATCGCGCCGCCGCGCGCCGCATCGGCGATGAGCTGTTCCGCGAAATCTACGTGGCAACTCCGGCCGAGGTCTGCGAGGATCGCGACCCCAAGGGCCATTACGCCAAGGCCCGCGCCGGCGGGCTGTCAGGATTTACCGGCATCGGCAACGACTACGAGGCTCCGGCTCGCGCCGAATTGACGCTCGATACGAGCGGCCTGTCGGTCAGCGACGCCACCGACGAGATCGAGCGCATGCTGGCGATATCAGGCATTCTGCTGGAGGAAATGATCGATCTCGCCGCGAACATCTGAGGCGGCAGCGATCATAGCCATCTCCGTTGCAGATCAATCGCAACAACGCTATGTACGTTGCGTCGGAAAAGGCAGACTTGGTCTGGTAAGCCCAAGTCCTTTCGGTGACGAAAGCTCTGGTCTTTGGCCTCGTGCACGAGATCTCCACGACGAACATCGGACGCCGCCCGGGCGTCCCATTGTTCGTCCGTGTGATTCTCAAACCTGAGGAACGCTCCGGTCGAACATCGACCCAGGAGTAGTTCATGCACGATCGCCACTCGAATCCCTATGATGTCATCATTGCTGGCGCCGGCCCTGTCGGCCTGTTTCTCGCTCTCGAGCTGCGGCTCACGGGCCTTTCGGTCCTGGTGCTGGAGCAAGCCGAAGACCCGCGCTCCCCGTTGAAGCGGCTTCCGTTCGGAATGCGCGGCTTGTCAGTCCCCACCGTCGAAGCCCTTTACCGCCGCGGCTTGCTGGACGACGTCGCCGCCGCGCAGCGCGCGAACGATGCCTCGGGCCGCAGCACCGTGGCATCAGCACATTGGATGCGACAGTCGCGACGGCCGGCCGGCCACTTCGCCGGCATCCAGTTCTTTCACGACACCATCGACAGCTCGAGATGGCCGTATCGCCTGCCAAGTCCGGCCGGCACCGGCATGGCCGTCGATATGGAGACCCTCGAATCCGTCCTGGCCGCTCGCGCCAGCACGATGGGAGTCGACATCAGGCGCGGCTTCGGTGTCGAAGACCTCGACCAGTCGGATGACGAGGTGACTGTCCGCGCCGGTGGTGAGACATTTCGCGGGCGCTGGCTCGTCGGTTGCGATGGCGGGCGCAGCACGGTTCGCAAGGCGGCCGGCTTCGAATTCGTCGGCACCGATCCCGAGTTCACCGGCTACTCCGTCGAGGTCGAGATGGCTGATCCGGACAAGCTCCCCCTTGGCCGCCACTACACGCCGACAGGCATGTATACGTACGCGCAGCCGGGGACGATCGCGATGGTCGCGTTCGACGGCGGCGCTTTCCATCGAACCGAGCCCATCACGCTTGACCATGTGCAGGCGGTATTGCGCCGTATCTCCGGCACAGATGTCACCGTGACGGCGCTCCAGCTTGCCACCACCTGGACTGATCGCGCCTACCAGACGACGGCTTACCGCAAAGGGCGCGTGCTGCTCGCCGGCGACGCCGCGCACATCCACTCGCCCTTGGGCGGCCAGGGGCTCAACCTCGGGCTTGGTGACGCGATGAACCTCGGCTGGAAGCTTGCTGCCACGATCCGTGGCGACGCGCCGGCCGATCTGCTCGACAGCTATCCGAGCGAACGCCATCCGGTGGGAGCACAAATTCTCGATTGGTCGCGCGCCCAGGTCGCGCTCATGAGGCCGACCCGGAGCACGCGCGCGCTCGAAGCCATCGTCCGTGATCTCATCGGGACGCGCGATGGCGCGACATACTTCGCCGAGCGCGTGTGGGGTGTTTCGCTCCGCTACGATCTTGGCGGCCGCCATCCGCTCGTGGGCCGCAGCGTTCCCGACTTTGAACTGGCTGACGGGACGAAGGTTGGTGATCTCCTGAGAGAGGGGAGAGGCCTGTTGCTGGATTTCACCTCCCGGGCACCGTTTCAGGCGCTCGCAAGTCGCTGGCGTGGGCGGATCACCTATGTCGCAAGCGACGTCAAGGATCGGCTGGGCTTGAGCGCTGTGCTCGTGCGCCCCGACGGTTTCGTTGCCTGGGCAAGTGGGGTCGCCTCTGACGATGAAGGAGCGGTCCAGGCTGCCTCGCGATGGTTCGGAGAAGCTGAGGCAGCGCATACCTCCGACGCCGCGCGCGCGATTTAGACCTCAGCTTAGCCCTTCTCACGGGCCCCGCTTTGGCGCTAAAAGGGCCCTGAAAATCGCCCTTTGGCGCGGATTTTGCTGCGTTCATCCCCGAAAACGGCATCCCAACGCCCCTTCCTGCCAGGAAAGTCCTATCAATGAAGCGTGTCACAGCTCACGGATTGAAGATCGCCCCGGTTCTCCATGATTTCATCGCCAAGGAGGCGGCACCCAAGACCGGAATCGAGGCGGATGCATTCTGGGCGGGGCTGGCCGCCATCATCCGCGACCTCGGGCCGAAGAACCGGGAACTGCTCAAGGTGCGCGATACCCTGCAGGACAAGATCGACGCCTGGCATCGCGCGCATAAGGGCAAGTTCGACCTCAACGCCTACACCGCCTTCCTCAAGGAAATCGGCTATCTCCTCCCGGAGCCCGCGACCCACAAGGTCGAGACCGCCAATGTCGATGAGGAAATCGGCAAGATCTGCGGGCCGCAGCTGGTCGTCCCCCTCACCAATGCACGATACGCGCTGAACGCGGCCAATGCGCGCTGGGGCTCGCTCTATGATGCCTTCTACGGCACCGACGCGATCCCGCATGATCCGAGCGAGAGCGGAAAGGGCTTCAACAAGGCGCGCGGCGACAAGGTGATCGCCAAGGCCAAGACCTTCCTCGATGCCGCCGTGCCGCTTGCGACCGCGAGCCACACCGACGTCACCTCCTATAGCGTGATCGCCGGGCAGCTTTCCGCCAAGCTGAAGAGCGGCAACGCCACGGGCCTGAAGCACGCCGCCCAGTTTGCCGGCTACCAGGGAGCTGCGGACGCGCCGACCGCGATCCTGCTGGTCAACAATGGCCTGCATGTCGACGTCCAGATCGACCGCAAGCACGTCATCGGCAAGGACGACTCTGCCGGCGTCGCCGACATGGTCATGGAAGCCGCGGTCTCCACCATCCTCGACATGGAAGACAGCGTCGCCGCCGTTGACGCCGAAGACAAGGTGCTGGTCTATCGCAACACGCTGGGCCTCATGAACGGCACGCTGTCGGCCGATTTCGACAAGGGCGGCAAGACCATGACCCGCGCCCTCAATGCCGACCGCGTCTACAAGACACCTGCGGGCGGCGAGCTGAAGCTGCATGGGCGCAGCCTGCTGCTGATGCGCAATGTCGGCCATCACATGTTCACCGACGCCGTGCTCGACGAGAACGGCGAGGAAGTGCCGGAGGGCATTCTGGACGCCGCCGTCGCGGGCCTGCTCGCCATCCACGACCTCAAGGGCAGCTCCAAGACGAAGAACAGCCGCACCGGTTCGGTCTATATCGTGAAGCCGAAGATGCACGGCCCCGACGAGGTCGCGCTCACCTGCGAGATCTTTGCTCGCGTCGAGAAGATGCTGTCGCTGCCGGCGGATACCATCAAGGTCGGCATCATGGACGAGGAGCGCCGCACCACGGTCAACCTCAAGGCCTGCATCCAGAATGCGTCCAAGCGCATCATGTTCATCAACACCGGCTTCCTCGACCGCACCGGCGACGAAATCCATACGTCGATGGAAGCGGGTCCGATGATCCGCAAGAACGACATGAAGGCGCAGCCCTGGATCAAGGCCTATGAGGACTGGAACGTCGACACCGGCCTGGTCGACGGCCTGCCCGGCCACGCGCAGATCGGCAAGGGCATGTGGGCGGCGCCCGACAAGATGGCGGACATGCTGGCGCAGAAGATCGGCCATCCGCAGGCCGGCGCCACCACCGCCTGGGTCCCCTCGCCGACCGCGGCGACGCTGCACGCGCTGCACTATCACCAGGTCAATGTGCTGGCGCGACAGCAGGAGCTCGCCAACGGCGGCCAGCGCGCCAAACTCTCCGACATCCTCACGATTCCCGTGTCGCAGTCGAACTGGGCGCCGGATGACGTGAGGCAGGAGATCGACAACAACTGCCAGGGCATTCTGGGCTATGTCGTGCGCTGGATCGACCAGGGCGTCGGCTGCTCCAAGGTGCCCGACATCCACGATGTCGGGTTGATGGAAGACCGCGCCACCTTGCGCATCTCGAGCCAGCATCTCGCCAATTGGCTGCACCAGGGCGTCATCACCAAAGATCAGGTGATGGAGTCGCTGAAGCGCATGGCCATCGTGGTCGACAAGCAGAATGCCGGCGACGCGCTCTACAAGCCGATGGCGCCCTCCTTCGACGGCGTCGCCTTCCAGGCGGCCTGCGATCTCGTCTTCAAGGGACGCGAACAGCCGAACGGCTACACCGAATACATCCTGACTGCGCGCCGCCGCGAGGCCAAGGCGGCGGGGTGATCGGTCAGATTGACACACCCAAAAGCCCCGGCTCTCGCCGGGGCTTTTTCGTTTGACCTCGTCATCGCGAGGAGCGAAAGCGACGAAGCAATCCAAATCTCAGCAAGCCGCGAGATGGATTGCTTCGCTTCGCTCGCAATGACAGCTCCTTAGAACGGCACGATCAAGCGCAGCAGCGACAGCACACCGAGGATGATGATGATGACGCGGCAGATCTGCTTGGCGCGGCCGTCGATCGGCAGCATGTTGATGAGATAGAGGATGAGAATGACGACGAGGACGGTGACGAGCGCACTGATAAGAAGTGACATCTGAAGACCCCCGAGAATGGCGTTAGCCTTTTGTTAACCAGCAACCCACGTTAACGCCGCACCATGACACCGGTTCCGCCCCCGGAACCTGACAGGAAGCTGAACTTTTTCAACGGCTTTACGTAGTTCTACCCAAGGCCACTGCCTAAAATTTTACCCTTTTTAGGCCAAATGGCGCCCGTACTTATTATGGGGTCATTAATGCTTAACCGGTTGACCGTTTCGGCGCTGCTCAAGGCCGTGATCCTGAGCACCGCCCTTGTCATTGTTGTGATGTTTTCGCTCAGCGCCTGGGAATCCTGGGGACGCGTGCAGACGGCGAACCGGATCTCGGTGATCGCCGAAATCTCGGCGAACCTGTTCAAGGCGATGCACAGCCTGCGCACCGACATGTCGACGACCAACCGATCGCTGAACGCCGATTCTGCACTGGACGGCGAGGTCGAGAAATATCTGCGCACCCTGCGCGAGGTCGAAATGCCGGCCATGAACAACGGCCTTGCGATGCTAGGCGATATCGAGATCGCGCAGAAGAGCACGCTGGTGCCGGAATTCGATCGCCTGCTCAAGAAGCTGACCGAGCAGCAGAATGAGTATTGGCAGGAGATCGTCAAGCCGAAGGCTTCGCGCCGTGTCGCGCTCGGCAAGGAATATCTCGCCAACGTGCAAGAACTGCTCGCCGTCCTCGACAAGATTTCCGGCGTTCTTGCCGCCGACGTCAATCACCAGGACGCCACCATCGACCAGCTCCTGATAATCAAGCAGACCGCATGGCTCCTGCGCAACACCGCAGGCGAAGGCTCGCTGCTGGTTTCGACCGGACTCGCCGCCGGCAACATGACGCCAGAATCGCTGCAAAAATATACGAAATACATCGGCGGCGCCGAGACGGCCTGGAATGCCGTACAGCTCGCTGCGGCCGGCATGCAATTGCCGCCGGCAATCGCGACCGCGCTGACCGAGGCGCAAACCGCTTTTTTCGAGCCGCAATATCTTGCGCTCCGTGATCGCCTCGCGAACGCACTGGTCAAGGGCGAGAAGGCCGAAATTACCGCGAACCAGTGGACGCCGATCACCGTCGGCCGCATGGCTTCGGCCGTGAAGGTTGCCGAGGCTGCGCTGGACGCCGCGAAAGGGCGGGCTTCCGACCTGCATTCGGCGGCGCTGCGCTCGCTGATCATCCAGCTGGCGCTGCTGACCGCGGCTGTCGTACTGGCCCTGGGTGCACTCACGATGGTCACCCGCCGCGTCATCAAGCCCCTGCACAACATGCGCGACGCCATGCTGAAGGTCGCCGCCGGCGATCTCTCGGTCGAAACCGGCTATGCCAGCCGCCAGGACGAAATCGGGGGCCTCGCCACGGCGCTCGAAACCTTCAAGCACCAGGCCGAGGACAAGCTCAAGATCGAGGCACAGGAGCGTGAACGCAATGCCGGCGCCGCGACGCGCCAGCGTGCGATCGATTCCTATGTCGCCGAGTTCGAGGGCACGGTGCGCCAGACGCTGCAGCAGCTCGGCGACGCTTCCGGCGAGATGCGCAAGACGTCCAACGGCCTCTCGAGCGTGTCGCGCCAGACCAACTCGCGGGTCGAAGTGGCGCAGAAGGCTTCGGGCGAAGCCTCGATGAGCGTCGAGAGCGTGGCCTCCGCGGCCGAGGAATTGAGTGCCTCGATCAACGACATCAGCCAGCAGGCCGCGCATGCCGCGGGCATTGCCAGCCGCGCCGTCGACCAGGCCGCCAAGACCGACGACACCGTGCAGGGCCTTGCCAAATCGGCGGGCCGGATCGGCGAGGTCGTGGGCCTGATCAACACCATCGCCGCGCAGACCAACCTGCTCGCGCTCAATGCCACCATCGAGGCGGCGCGCGCCGGCGAAGCAGGCCGCGGCTTTGCGGTCGTCGCCTCCGAGGTCAAATCGCTGGCGAGCCAGACCGCGAAAGCGACCGACGAAATCTCGGAGCAGATCGCCGACATCCAGAAGGTTGCGGGCGATGCCATCGACGCGATCAAGGGCATCGGCTCGATCATCGGCGAGGTCAACGAGGTCGCCACCGCCATTGCCGCCGCCGTGCAGGAACAGGGCGCCGCGACCCAGGAGATCACCCGCTCGACGCAATATGCGGCGCAGGGCACCAAGAACGTCTCGGAGAACATCACCGGCGTCAAAGCCGACGCCGATGCGTCAGCCGCCGCCGCCGAGAACGTGAAGGGCGCCTCCGAGACGCTGGAAACCCAAAGCCAGCACCTCGGCCATCAGGTCACGGACTTCCTCGGCAAGATCCGCGCGGCGTAAGTTTTCGCGCACAGCATTCAAGCGAAAGGCCGCCGGCATCACCGGCGGCTTTCTTTTGCGTGCCTTGCTGTCTCTAATGCAGCCACAAACACAACTGTCGTCTTGGCGAAAGCCAGGACGACGGCGGAATATGTTTACTCCCGCGCCACCACGGGCGCGCGCTCAAAACGTGCCTGAATCGCCGGCGATACCGGAGTAAAGTTCAACTCCGCGCGCCTGCCGGAAGCAGGACTGGCGACCTTCAGGCCATCGGCGCCGGCAACGATGTCGCCCTTGCGCAGCGTCGGATCCTGGTCGATCGAGACCGGCGCGAGACCTGCCTGATCCTTGCCGGTGCAGGTGCAGCCCGCCACCATCTCGCTGCGGTATTTGAACGCGTTCGGCAGCTCGGAATAAGGCTTTCCGGTCGCGGTTACGGCACGGTCGATGTCATTGCCGTAGACGATCTCGGTCTGGCTCGCCGGGCAAAGGCTGTTGCAGGATGCGGCCCTGCTCTGCGCGTCATTGCCGCTGACCGGGAAGTGGCGCCCATCGCAGGTGCGCACGCACCAGGCCTGGCCACCGCCGTAAGCCACGCGCGCACGGGGCGCTTCCGCCGGCTGAGGACCTTCATCACCATACGGCAGGCTCATCTGCTGGCGAGGAGCTGGCGGCCGCATGCCGAAGGCGCCGAACAGATTGGAGAAGAAGTCGCCGGCCTGGGCCGGGACCGACAGGGTCGCGGCGCCGAGCAGAACCGCCGCACTCGCGATTTGCCAACCTTTGCGCATCACGGCCTCCCAAAGACTTGTCTCAATACGTTCCCGAGGCCGGGTTGTTCATGGCTTCATGGCCCGCCGGCCGCTGCGGACGCGCGACCGTCGAAGCCGGCTGCACGGCGCCGCCGCGCGCCTGCAGCGGCGCGTTCTTCGGCAGCACCACGACCTTGGTGCCGACATTCACCCGGCTGAAGAGATCGCTGACGTCCTCGTTGGTCAGGCGAATGCAGCCAGACGAGACGAACTTGCCGATCGTGGTGGGATCGTTGGTGCCGTGAATGCGGTATTCGCTCGAGCCCAGATACATCGCACGCGCACCGAGCGGGTTGCCGGGCCCGCCGGCAACAAAGCGCGGCAGATAGGGCTGCCGCGCGATCATCTCGGACGGCGGATACCAGTCCGGCCATTCCGCCTTGCGGCTGATGCTCTGCACGCCCGTCCAGGTAAAGCCCTGGCGTCCGACGCCGACGCCGTAGCGCATCGCGCGGCCACCGCCGAGCACATAATAGAGATAGGTGTTGCCGGTATCGATGATGATCGTGCCGGGCGCCTCGCGGGTGTCGAAGTTCACGACCTGGCGGCGCAACCGATCCGGCAGCACGCTGTCTTCACCCTGCGGCACCGCATCGTCGTTGACATAACCCTGCGGGAACGCGCTCGGGTCCGCCGGCGCGAAACCGAGCGACTGCGCATGTGCGGAGGAGACGATCGACGTCGAGAGACAGAGAGCGGCGACAACAGCAAGCGCAGTGGACGCGCGCGACTGATGCCGGCGGGCGGGAAAATTCTGTGTCATGTGTACTGCCCCATCGGATGTGCATCACGTTGATGCGCTGGTGAATCAAACGCGATGACCCGCCCGCAGTTCCCGGCGCGCGTTGCGCACACGCATCTGTCAAGCTCAGCAAGTCTCACGATTCCGAGATGGAACTTCGAATGCGCCCACGGGTTTGCGCTGCAGTCATTTGGTTCGGGGAAGGCGCGGCTTCGCAGCCGCCGGTTTTGTCGCCCTTTGCGGGGGGAGAATTGTGGTGCGTGTGCTTCCCACCGAGCGACTCCTTCCAAAAGCGGATGCGGGCTCACCGTTGCCCGACAGTTCGAGCGAACAGCCGCCGGTGATCCGCCGCGCCGAAGTCGTGGCGTTTGCGCTCGTCGCGCTGCTTCTCATCTGCGTCGTCGCCGTCCTCTATCTCGCGAAGGCCTTCTTCCTGCCTGTGGTGATGGCCTTCGTGGTAGGCACCATGCTGTCGCCGGCGGCGAGCCTCCTCGAGCGGCACCGCATTCCCCGCGCGGTCGGCGCGGTGCTGCTTGTGGTCGCGGTGACCGCCGCCGCCGTGTTCATGGTCGGATTGATCTCCTCGCCGCTGGTGGAGTGGAGCACGCGGCTGCCGGAGGTCGGCGCTCGGCTCAGGGACAAGCTGCATGTCTTCGACCGCGTGATCGCATTGTGGCAGGACCTGCAAAGCATGGTCGGCAGCCCCGACACGCTGTCGAGCTTCCAATTGCCGAAAGTCGACTGGGTGCAGCCGACCATCGAATTCCTGTCGCCGACCTTTGCCGAATTCCTCTTGTTCTTCGCGACCCTGATCCTGTTCATCGCAAGCTGGCGCGACCTGCGCCGCACCCTGATCCTGACCTTCACCGATCACGATGCGCGCCTGCGCACGCTGCGGATCATCAACGAGATCGAGGTGCATCTCGGCAACTATCTGCTCACGGTCACCCTGATCAATACCGGTGTCGGGATCGTGACCGGGATTGCCTGCGCGATCGCGCACATGCCCAATCCGGCAGGTTTGGGGGCGCTCGCGGCGACCTTGAACTTCATTCCGATCATCGGGCCGGTCGCGATGTTCGCCATCCTCACCGCCGTCGGCATCGTCGCGCTGCCGACTTTGAGCGCCGGTTTGGTTGCGCCGCTTGCCTTCGTCGCCATCGCCTTCATGGAAGGCCATTTCGTCACGCCGACCATCATCGGACGCCGGTTGGCGGTGAATGCGCTGGCGGTATTTCTGGCGCTCGCGTTCTGGACCTGGCTGTGGGGACCGATGGGCGCGTTTCTGTCGTCGCCGCTTTTGATCGTCGGGCTCATCCTGAAAGAGCATTTGATGCCGGTCAATTCGCCGCAGTTGCCGCCGGACTAAGCTCCTTTGCCCGATGGAACCTTCGCGACCGGCGCCGCGTTTTTCTTTTGAAGCGATGCAGATTTCAGGAGTTTTCGATGTCGATGAGCAATGGCGAGACCGCAATGAGAGATGCGATGAAAAATCTGTCTGACGACGCCAACTATCAACGCCTTGAGAAGGATGTAACTTCCGTGAAAAACGATATCGCAGCCCTGACCGACCAGATTACCGACGCCATCAACGCCTTTGCCGGCCAGGCCCAGAAGCAGGCGCGGCGCGGCTACAAGCAGGCCCGCGAGCACGTCGATTCCGCGCTCGATGATGCTTCCGAGCGTGGCGGCGCGATGCTGGGAGCGGCGCAGGACGCGGCCGCCACCATCGAGGAGACGCTGGAAGATGTCATCACCCAGCGGCCGCTCACGACCGTCGGCCTTGCGCTCGGCCTCGGCTTTCTGATCGGCGTGACTTGGCGTCGCTAAGGGATTTGGCGCCGCTGACGCGCGCCACCACCGGACATTTCAACAAAGGAGAGCAGCGATGATCTCCCGAAAACCGAACTTCCTGAGCCATTGGCGGCGATGGTGGGCGACAGTCGCCTTCGTCGAAGCCCTTTACAGATCGAGGCGGGGTGATGTTGCAGCGGTTCATTGATGATTTCAGGACTTCGACCGGCACCGCGTTGCGGCAGACGTCGCTGGCGGCGATGGCGGCCGTCTGCCTCTTCATCACCACCGTATTCCTCTGCGCGGCCGCCTTTATCGCCGTGCTGAATCGCTACGGGCCGGTGGAAGCCTGCTTTGCCGGTGCGGCGATCTTCTTTATCTGCACGCTGATCGCCGCCGTGATCTATCTGGTACGCAAGCGTCAGATCGAGGCACGCGCGGCAGCACGGGCGAAGGCCGCCGCGAACAGCCTGCTCGCCGATCCCGCGTTGCTTGCGACCGGTATCCAGCTAGTGCGGCTTGTCGGCGTCAAACGGCTGGTGCCGATCCTCGCCATCGGCGGGCTGGCGCTCGGGCTGATGGCCGCTCGCAGCCAAGCGGGCGACCAGGCGCCCGCGGAATAATCGGATTTTCTCAAAGCTTTGAGCGATCAGGTGATGCAGCGGCCCGGCTGCAGGTGCTTGGCGATTTCGGTGAGCACGCTCACCACGGGCTCACACGCTACCGTTCTGCGCTGGTCCTTCAGCTGCTGCGCCGCCGGCGCCGCATTGCCTTCCGGCGCTGCACCTGGGTTGGCGGCACTTGGGTTGGCGGCGCCTTGCGTAGCGCGCCCCTGGTCCTTGCCGCCTTCCTCATCGCGGGCAACCGGGATGCGCACCAGCACCGAGGTACCGGGCACCCGATCGACATGGATGGAGATGGTCTGGGTCGGCGCTACCGGCTCCGCCAGGAGCGGCGCGCGGTCGGTCTTGCCGCCGCGATCAATGGCCTGTTCTGGTATCCCAGAAGTACGCATGCCGACGGTGAGGTCTTCTCCGAAGGCAAAGTGCGCCGCACCCAACGAGAGCGTAACGGCAACGGCGCCCAAAATTCCCATGCGAATGTTTGACATGGCTGGTCCCTCGCCCCTTGGCGATCGGTGACTAACGTTAGTCGCGGGGAACCGGTTCTTGGACGGGTCATCACATAACCGTGTGCGCAAATTTTTTTAACCGGGCGGGAACGAACTCAGGGGCCCGCGCGTCATCTCAGCAGCCGGTTATTCCCCCCTGCCCCATTGACCGGCGACGTAGGGCGCGGCTGTGGTGATGCCAGCCGCGCCCTGCTCTTTTTTTGTGCCGGTGCGGAAATCTGGGCAATCCCTTTTGAATGCAGCTTCGACAGCGCCTTCAGCGAAGCCGCCAACGAAATCGACCACTGGGAGGGCCAGATGCTCGGAGTTGGCACACGAATTGGCTGCTTATGACCCGACCAAATAGTTTTCGTCCCTCGTTGGGATCAACTGCCAACTGCCGTGGCCCATGATGCAAGAAAATCCGGCGCGCTCTTTCGGACGCGCCGGATTTTTATTCAAACGCTACTCAAGACACCGTTCAGGAAGCCGCCGCCCTCGGGGCGCGGTTGCGCGAGTTGCGCTGGAAGAACAGCGCCTGGCTCGCGACCGCCGATACCATCGCCGGCTGGAACGGCTTGGAAATCAGGAACGCTGGCTCGGGCCGTTCACCGGTGAGGAAGCGCTCGGGGTAGGCAGTGATGAACACCACCGGCACCTCGAAGGTCCGCAGCAACTCGTTGACGGCATCCAGCCCCGACGAGCCGTCGGCGAGCTGGATGTCGGCGAGGATCAGGCCGGGCTTCTTGTTCTTGGCGAGCGCCACCGCATCCGCATGCGTCCGCGCCACGCCGATGACGTTGTGGCCGAGGTTGCGCACCAGGCTTTCCAGATCCATCGCGATGAAGGTCTCATCCTCGATGATCAGGACGTCGGTCGCGATCTCGGCTGCCATCTCGCGGCCGGCGGCATCCGCGAGCCGGCGCGTCTCGCCGATATCGGTGCCGAGGATGTAGCCAACTTCCTCCTCCGGAAAACCTTCGAGCGAGAGCAGCAGGAAGGCCTGCCGCGGCAGCGGCGTGATGTTCGACAGCCGCCGCTCCGGCGGCATCGGCAAGGTCGCGACATCGGAATCGTCGTTCACCGAGACCGAGTTCCAGATCCGCGTGAACAGGCGAAACAGCCCGGCGCGCGCGCCATGCTTCTCGTCAAGCAGGGACGGGTCCTGCAGCAAGGCTTCGAGCATGGCTGCAACATAGGCGTCGCCGGACGACTGGCTGCCGGTCAGAGCGCGGGCATAGCGCCGCAATAGCGGCAGATGTTCAGCAACTAGCTGTGATCGGGTCATCCCCACTCCATCGATCTTGGGCCAAGAATTTGAAAAAGGGCGGCCCGGGTTCCCTTGTTGGGCTGACTACGCCTCAACCCGGGAAAAGTTCCAATAAAAGTTCCGCCGAAGCCGGAACTTTTAGCCAGCTATCGAATTAGGTTCCTTACGGAATACCTCGAAAACGAGAAATTGTTGCCGCTACAGGGACTTAACTCTCGGGGAAACGTGGAACAGGTCATGAAAGATGTAAAGTCTCAAGCCAGCAAAACCGCGGCGCCGGGCAAGCAGGGCGGTCTCAATGCCGAGATTCAGTCGAGAATCGGCCACCAGCTCCGCGCCATGTATGACGATGTCGTGAGGCAGGGGGTGCCGGATCGCTTCGCCGAGCTGATCCGCAAACTTGATAAGCCCCAAAATCCTCCCCAAGTGGACAACACGGGCGGCAATAATAACGACGGGAGGGACTAATGCCTCTCACTGACACCCTTCGCGACGATATCCTGGCCGCGGTTCCGAGCCTGCGTGCGTTCGCGATCTCCCTTTCTGGTAATGGCGACCGCGCCGACGATCTGGTGCAGGAAACACTGCTGCGGGCGCTCGCCAATATCGACTCGTTCCAGCCGGGCTCGAACCTGCCGGCTTGGTTGTTCACGATCCTGCGCAACCTGTTCCGCTCGGACTATCGCAAGCGGCGGCGCGAGGTCGAGGACGCCGACGGCAATTATGCCAAGACGCTGAAGACGCAGCCGTCACAGAGCGCGCATCTGGAATTCGAGGAATTCCGCACCGCGCTCGACAAGCTGCCGCAGGACCAGCGCGAGGCATTGATCCTGGTGGGCGCGTCCGGCTTCTCCTACGAGGACGCCGCGACGATCTGCGGCTGCGCGGTCGGCACCATCAAGAGCCGCGTCAACCGCGCGCGCTCCAAGCTCGCCGCCCTGCTCTATGTCGAGGGCGCCGAGGATTTCGGTCCCGATGAGACCGTGCGCGCAGTGATCGGCGGCAACGGGTAGTCGTTACGATGTCATTCCGGGGCGCGCGTCAGCGCGAACTCAGGTGTGCAATTGCGCACCTGAGAATCTCCCACTAGACATCCGGATTCCGGGTTCGCCCGTGCCACGCGCGGCCGCCCCGGAATGACGAGTTTACTTCCCCTGCCGAACCGGCGCGGAAATCTGCTCGGTGCGGTCGCGCTCGGTCATGTCGACCACGGTCGCCATCGGCGCGGTCAGCTCATAGACATAAGAAACATCGGTGAAATAGCGCTTCGACGTGCCGCCAAGCGCTTCGGGCGCGACGCGGTCGAGCAGGATCAGGCCGAAATCGCTGTCCTGCCGACGCGTCGCCTCGCTGGTGTTGAACTCCTCCCAGCGGAAGGTGAAGATTTCCTTCGACGGTTCGCCCGTGACTTCCCATTTCGCGACGATATGCGGATGCTTGCCGACCAGCGACAGGCCTTCGTCGGAATGCGAGGCCAGCTCGAAGAACAGCAGCGACAGGCTTTGCGCGGCGCGTGCGCTGACCGCGATGTCGGGGCCGCTGACCGCGATGCGCTCGGCATGCGGAATCGCGCGCGCCTCGAACAGGCCCTTGAGCTGCACGCCCTGCCACTGGCTTTCGCTCAGAAGCGAAACCACGTTCGCCATCGCGTGGATGCGTCCGATCAATAATTCGCGCGCGACGTCGATATCGGCGCCGTGACGCAGCGTGCGTGTCACGATCGACTGGATCACCGCAAGGATGTTCTTCACCCGGTGGTTCAGCTCGTCGATCACAGCGGTCAGCCGCCGCTCGAAGCCGATGCGCACCTGGATCTCGCGGCTGAGCCTCAAATTGTTGTAGGCGACATAGCCGAACAGGCCGCAAATGACGCCGGTCAGCGCCATGCCGATCGCGCCGACAATGGCCGCGGTCTGCTCGGCGCGCTTGGCAGCATTGGTCTTGGCGTAATAAGCGAGCGACCAGTCGCGATTGCCGAAGGTCACCGCGCGCACCGCCGACGGTTGGGGCGCCTCGGGCGCGACCTTGCGCGCGGAGACGACGCCGCGGTCGTTGGCGATGAGTTCGCCGTCCTCGCTGCGCGGGTCCTTCAGCGCCACGGAGAACAGCGACAGATCGTCATTGGTCAGCATCAACGATGCCAGATCATAGGAGAACGTGACAAAGCCAACCGGCGCCGAGGCGCCCTCCTGCATCACCGGCGCCGCCAGCACGACGCCAATCGGTCCGTCCGGCCGCAGCAGATTGAGGGGGTCGGACGCGATCGGCTTGCCTTCCGCCATCGCGCGCGTGAGCATGGCGCCGATCACCGGATAGTCGTCGACCACGCGTCCCGCAAAGGCACGCGTTTCGGCATTGCGCGGCTCGAGGTCCATCATCACGTCGATTGGCTTGCCTATGGTATGGCTGTCGATCGACTTGCCGTCGACACTGCGGATGGTCGGATTGGGAAATCCGGCGGCCGCGAGCTCCTTGCTCGCGGCATCGAGCTCTTCGGGTTTGAGCCGTGCAATCCAGGACGCCACCACGAAATCGGTCTTGAAGGCATAGATCGCCGAGCGCAGCGGCTGCAGCATATTGGCCCTGACCACCGAGGGCGCACGGAACAGGCCGGAGGAGACCCGCGCCAGCAATTCGCGTTCGGTGAGACGGTCCTGCACCAGGCTTGCGTGGACGTCGATGGCGCGCGCCAGCGCAATGCCCTCGATCGCCAGCTCCTGCTCATGCACCCGATAGGCTGCAAGCCCCGAGAGCAACGTCCCGATCAGCGCCAGCAAGCCAATGATGAAACCCAGCCGGACCACTCGCTTACTCTGACTTGGGAGGTTGGCGCAGACTTGCTTGGCGCAGACCCGGTTGGCGCTGATTTGGGACGGTCATCGACAATCCGAGAACGAATACATGCCAGCCAGGGAATATATTGATGGAGCCATCTTGATTGCGCAACAACGGTCGGCCGGAAGGCTTAACGAGGCCGCCCCGACGGCCTCTTTAGGCAGAATCCGGAGAGTGACAACGACATCGTGGTGAATTTGTTCCGGCGCGAACGCAGGATTTTTTCCAGCGCCGGCCACAGCGTTCACAAACGTTAACGATACTGCGCCCTTGCGACCGCCGGCCGCAGGCTTCAGCCCGCCCGTTTCAGCCCACCTTTGGTCTCGATGAAGCTGATGATGCGGTCCAGCCCCTCGCTCTTCTTCAGATTGGTCATGACGAACGGCCGCTCGCCGCGCATCCTTTTTGCGTCGGTATCCATCTTTTCCAGGGAAGCGCCGACGTAAGGTGCAAGATCGATCTTGTTGATGACAAGCAGGTCCGAGCGGGTGATGCCCGGGCCGCCTTTGGAGGGGATCTTGTCGCCGGCGGCAACATCGATCACGTAAATGGTGAGATCGGCCAACTCTGGAGAGAAGGTGGCGGCAAGGTTGTCGCCGCCAGACTCGATCAGCACCAGGTCGAGATCAGGGAATTTCGCCCGCATGTCGGCGACGGCGGCGAGGTTCATCGAGGCGTCCTCGCGGATCGCGGTGTGCGGGCAACCACCGGTCTCGACGCCGGCAATGCGGTCCGGCGTCAGCGAGCCCGAGCGCACCAGGAATTCGGCATCCCATTTGGTGTAGATGTCGTTGGTGATCGCGGCGATGTCGTAGCGCTCGCGCATCGACTTGCAGAGCAGGTCCATCAGCGCGGTCTTGCCGGAGCCGACCGGGCCGCCGACGCCAATCCGTAGCGGGCCGTGAGATTTGGGCATATGGCTTGCTCTTTCCTAAGCTGGCGTGCTCACGACCTGAACAGCCTCGTATATTGCGTCTCATGGCGCATGCTGGCGAGGTCGGCGCGGAAGGTCGCGCTGCCGAGATCGTCCAGCGTCGCCGTTATGGCGCGGCTGGCGGTCGCAGCCACCACCGGCTCGAGCGCGGCGAGCACACGCTGGCTATCGGTCTGGCCGAGCGGAATGAGGCGCGCACCGGCCGATATCCAGTTCGACACCAGCGCATGCAGGAAGGCATGCAGGCTCGGCACGAGCGGAATCACATGCGCGGCGCTGACGATGCCGACTGCGACCGGATAAACGATCGCGCCATTGCAAGCCGCGACCGCCTGATCGAGCCCATCGCAATTCCATGCCGCACGTGCGATCTCGATGAAAGCGCGCCCCTGCGCCGAGCTCTCCAATTGTCGCTCACGCGACGGCACGAACGCTGCGGCAAGCTCTGAGATGTCACGCAAGGTGGCATGATCGCCGGCCTCGGTCGCGCGATGCGCCTGCGCCAGAAACACGCCGTCGCAGAAGCCCGAGCCGTCGTTCAGGACAGCCGCAAGCCAGTCCCGCAGCGACGCCGCATCCTTGATGTCGCCCGCTTCCACGGCCCATTCGATACCGCTGGAATAGGAGAAGCCGCCGACCGGAAAGGACGGCGACAACCAGGTCAGCAGCCGATAGAGCGCGGCGTGGTCGGCTTCCGCCACTACGCCGCGGTCATCGACCGCTGGCCGCTCATTTGTGGTCATGAGCATGGGAGTGGCCGTGGTGGTGCTCGTGACCGCAATGCTCGTCATGGTGATGATCGTGTTCGCCATGATCATCATGGTGGTGGTGATCATGGTCGTGGTGATGGTCGTGACCATGCGCATGATCGTGGCCGGTGTGATGCGCATGGTCGTCATGCGCATGACCATGTGCGGCGCTGGCATAAGCGCCGCCTTCGGGATCGAACGGCGCCTCGATCTCGATGACGCGCGCGCCCAACCCCTTCACCATCGCCTCGATCACATGATCGCGGCGGATGCGCAGGCCCTTCGGCATGAGCTGCGTCGGCAGATGACGGTTGCCGAGATGCCAGGCGACCCGGATCAGATGATGCGGATCGGCTCCCTTGATCTCGAGCAACGGCTCGGGCGCGGCGACCACTTCGATCAGACGCCCATCATCGAGCACCAGCGCATCGCCGCCGCGAAGTGCTGTGGCATTCTCGAGGTCGAGCAGGAACTCCAATCCGCGCGTGCCCGTCATCGCCATCCGGCGGCGGTGCCGGTCGTCGAAATCGAGCACGACGGTGTCGGCCGCCGCTTCCTGCCAGCGATGCTGCCCGAGGACTTTGGTGGCACGGATCATGCGGAAATCTTGTCGACCTTGGCGTCGCTGATGATCTCGATCACCGTCGGCGACGCCTTCAGCGGCGCGGACAGCTCGCGCCAGACCTTCATGTGCGGCGCTTTGGCATGGGCGCCGAGATCTTCGCGGGTCTCCCAGCGCTCCACGACCACATAGACGTTGGGGTCGTTGACGCTGGTATGGCCCTCATAGGAGAGGCAGCCCTTTTCCTTGTGCGTCTCGGCGATGCAGGCCTTGTGGCCCTTGATGAAGGCATCGCGCCCTTCGGGCTTCACTTGCGTGGTGGCGACAACGTAGATCATGGAAAGCTCTCCCTGGCTTCTTGTTATGTCTTGGCTTAGGCCTTGGCCTTTTAGAACATGAAATAGCGCTGCGCCATGGGCAACACTTCGGCCGGCTCGCAGGTCAGGAGCTCGCCATCGGCCCTCACCTCATAGGTTTCCGGATCGACCTCGATAGTGGGCGTGGCATCGTTGTGAATCATGCTCTTTTTCGAGATTTTGCCGCGGGTATTCTGCACGGCATAGAGCTGCTTGCTGATACCGAGCTTGCGGCCGAGGCCGGCAGTAACCGCCGCCTTTGACGTGAAGACCACCGAGGATGCCGTCAGCGACTTGCCGAAGGCGGCGAACATCGGCTGGTAATGTACGGGCTGCGGCGTCGGGATCGAGGCGTTCGGGTCGCCCATGGGCGCGGCCACGATCGAGCCGCCCTTGATCACGCATTCCGGCTTGACGCCGAAGAAGGCGGGCGACCACAGCACGAGATCGGCGAGCTTGCCCTTTTCCACCGAGCCGATCAGCTTCGAGACGCCATGCGCGATCGCGGGGTTGATGGTGTATTTGGCGATGTAGCGCTTGACGCGGAAATTGTCGTTGTCCTTGCCCTTGTCCTGCGGCAAGGACCCGCGCTGCTTCTTCATTTTGTCCGCGGTCTGCCAGGTGCGGATGATGACCTCGCCCAGCCGACCCATGGCCTGCGAGTCCGACGACATCATCGAGAGCGCGCCGAGATCGTGCAGGATGTCTTCGGCCGCAATGGTCTCTTTGCGGATGCGGCTTTCGGCAAATGCCAGATCTTCCGCGATCGAGGGATCGAGGTGATGGCACACCATCAGCATGTCCAGATGCTCGTCGATGGTGTTGCGCGTGAACGGCCGCGTCGGGTTGGTCGAGGACGGCAGCACGTTCTTCAGCCCGGCGATTTTAATGATATCCGGCGCATGGCCGCCGCCGGCGCCTTCAGTATGGAAGGCATGGATGGTGCGGCCCTTGAAGGCCTTCACCGTATCTTCGACAAAACCCGACTCGTTCAGCGTATCGGAGTGCAGCATCACCTGGACGTCGTAATCATCGGCCACCGACAGACAGTTATCGATCGCGGCTGGTGTCGTGCCCCAATCCTCATGCAGCTTCAGCGCGCAGGCGCCGGCCTTGATCATCTCGACCAGCGCGGCCGGCCGCGACGCATTGCCCTTGCCCGAGATGCCGAGATTGACCGGAAACGCATCGAACGACTGGATCATCCGCCCCATGTGCCACGGCCCGGGCGTGCAGGTGGTCGCGTAGGTGCCGTGCGACGGGCCGGTGCCGCCACCGAGCATGGAGGTGACGCCAGACATCAACGCGTGCTCGATCTGCTGTGGGCAGATGAAATGGATGTGGCTGTCGAAGCCGCCGGCGGTGAGGATTTTTCCTTCACCCGCGATCACGTCGGTGCCGGGGCCGATCACGATGGTGACGCCCGGCTGGATGTCGGGATTGCCGGCCTTGCCTATGGCGCTGATATAGCCTTCCTTGATCGCGACATCGGCCTTCACGATGCCCCAGTGGTCGACGATCAGCGCGTTGGTGATGACGGTGTCGGCCGCGCCCTGCTTGTTGGTCGCCTGCGACTGGCCCATGCCGTCGCGGATCACCTTGCCGCCGCCAAACTTCACCTCCTCGCCATAGGTGGTGAAATCCTTCTCCACCTCGATGATGAGATCGGTATCGGCGAGCCGCACCTTGTCGCCGGTGGTGGGCCCGAACATGTCGGCATAGACGGAACGTTTGATTTTCGTGCTCACAGCGAGCTCCTTGCTTGCGCAACGGTTTTGTCAAAAGTGTCGTCGAGCCACGCATTGCCGCCGCGGCAACCCGCGACGACCTGCTCGGCCCAATTGGTGTAATCGACGAGATCGGCGCGCTCTTCCGCGCTTGGACGGGTAAGAATGCGCGCGCCGATATTGCTGATCTTGTCGGCGATCTTGATCAGCCTGGCGCTCGGCGATTTGTGCGAGGCATTGACGACCTGCAGCCGCCGGCGCTCCGCCTTGGGCAGGCTCATGTCGTCGGTGCATTCCACGACCAGCGAGGCGACGCGCTCGGAAAATTTCTGCGCCAACTCCTCGCGCGTGGTCTCGGTGTCCTCGATCGTGTCATGCAGCCAGCCGGCTGCGATCAGCTCGGCGTCAGCACCCTCAGTTGCGGCGGAGAGCAAGTTCGCGACCTCGGCCAGATGATTGATGTAAGGCTCATTCCCACGCCCCTTCCGCGCCATGCCATTGTGGCGACGCGCGGCGAGCTCAGCAGCTTCGGAAATCAAGCGTAGCGGAGCGAGCATCGCTCACAACTTCCCCATCACGTCGCCACGAAAGCCGTAGACCGTCTTCTTGCCGGCGAGTGCGACGAGCTGGACGTCGCGGGTCTGGCCGGGCTCGAAGCGCACGGCGGTGCCGGCGGCGATGTCGAGGCGCATGCCGCGGGCCTTCTTGCGGTCAAATTTGAGCGCGGGGTTGGTTTCGAAGAAATGGTAGTGCGAGCCGACCTGGATCGGGCGGTCGCCGCTGTTGGCGACCGTGAGCGTCACCGTCTTGCGGCCGGCATTGAGCTCGATCTCGCCGTCCTGGATGAATAGTTCGCCGGGGATCATGTCGCTCTCCTACCTGATCGGCTCATGCACGGTGACGAGCTTGGTGCCGTCCGGAAACGTCGCTTCGACCTGGATGTCGTGGATCATCTCGGGGATGCCGTCCATCACCTGCGAGCGGGTCAACACCTGCGCGCCGGTCTGCATCAGCTCGGCCACCGTGCGGCCATCGCGCGCGCCCTCGACGATGAAATCCGAAATGATGGCGATGGCTTCCGGGTGGTTGAGCTTGACGCCGCGATCGAGCCTTCGCCGCGCCACCATGGCCGCCATCGAAATCAGAAGCTTGTCCTTTTCGCGGGGAGACAGATTCATGCGTGATCTCTGCTTTTCGCCATTTTGGTTGTCGCAAATCCAATTGTCGCAAGCCTAATTCAGCCATAGCCGCGGCAAGGCGCGCCCCGAAGCGCGCGCCAGCACCGCCATCATGTCGGCGCGCAGCTTTGCCGCATCTTGGGCACAGAAACGCGCCATTGCAAATCCATTCCAGGCGGAGATACCGACCTCGCCGCCGAAGGACTCCGAAGCCGTCCTGATCCGCTCCACCAGCACCTCATCGCCCGGCACGATCAGCGCGGTGCCGATCGCAACCCCGCCTTGCGCGATGGCAGGCCGGGCGAGCTTCGCACCGATGTCGCCGTCCAGCCGTACGGTTTCGGCGAACACCAGCCGGCCACCCCGCCGCAAGCGCCAGCGGTCGACAAACTCGCCATGCCGCATGGTCTCGCCCATCGCGGCGCGGCCGAATACGACAATTTCGCAAAGCAGGAGTGACGCCGCTTCAGCCAGATCGATATCGATCCGTCGCGTGACGCGTGCGCGGTCGAACAGGATGGTCTCCTGCGGCAGCCAAGCGAGATGCGCGCCATCGGATGCTTGAAGCGAGATGTTCAGCTCGGCCGGTTTGCCCGTCGCGCGGTAGACTTTTTCGGCGGCAGCCGTGGTCAGCGTGAGCCGCGCACCCTCGCGCGCCGCGATCTCGACATCGAAGCGATCGCCGCCGGCAACCCCGCCGGCCGTGTTGACGAACACCGCCGACAGCCCCTCGTCTTCCGGCGAGGGAAAGCGCACACGCAGCGAGCCGGATTCATGCAAGTCGCCGCGCCGGGTGACGCCATCGGCCGCATGCACGGCGAACCTCACAGCGCCCCGCGCGCGGTTGGCGGCAAACACCGCTGGAGCAGCACTGGAGATTTCGCTCCGCATCGGTTTTCCGCGTCCCCGCGGCCGCGCCGCGACTTATAGCGCCATCTGGCGGCTGATTTCGCTCGGATCGAGGCCAGCGCGATCACAGGAATATTTGACCGCGCCCCGGTCCATGACCGCGAAATTGTCGCCGAGCTCGCAGGCAAAGTCGAGATATTGTTCGACCAGCACGATTGCGATGTTGCCGAGGTTGCGCAGGTAAGAGATCGCGCGGCCGATGTCCTTGATGATCGAGGGCTGGATGCCTTCGGTCGGCTCGTCCAGCAGAAGCAGTTTGGGACGCATCACCAGCGCGCGGCCGATCGCGAGCTGCTGCTGCTGGCCGCCGGAGAGGTCGCCGCCGCGCCGGCCGAGCATAGATTGCAGTACCGGAAACAGCGCGAACACGTCGTCGGGGATGTGGCGGTCTTCGCGCTTGAGCGGGCCGAAGCCGGTCTTGAGGTTCTCCTCCACCGTCAGCAGCGGAAAGATCTCGCGGCCCTGCGGCACGAAGCCGATGCCGCGCCGCGCGCGTTCATACGGCTTCAAGCCGGTGATATCGACGCCGTCGAACCGGATCGAGCCGGACGCGATCGGATATTGACCGACCAGCGAGCGCAGCAGCGAGGTCTTGCCGACGCCGTTGCGGCCGAGCACGCAGGTGACCTTGCCCGGCTCGGCCGAGATCGACACGCCGCGCAACGCCTGCGCCGCGCCGTAGAAGAGATTGATGTCCTTGACCTCGAGCATGCCTCTACCGTCCCAGATACACTTCGATCACGCGCTCGTTCGACGACACCTGGTCGATGGTGCCTTCCGCCAGCACCGTGCCTTCGTGAAGGCAGGTGACCTTGACGCCGAGCTCGCGGACGAAAGTCATGTCGTGCTCGACCACCATCACGGTGTGGGTCTTGTTGATCTCTTTCAGCAGCTCCGCGGTCAGATGGGTCTCGACGTCGGTCATCCCCGCGACCGGCTCGTCGACCAGCAGCAGTTTTGGGTCCTGCGCCAGCAGCATCCCGATCTCGAGCCATTGCTTCTGGCCGTGCGAGAGGCTGCCGGCGAGGCGGTTGCGCGCGTCGGTAAGGCGGATGGTCTCCAGCACCTTCTCGATGCGCTCGGTCTCGGGTTTACTCTCGCGCCAGAACAGCGTGGCGCGAACGCTATGATCGACATTGAGCGCGAGCAGCAGGTTGTCCTCGACGGTCTGGCTTTCGAACACCGTCGGCTTCTGGAATTTGCGGCCGATGCCGAGCTCGGCGATGTGGGTCTCGTCCAGCCGGGTGAGGTCGGTGACGCCGTCGAACAGCACCGTGCCCTCGTCCGGCTTGGTCTTGCCAGTGATGATGTCCATCATCGTGGTCTTGCCGGCGCCGTTCGGGCCGATGATGGCGCGCATCTCGCCGGGCGCGAGCGTCAGCGAGAGATTATTGATGGCGTGGAAGCCGTCGAAGGAGACGTGCACGCCGTCGAGATAGAGCAGTGCGGAGGTCGCGCGGGCGTCCATGACGTTCATTGGCTCACTCCGCCATCTTGGGTTCGCTGACGCCGTCTTCGCGCGCCGCGCTCGCCTTGTCGGCCGAGATCCCCTGCCGCGCCTTGAACGGCTGCCACCAGCTGTTGAAGGTGCCGACGATGCCCTTCGGCAGCAGCAGCGTCACCAGGATGAACATCGCGCCCAGCATGAACAGCCAGTAGGGTGCGAGCACGCCCGAGGTGAAGAAGGTCTTGGCATAGTTGACCACGATCGCGCCGAGCGCCGCGCCGACGAGCGTGCCGCGGCCGCCGACCGCGACCCAGATCACCGCCTCGATCGAATTGCCCGGTGCGAATTCGGATGGGTTGATGATGCCGACCTGCGGCACATAGAGCGCGCCGGCGACACCCGCCATGCAGGCCGAGAGCGTGAACACGAACAGCTTGTAGGTTTCGACGCGGTAGCCGATGAAGCGCGTGCGCGATTCGGCGTCGCGGATCGCGATCAGCACCTTGCCGAGTTTCGAGGTCACGACCGCGCGGCAGATCACGAAGGCAATGATCAAGAGCAGGCAGCTCAGCGCAAACAGTGCGGCGCGCGTGCCGTCGGCCTGCACGTTGAAGCCCAGGATGTCCTTGAAATCGGTCAGGCCGTTATTGCCCCCGAAACCGAAATCGTTGCGGAAGAAGCCGAGCAGCAGCGCATAGGTCATCGCCTGCGTGATGATCGAGAGATAGACGCCGGTGACACGCGAGCGGAACGCGAACCAGCCGAAGCAGAAGGCGAGCAAACCGGGTACCAGCACCACCATGATGGCCGCGAACCAGAACATGTCAAAGCCGTTCCAGTACCAGGGCAGCTTCGGATAGTTCAGGAACACCATGAAATCCGGCAGGAGCGGATTGCCGTAGACGCCGCGGGCGCCGATCTGGCGCATCAGATACATGCCCATGGCGTAGCCGCCGAGCGCAAAGAACGCGCCATGGCCGAGCGAGAGAATGCCGCAATAGCCCCAGATCAGGTCGATCGAGAGCGCGAGCACGGCGTAGCAGACATATTTGCCCCAGAGCGCGACCAGATAGGTCGGCACCTGGAACACCGAGCCCGCCGGCAGCAGTAGGTTGGAGAGCGGAATCAGGATTCCGCAAGCGGCAACTACCAGGATGAAGATGGTCGCGGCGCGGTCGAGCGAACGCGTGAGCAGATGCGGTGTCATGCTTCCACCGCCCGCCCCTTCAGCGCGAACAGGCCGCGCGGGCGCTTCTGGATGAACAGGATGATGAGCACCAGGATCGCGATCTTGCCGAGCACGGCGCCGGCGACGGGCTCCAGGAACTTGTTGGCAATGCCGAGCGAGAACGCGCCGACCAGCGTGCCCCAGAGATTGCCGACGCCGCCGAACACCACGACCATGAAGCTGTCGATGATGTAGCTCTGGCCGAGATTGGGGCTGACATTGTCGATCTGCGACAGCGCGACGCCGGCGATGCCGGCAATGCCCGAGCCGAGGCCGAAGGTCAGCGCATCGACCCGCGAGGTGGCAATCCCCATAGAGGCCGCCATGCGGCGGTTCTGCGTGACCGCGCGCATCTGCAAGCCGAGCGATGTGAAGCGCAGCATCAGCAACAGGATCGCGAACACGGCGAGCGTAAAGCAGAGGATCCAGAGCCGGTTATAGGTGATGGTGATCTGGCCGAGGTCGAACGCGCCGCTCATCCAGGACGGGTTGCCGACCTCGCGGTTGGTCGGGCCGAACAGGGTGCGCACCGCCTGTTGCAGCACCAGCGACAGGCCCCAGGTTGCCAGCAGCGTTTCCAGCGGCCGGCCATAGAGGAAGCGGATGATGGAGCGCTCGATCAGGACGCCGATCGCGCCGGAGACGACAAAGGCGAGCGGCACGGCGATCAGAAGCGAATAATCGAACAGGCCGGGATATCGGGTGCGGATCACTTCCTGCACCACGAAGGTGCAATAGGCCCCGATCATCACCATCTCGCCATGGGCCATGTTGATGACGCCCATGACGCCGAAGGTGATGGCGAGCCCGATCGCGGCGAGCAGCAGCACCGAGCCGAGCGACAGCCCGTACCAGGCATTCTGCACCGCCGACCATACCGCAAGCCGGCTCTGGATCGCGATGACAGCGGCAGCCGCGGCTTTCACC
Source organism: Bradyrhizobium sp. (assembly GCA_035487555.1). Classification (GTDB taxonomy): domain Bacteria; phylum Pseudomonadota; class Alphaproteobacteria; order Rhizobiales; family Xanthobacteraceae; genus Bradyrhizobium. The sequence goes on along the minus strand of DATHMA010000090.1, from coordinate 4,794 downwards.
ACCGAGGCCGGCTGGTCGGAGCCGATGTCGCTTAGCATGCCGAGCGCATCCTGGTCGCCACGCGACTTGATGGTGGCAATGGCATCGAGCTTGTCGGCTTCCGCCGCGTCGGACTTGAACAGCAATATCGCCGCGCGCGCTTCGGTGAGCGCCTGCTTCGCGGTCTTGTTGGTTTCCTTGGCAAGCGCGGTCTCGACCGTCGCCAGATTGGACTCTTCGTGGGACTTGAACACCGATTGCGCGGCGCTGATGCGCGTGCCGACATCGGGCGAAAGCAGTGTCAGGCCGCCGAGCGCGGCCTCGGCCGTGCGGCGCAGGCGGTTGTTGAGATTCACGGCGCTGGCGCTGTCGGGAATGCTGTCGACTGTGGCGCCCGTCGCGGCGTCGACCGCCTTGCCGTCTGGCTGTTTGATGTAGACCTTCTTGGCATCGGTATCGACCATCAGCCGCCCTTCCTGCAGCGCGCTGATGATGGGATAGGCAAGCGGATTGCCGGATGCCGCAATCTCGCCGATGGCATCTTCAGTATCGGAAAAATCGTCGGTGGTGAATTTGGCGACCGAGTCCTCGAACGGAGCGGCAAAGGCCGGCGCAGCGGAAGCGATCAGGAGGACAATAAGCGCCAATGCGCGAAGACAAGAGCGAACATTGCGAGACAATTGCATAACCCCGGCATGAGGTGAAAGAAGGCGGCGACAGGGCCGCCTTCTTCATTGTTGTAGCTAGACAAAGGTCTGGATCAGGTGCCCGAGCCCAGGCACTTCTTCTGCACCTTGTTGTAGTTGCCGCACTTCAGCGTCACCCAGTCAGCCTCGAGGTCCTTGGAGCCTTCGAGATAGTCGGACCAGGCGTCGCCCGGGACCAGCTTGGCCTTCTTCGGATCGCCCGAGACGACGTTGAACTGGCCGTCGGCGCGGATTTCACCGATGAACACCGGCTTGGTGATGTGGTGGTTCGGCAGCATTTCGGAGACGCCACCGGTGAGGTTCGCCTGCTTGGTGCCGGGCAGCGCGTCGATCACCTTGTCAGGATCGAACGACTTCGCCTTCTCGACCGCCTTCACCCACATGTTGAAGCCGATGTAGTGGGCTTCCATCGGGTCGTTGGTCGTGCGCTTGTCGTTCTTGGTGAACGCGTGCCATTCCTTGATGAACTTGTCGTTGTCCGGCGTCTTGATCGACTCGAAATAGTTCCAGGCAGCGAGGTGGCCGAGCAGCGGCTTGGTGTCGAGGCCGGCGAGTTCTTCCTCACCCACCGAGAACGCGACCACCGGAATGTCGGTCGCCTTGATGCCCTGGTTGCCGAGCTCCTTGTAGAAGGGAACGTTGGCGTCGCCGTTGATGGTGGAAACCACGGCGGTCTTCTTGCCGGCCGAGCCGAACTTCTTGATGTCGGCGACGATGGTCTGCCAGTCGGAGTGACCGAACGGGGTGTAGTTGATCATGATGTCGTCCTGGGCGACACCCTTCGCCTTCAGATAGGCTTCCAGGATCTTGTTAGTGGTGCGCGGATAGACGTAGTCGGTGCCCGCCAGCACCCAGCGCTTCACCTTCTCTTCCTTCATCAGGTAATCGACGGCGGGGATCGCCTGCTGGTTCGGCGCGGCGCCGGTGTAGAACACGTTGCGCTCGGACTCCTCGCCCTCATACTGCACCGGGTAGAACAGGATGCTGTTGAGCTCCTTGAATACCGGCAGCACGGATTTGCGCGACACCGAGGTCCAGCAGCCGAACACCACCGAGACCTTGTCCTTGGTGATGAGCTCGCGCGCCTTTTCGGCGAACAGCGGCCAGTTCGACGCGGGGTCGACGACGACGGCCTCGAGCTTCTTGCCGAGCACGCCGCCCTTCTTGTTCTGCTCGTCGATCAGCATCAGCATGACGTCCTTCAGCGTGGTTTCGCTGATCGCCATGGTGCCGGAGAGCGAGTGAAGGATGCCGATCTTGATGGTGTCGTCCGCGGCCTTGGCCGGGGCGAATGTCGCCAGGCCAAGCGCGGCGCCGGCGGCAAGCGCCAGCCACCGGCGACGGCTGAGGGGCTTCGCTATGTTGTGAGTTGGTTCAATAGGCATGAGCTATCTTCTCCCTGACGCGTCGCAAAAACGCTGCCGCGGCCCCCACGGCCGCCAGTGGGATAGGAGTCGCAAGAGCCATGCCACGCCCTTGTGCTTGCATAAGGCAATGAAAGTTTTGGAGAATTTTCCTTTTGGCCGGAATGTCCTGCTTATTATTTGGACAGGGAAAATGTATGCCAAAGCGGCAACATGCCTAATCTATATGCAAATAATACCAAATGATTAAGGTTGCGGCAGCCAACACCATCCAGCGATAGATGCGCTCCGATCGCGAATTTGTTTACCGATCGGCGCCTTAAAACCACTGCCTGAAGCCCAATCCTTGCAATGCACCTTGAAAGTGCCGCGTTCCTGGGCCATATGGCGCATCAAGAACCCAACGAATCGTCGGGTCATTGCGAGCCGCGTGTTCTTAAGCCCCTTACTGGCGGCTTCTGGCTTGCCCTTTCAGCTAACAAAACCGACGCCCCCAGCACGCGGGTGTTTTTCTGACACCACGCTAGCGCCCGGCGGCAAAAGCCGGCGCGCATTTCGTTTACATGGAAAGAACCCCCTTTTGACTTCCTTTCAGGAATTCGGCCTCGCCGACCCGATCGCGCGAGCGCTCCGAGAAGAGAACTACGTCACCCCCACCCCGATCCAGGCCCAGACCATCCCGCTAGCCCTTGCCGGCCGCGACGTCGTGGGCATCGCCCAGACCGGCACCGGCAAGACCGCCTCCTTTGCCCTGCCGATCCTGCACCGCCTGCTCGAGAACCGCATCAAGCCGCTGCCCAAGAGCGCCCGCGTGCTTGTTTTGAGCCCCACCCGGGAACTCTCGGGGCAGATCCTCGACAGTTTCAACGCTTATGGCCGCCACATCCGCCTCACCTCGGCGCTGGCGATCGGCGGCGTGCCGATGGGACGCCAGGTCCGTGCGGTGATGCCGGGCGTTGAAGTCCTGGTCGCAACCCCCGGCCGCCTGCTCGACCTCATTCAGAGCAACGGCTTGAAACTAGGCCATGTCGAGTTCCTGGTGCTGGATGAAGCTGACCGCATGCTCGACATGGGCTTCATCAACGACATCCGGAAGATCGTCGCGAAACTGCCGATCAAGCGGCAGACGCTGTTCTTCTCGGCCACCATGCCCAAGGACATCGCGGAACTCGCGGAAGCCATGCTGCGCGATCCCGCGCGTGTCGCGGTCACTCCGGTTGCCACGACCGCCGACCGCATCACCCAGCGCATCATCCAGGTCGATCATGCCAACAAGTCGAACTTCCTTGCGAGCCTCCTGCGCGAGGAAAAGGTCAACCGCGCCCTGGTGTTCACCCGTACCAAGCACGGCGCCGATAAGGTCGTGAAGCAGCTGGAGAGGGCCGGCATCCCTGCCAACGCCATCCACGGCAACAAGTCGCAGAACCATCGCGAGCGCACGCTCGCCGCGTTCCGCACCGGCGAAATCCGCACGCTTGTGGCCACCGACATCGCCGCCCGCGGCATCGACGTCGACGGCATCAGCCATGTGGTGAATTTCGACCTGCCCAACGTGCCCGAGACCTATGTCCACCGCATCGGCCGCACTGCACGCGCCGGCGCCGACGGCATTGCGATCTCGCTGGTCGCAGGCGCCGAGGAGATGAGCTATCTGCGCGACATCGAGCGGCTCATCCGCATCTCGCTGCCCCGCGAAGACCGCCGTACCCAGGGCAACCGCGAGGCGGCTGCGACGGCAACGGCCCCTGCCCAGCATCATCGCAGCGGCCGGCCGCAGCCGCGACCGCATGCGGCACGCGCACAAGACGGTGTACCGAGCGCGAAAGGGCCTCGCCGCCGCCGCCGGGGTGGTGGTAATAAGGCAGCCCAGCAAACCAACCATGAGCCTCACCGCGCGCCACAGGGCGGCGGCAAGACCGAGGGACTGCAGGGCATAGCGTTTTTGCACCGCGAAAGCCGACCGAACCACCGACCCAACCGCAACCAGCGATCCAAGTAGCCGTCCACCGATCTGGAGAAAAATATGGCTAAAGAAGAGCTGATCCAGTTCGAAGGACTGGTCACCGAAATCCTCCCCGACGCGCGCTATCGCGTGCAGCTTGATGCAGGCCACGAGATCGTCGCCTACACCGCCGGCAAGATGAAGAAGAACCGCATCAAGACGCTGGCGGGCGATCGGGTGACCATCGAGATGTCGCCCTACGATCTCGAGAAGGGCCGGCTGATATTCCGCCACAAGGACGAACGCCCGAGCTCGGCCCCCGGAGGCGCGCCGCGCGGTGCGCCGCAACGGGGCGGCGGACAGTTTCGCCGGCGATAAAAGCGGTTTCGCGGGCCTCCAGGCCTGTGCGTGACAACATCGTGTCAAGACGCGGGCTGCCCGTAACACGGGCAGCGCGCAAAAAATCGCGCACCTCAGGATTGTTTTGGGGACCTGCATCCCATAATATGGGAAGCAATCGATTTTCGGCCGGACGACATTAGCTATCCACCGGTACAGCCGGTTTAGACGCTGACGACCCTTCCAAAAATTCGATATCGCCCAGCCCGCCCTAGGTGGGTTTCGACATTCTATATCTGAGAAGGGACTATCCCGTGAGCATGGGAACCGTGAAGTGGTTTAACGCAACCAAGGGCTATGGCTTCATCCAGCCGGATGACGGCGGCAACGATGTGTTCGTGCACATCTCGGCCGTCGAGCGCGCCGGGCTCGGCACGCTGCGTGAAGGCCAGAAGATCTCCTA
>DATHMA010000089.1:0-6152 GCA_035487555.1 Bradyrhizobium sp. | reverse complement strand
CGCGATTGCGACCATCGGCTGCGTCGCGCTGGCCTATGCCGCCCTTCCAATCTTTCCGGTGGTGGCGACTGCGGCGGCCTTTCACGCCGCGGCGAGCTGCGTGCTGGGACCTGCGATTGCCGCCATCAGCCTCGGTCTCGTCGGACCGCATGCGATCGGCGAACGGCTCGGGCGCAACGCGCGCTTCGCCTCGCTCGGCAATGGCATGGCCGCGGCCGTGATGGGCACCTGCGGCTATTTCATCTCCAGCCGTTCGGTGTTCCTGGTGACGTTCTGTCTTACGATCCCGACCCTGATCGCACTGTCGCGGATTCGCGAGAACGAGGTCGATGTCGCCCGTGCCCATGGCGCGATCTTTCGCGAGACGCCGGATCCGCAGGCGACCAGCGTGGTGCGCCTGGTGCGCAAGCGACCGCTCTTGATTTTCGCCGCCAGCGTGATGCTGTTGCAGCTCGCCAATGCGGCAATGCTGCCGCTGATGGCAGGCGCCGTCACGGCGCGGTCCAGCCAGTGGGCGCCGGTGCTGATCGCCTTTTGTATTGTCGTGCCGCAGGCGATCGTGGCCCTGATGTCGCCGACCGTCGGCGCCAAGGCGCAATCCTGGGGCCGGCGGCCGCTGCTCCTGATCGGCTTTGCCGCGCTGGTCATTCGCGGCCTGTTGTTTGCGATGGTGCACGATCCCTATCTGCTGGTCGTGGTGCAATTGTTCGACGGTGTTACGGCGGCGGTGTTCGCGGTGATGATCCCCCTGATCGTCGCCGACGTCGCCTTCGGTAGCGGCCATTTCAATTTCGCCCAAGGCATCGTCGGCACCGCGACCGGCATCGGCGCCTCGCTCTCGACGCTCATGGCCGGTTATGTCAGCGACACCTTTGGCAGCAGCGTTGCCTTCCTCGGGCTTGCCGGCGCCGCCGCGCTGGGCCTTGCCACGATTGCGCTGATCATGCCGGAAACAAAGCACGTCGAGGCGTAAGTTCCCCGCGACACGTTGAATTGAGGTAACCGGCGTAACAAAATGGCGCCGGTTTCGAACTTCAGCGAGTGGGGCCTTGTCGGAGCGATAGATGCAGGACAGCAGCTTTTCAGGGAATGCGTTGGCCGGGACGCTGCCGGGCCAGGTTGTGCTGGTGCTGCAGGGAGGCGGCGCGCTCGGCTCCTACCAGGCCGGGGTCTACCAGGCGCTGCATGAGGCCGGGGTCGAGCCGGACTGGATCATCGGCACCTCGATCGGCGCCATCAATGCGAGCCTGATCGCCGGCAATGAGCCCGCGAGGCGGCTCGAGCGCCTGAAGGAATTCTGGAAGCGGATGGAGCAGAGGCCGGCATGGATGTTCGGCAATCTGTTTCCCGGCTTTGACGATAAGCTCTCCTATTGGTCGACGGTGACCCATGGGGTCGCCGGCTTCTTCAAGCCCAATCCGCTTGCGCATACGGGCGATGCCTATGTGCTGGGGCCCGAGCACGCGGGCTACTACTCGACATCGCCGCTGGAGAGCACGCTCGAGGAGCTGGTCGACTTCAAGCTCGCCAATCGCTGCACGCCGCGGTTTACCGTCGGCGCGGCCCATGTCCGCACCAGCCAGATGCGCTATTTCGACAGCCGCGACTGCGCCATCACGGTCAAGCATGTGATGGCGTCGGGCGCCTTGCCGCCGGCGTTTCCGGCCGTTCGCATCGAGGGCGAGCTCTATTGGGACGGCGGCATTCTCTCGAACACGCCGACGGAGGCCGTGTTCGACGACAATCCGCGCAAGGATTCGCTGATCTTCTCCGTGCACTTATGGAATCCGCAAGGCGCTGAGCCCGCCACGATGGCTGAAGTGTTCAACCGCCAAAAGGACGTGCAGTATTCCAGTCGGATCGCGAGCCAGATCCTGCGCCAGCAGCAGCTTCACAAGTTGCGGCACATCATCAACGAACTCTCAACGCGGCTGCCGGAAGCTGAGCGCAGCTCTACCGCCGTACGTGAGCTCGCAAGCTATGGCTGCCAGACCACCATGCATGTGGTGCGGCTGCTCGCGCCGCAGCTCGACCGTGAGACCCACACCAAGGACATCGATTTCAGCGCTGACGGCATCAGGCAGCGCTGGGAAGCCGGCTATGCGCATACCCGCTCGGTGCTGAAGCGCAAGCCATGGATCGGCGAGTTTGATCCGCTCGCCGGCATCCTCTTTCACGAGCACATGGAATTGATGCCGAAGGCGGCGGAGTAAACGGCGCGGAGAGTTGCTCAATCACCTCTCCCTACGGGAGAGGTGAACTACGGCGCAACCGTCTTCCGGTAGAGCGCGCTGTAGCAAGCCGCCGAGAGGTCCCAGCTGAAGGATCGCGCCATGGCGCTGCGGCGCATGGTGTCGAGCTTCTCCGTCGACACGAAGGTCGAGAAGGCGCGCCGCACCCCGCCGAGGAACGACTCGATCGAGGGTTTTGCGAACAAAAAGCCGGTTTCGCCATCGGTGATGGTCTCGGCGAGCCCACCGGTCTGGTGGCCGATCGGCAGCGAGCCGAAGCGCTGCGCATACATCTGGCTCAGCCCGCACGGCTCGAAACGCGAGGGCATCAGCGTGAAATCGCTGCCGGCGAAAATCCGTCGCGCCTGCGCGTCGTTGAAGCCGATCACCACGCCGATCGAATCGGGCCTGCGGCGATGGGCGGCGACCAGCGCCTGCTCCAGCGCGGGCTCGCCCGATCCGGTGACGATGATCTGCCCGCCGGCCTCGACGATCTCGTCCGCAGCCGACAATACGAGATCGATGCCCTTCTGGTGCACCAGCCGTGCGACCAGGCCGAAGATCGGCCCGCGCGACACCGCAAGGCCCAATTGTTTGCGGACATAGTCGGCATTGGCGCGTTTGCCCGCCCAATCGCCGACGCTGAATTGCTGCGCGAGTTGGGTGCAGAAACGCGGATCCCAGCTCTCGTCGATGCCGTTCAGGATTCCTGTAAGTTCGAATGCGGCGGAGCGGGTGCGAAGCAGGCCCTCGAGTCCGCAGCCGAACTCGGCCGTGGTGATCTCCCTGGCATAGGTCGAGCTGACCGTGGTCAGATGCGAGGCGTAGACGAGGCCGCCCTTGAGGAACGAGAGCTTGTCGTAGAACTCGACGCCGTCGATGTGGAAGGAGCTTTCCGGCGCGCCGATCCGCCGCAGCGTGTCGCGCGGGAAGAGCCCCTGATAAGCGAGGTTGTGAATGGTCAGGATCGTCGGAAGCTTCGAGCCGCTCCAGGCCAGATAGGCCGGCACGAGTGCGGCTTGCCAATCGTTGGCATGGACGAGGTCCGCTGCCCAATTCTTGTCCAGCGTGCCCATCGCAACTTCGGCAGCGGCCGAAGCGAGCCGTGCAAAACGGATGTCGTTATCCGGCCAGTCGTGGCCGTCTTCGTCGCCATAGGGATTGCCCGGGCGGTCGTAGAGTTGTGGGCACAACAGCACATAAACCGGAAGGCCATCACGCGTCGCGGACCGTCCGAGCCGGCACGCCGGCATCTGCGCCTTGGCGGCACATTCGCCAACAATTTCAATATGGGTGAGCTGTTCGATGACGTCGCGATAGCCGGGCAGGAGCACCCTGACATCGGCCCAGGGACGGAGCGCCCTGGGGAGTGCGGCGGAAACAGCGGCCAATCCGCCCACGCGGATGAAGTCATCCATCTCCGTCGTTACAAAGAGAACTTTCAAGAAATGCCCTCGGAAGTACCCGCTATGCTGCTATGCAAGAACGGGTCCAACTTCTTGATCCAATGCACGGACTACCTGCCAGTTCCTATCTGCGCTTCCCTGCCTCGCCGCCGCCATCTAGGATTCGAATGAGACCGGACAACCGGCCCCAGCACTGCCGTGGGAGGATTTGGGAATGACACTACCTCAGGTCAATGAGGACCATTTGACAGGCTGCTTCGCCGGCCTTCGCGTGCTTGATTTTTCGACGACGATCGCAGGCCCTCATTGTGCGCGGATGCTCGCCGACATGGGCGCCGAGGTGATCAAGATCGAGGCCGCCGAGGGCGAGACGATGCGGACGCGCCCGCCGGTGCGCAGCGGCTGCTCGACGACCTACGGCCAGCTCAATGTCGGCAAGAAGAGCCTGGTGCTCGACCTGAAGTCGAAAGAGGGCCTTGAAGCCGTGCGGCGTCTGGTCGCGACATCGGACATCCTGGTCGAGAATTTCCGTCCCGGCGTGATGCGGCGGTTGAAGCTGGATTACGAGACGCTGCGCGCGCTCAACCCGAAGCTGATCTACTGCTCGATCTCCGGCTATGGCCAGACCGGCCCGTCGGCGGAGCTGCCTGCTTATGCGCCCGTCATCCACGCCGCGTCCGGTTACGACATGGCGCATCTCTCCTATCAGCCGGGCCGGAGCCGCCCGGATTATTGCGGCATCTATCATGCCGACGTGTTCACCGGGACCTATGCGTTCGGTGCCATTGCCTCGGCGCTGTACCAGCTGACGAAGACGCAATCCGGCCAGCACATCGATGTCTCGATGCTGGAATCGATGCTGTCGCTGACGCTGAACGAAGTGCAATGGTCGCAATTTGCGGTCACCCAGCCGTCACGTCCGATGTACGGCCCGATTGCGACGTTGGACGGCTTCGTGATGGTCGCGATCGCGAGCGAGAAAACGTTTCAGGGCTTGCTGAACGTCATCGGCCATCCGGAGTGGGTGAATGATCAGCGCTTTGCGCGCTATAGCGACCGCCGTGATAACTGGTCGGAGCTGATGGATGGTGCGGAGGCTTGGTCTCGTACCGTGACGACGGCGCAATGCCTGGCTGCACTGAACAAGGAGGGCGTGCCGTCCTCGGCCTATCGCACCGTGACCGAAGCGCTCGCCGACCCGCAAATCGCCCATCGTGGCGCGCTGGCCGAGGTGCAGGATGGCGGCGGAACGTTCCGGATGATGAACCTGCCGTTCCGAATGTCCGGCGCGAAAGTCGCCGCGGGCAAGCGGGTCTCGACACTGGGCGAGCATACGCGCGCGCTGTTGAAAGAGACCGGCTTGTCGGACGAGCAGATCGCCGCATTTTCGGGGCGGCCGCTGGTTGCCGAGCAGGGCTGACGACGGCCTTGCGGCTGGCCATTTGGCTCAATAAACAGACGCTTCCGAAAGGAAGCGAAAGAAAACGTTCGGGAGGTATGCCATGAAGAGTTTTCAGGTTGTCGATTTCAATGCCCCGTTGAAGGAAGTCGATCAGCCGACACCGCAACCTTTCGGTACCCAGGTGCTGATCAAGGTGAAGGCCGCCGGCGTCTGCCACAGCGACCTTCACATCTGGGAAGGCGGCTATGAGCTGGGCCATGGCCGCAAGCCGCTATCGCTGAAGGATCGCGGCGTGTCGCTGCCGCGGACCATGGGGCACGAAACCGTCGGCGAGATCGTCGCCTTCGGGCCGGATGTAAAGGAGAGCGACAGAGCGGGCCTGAAGGTCGGCACCGTCGCGCTCGCCTATCCCTGGCTCGGCTGCGGCAAATGCCCGACGTGCCTGGCCGATGACGAGAACATGTGCGCGGTCAAGCCGAACGCGCTCGGCGTCTATTGCGACGGCGGCTATGCCGACCACATGACGGTGCCGCATCCGAAATATCTGATCGACCTGAAGGGGCTCGATCCCGTCACCGCGGCGCCCTACGCCTGTTCCGGCGTCACCACCTATTCGGCGCTGAAGAAGGTCGAAAGCGATCTTGATACGCCGATCGTGATTTTTGGCGCCGGTGGGCTCGGCCTGATGGCGCTGTCGCTGTTGAAAGCGATGGGCGGCAAGGGCGCGATCGTGGTCGACATCGACGCCAGGAAGCGCGAGGCCGCCGAGAAGGCCGGCGCGCTCGCCACCGTCGACGGCAAGGCGCCGGACGCGTTGGCCCAGCTCGCGCAAAAAGCCGGTGGGCCGATCCGCGCCGTGATCGACCTGGTCGGCAACGCCCAGACCACGCAGCTCGGCTTCGACTGCCTGACCAAGGGCGGCAAGCTCATCATTGTCGGCCTGTTCGGCGGCGGTGCGCCGTGGGCGTTGCCGCTGATCCCGATCAAGGCGGTGACGATCCAGGGCAGCTATGTCGGCAATCTCAAGGAAACCCGCGAGCTGCTCGACCTCGTCCGCACCAGGCATATCCCGCCGATCCCGGTAACCACCATGCCGCTGGCCAAAGCCAACGA
>DATHMA010000088.1:0-11247 GCA_035487555.1 Bradyrhizobium sp. | reverse complement strand
TAAGTCACTGGAATTACATGAATATCGTCATTGTGGAGTCGCCGGCGAAAGCCAAGACGATCAACAAATATTTGGGCTCGTCCTACGAGGTTCTGGCCTCGTTCGGGCATGTCCGCGACCTCCCGGCCAAGAACGGATCGGTCGATCCGGAACATAATTTTAAGATGATCTGGGAGGTCGACGCCAAGGCAGCCGGCCGCCTCAACGACATCGCCAAGTCGCTGAAGGGCGCCGACCGCCTGATCCTCGCGACCGACCCCGATCGCGAGGGCGAAGCCATCTCCTGGCACGTGCTGGAGGTGATGAAGGAAAAGCGCGCGCTGAAGGATCAGAAGATCGAGCGCGTGGTGTTCAACGCCATCACCAAGCAGGCGGTCACGGACGCGATGAAGAACCCGCGCCAGATCGATGGCGCGCTGGTCGACGCCTATATGGCGCGCCGCGCGCTGGACTATCTGGTCGGCTTCACCCTCTCCCCCGTGCTCTGGCGCAAACTGCCGGGCGCGCGCTCGGCCGGCCGCGTGCAGTCGGTCGCGCTGAGGCTCGTCTGCGACCGCGAGCTCGAGATCGAGAAGTTCGTCGCGAAGGAATATTGGTCGCTGGTCGCGACGCTGACCACGCCGCGCGGCGACGCGTTCGAAGCACGCCTGGTCGGCGCCGACGGCAAGAAGATCGCCCGCCTCGACATCGGCTCGGGCGCGGAAGCCGAAGATTTCAAGAAGGCGATCGAAGCTGCCGCCTTCACCGTCACGACGGTCGACGCCAAGCCGGCGCGGCGCAACCCGCAGGCCCCCTTCACCACTTCGACCTTGCAGCAGGAAGCGAGCCGCAAGCTCGGCTTTGCGCCGGCGCACACCATGCGCATCGCGCAGCGGCTCTACGAGGGCATCGACATCGGCGGCGAGACCACCGGTCTCATTACCTATATGCGTACCGACGGCGTCCAGATCGATCCTTCCGCGATCACGCAAGCCCGCAAGGTGATCGGCGAGGATTACGGCAACGCCTATGTGCCGGATGCGCCGCGCCAGTACCAGGCCAAGGCCAAGAACGCCCAGGAAGCGCACGAAGCGATCCGCCCGACCGATCTCTCCCGCCGCCCCGACAAAATGCGCGGCCGGCTCGATCATGATCAGGCGCGACTTTATGAGCTGATCTGGAAGCGCACCATCGCCAGCCAGATGGAATCGGCCGAGCTCGAGCGCACCACCGTTGACATCACGGCCAAGGCCGGCGCGCGCGTGCTGGAGCTGCGTGCCACCGGCCAGGTCATCAAGTTCGACGGCTTCCTCGCGCTCTACCAGGAAGGCCATGACGACGAGGAGGACGAGGATTCACGCCGCCTGCCCGCCATGAGCCAGGGCGAGCCGTTGAAGCGGCAGTCGCTTGCGGTCACCCAGCACTTCACCGAACCGCCGCCGCGCTTCTCCGAGGCGTCGCTGGTCAAGCGCATGGAAGAGCTCGGCATCGGCCGTCCCTCGACCTATGCCTCGATCCTGCAGGTGTTGAAGGACCGCGGCTATGTCAAGCTGGAGAAGAAGCGCCTGCATGGCGAGGACAAGGGCCGCGTCGTCGTCGCGTTCCTGGAGAACTTCTTCCGCCGCTATGTCGAATATGATTTCACCGCCGACCTCGAAGAGCAGCTCGACCGCATCTCCAACAACGAGATTTCCTGGCAGCAGGTGCTAAAGGATTTCTGGCGCGACTTCATCGGCGCGGTTGACGAGATCAAGGACATTCGCGTCGCCGAAGTGCTGGACGTGCTCGACAACATGCTGGGCCCGCACATCTACCCACAGCGGGCGGATGGCGGTGACGTGCGCCAGTGCCCGACCTGCGGCACCGGCAAGCTCAATCTCAAGGCCGGCAAGTTCGGCGCCTTTGTCGGCTGCTCCAACTATCCGGAATGCCGCTACACCCGCCCGCTTGCCGCCGATACCGAGGCCAGCGCCGACCGCCTGCTTGGCCAGGATCCGGAGAGCGGCCTCGACGTCAACGTCAAGGCCGGCCGCTTTGGGCCCTATATCCAGCTCGGCGAGCAGAAGGATTATGGCGAGGACGAGAAGCCGAAGCGCGCCGGCATCCCGAAGGGGACTTCGCCCGGCGATATCGAGCTCGATCGCGCGTTAAAGCTGCTGTCGCTGCCGCGCGAGATCGGCAAGCATCCCGAGAGTGGTCTGCCGATCACCGCCGGCATTGGCCGCTTTGGTCCCTTCGTCAAACACGACAAGACCTACGCTTCGCTCGAAGCCGGTGACGAAGTGTTCGACGTCGGTCTTAATCGCGCTGTGACGCTGATTGCGGAAAAAGTGGCAAAAGGCCCGAGCCGTGGCCGCTTCGGCGCCGATCCCGGCAAACCGCTCGGCGATCATCCCTCGCTCGGCGCGGTCGCGGTCAAGAGCGGCCGCTATGGCGCCTATGTCACGGCGGGTGGCGTCAATGCGACCATCCCGAGCGACAAGGAAAAGGATACGATCACGCTCGCAGAAGCCATCGCGCTGATCGACGAGCGCGCGGCCAAGGGCGGCGGCAAGGCGAAAGCCAAGAAGGCAGCGAAGGCGCCCAAGGCCAAAAAGGCCAAAGCTGAGCCAAACGAGACGGAAGCCGACGAGGCGGAAGCCGCCAAAGCGGTGAAGAAGTCCTCGGCAAAGAAACCGGCCAAGTCGAAATCGGACGCCGTCAGCAAGGCGCGCGCCCCGGTCAAGGCGGATGCCAAGACCTCGGCGGCAAAGCCCGCGGCGAAAACTCCTTCGAAGAAGAGCGCCGGAAAGGCACGTGGGTAAGTGAAGCAGAAACCCGACCATGGCTTTCCGAGTAGGGACGCCATTGTCGCTTTCATCCGGAAGAATCCCGGCAAGGTCGGCACCAGGGAAATCGCGCGCGAGTTCGGCCTGAAGAATGCCGACCGCGCCGAACTGAAGCGCCTTCTGCGCGACCTCGCCGACCATGGCACCATCCAGAAACAAGGCAAGAAGGTCACCGAGGCCGCGCAGCTGCCGGCAACCCTGCTCGCCGACATCACCAGGCGCGATGCCGATGGCGAGTTGATCGCAACCCCCGCCGAGTGGGACGAGGAACAGGGCGACCCGCCGCGGATCCGCATTCATATTCCACGCCACGCGCGGCCCGGCGCCATGGCCGGCGTCGGCGACCGCGCGCTGCTGCGCATCGAGGCCCTCACCGACGACGAAGGCGCGACCTATCGCGGCCGCGTCATCAAGGTCATCGACCATGCCAAATCGCGCGTGCTCGGCCTCTTCCGCAGCACTCCCGATGGCGGCGGCCGGCTCGTTCCCGTCGACAAGAAGCAGGCCGGACGCGAGCTCAATATCGCAAGGCTAGACACGGGCGGCGCCCAAGACGGCGACCTCGTCAGCGTCGACATCGTCCGCAGCCGCGGCTTTGGCCTCAACTCGGGCAAGGTGAAGGAGCGGCTCGGCTCGATCGCCAGCGAAAAGGCGATCAGCCTGATTGCGATCCACGCCCATGATATTCCGATGGCGTTTTCGCGCGACGCGATGCACGAAGCGGAGGAAGCCGAGCCCGCGACGCTGAAAGGCCGCGAGGATTGGCGCGAGCTGCCGCTGGTCACGATCGACCCGCCCGACGCGAAAGACCATGACGACGCGGTGCATGCCGGGCCTGATCCCGATCCCAACAACAAGGGCGGCTTCATTATCCATGTCGCCATCGCCGACGTCGCCTTCTATGTTCGACCGGGCTCGGCGCTCGACCATGACGCGCTGATCCGCGGCAACTCGGTCTATTTCCCCGACCGTGTGGTGCCGATGCTGCCCGAGCGCATCTCCAACAATCTCTGCTCGCTGGTGCCGGGCGAGCCACGCGGCGCGCTGGCGGTACGGATGGTGATCGCGCCCGATGGACGCAAGCGCTCGCATACGTTCCATCGCGTCTTGATGCGCTCGGCCGCCAAGCTTGCTTACGCGCAGGCGCAGGCCGCGATCGACGGCAAGCCCGACGACACCACCGGCCCCCTGCTCGATCCGATCCTGAAGCCGCTTTATGCGGCTTACGCGCTGGTGAAGCGCGCCCGCGACGAGCGCGATCCGCTCGAGCTCGACATTCCCGAGCGCAAGATTTTGCTTAAATCCGACGGCACCGTTGACCGCGTCATCGTCCCCGAACGGCTCGACGCGCATAGGCTGATCGAGGAGTTCATGATCCTCGCCAACGTCGCGGCCGCCGAGGCGCTGGAGAAGAAGGCGCTGCCTCTGATCTACCGCGTCCATGACGAGCCGACCTTGGAGAAGGTGCATAACCTCCAGGAATTCCTCAAGACGCTCGATATCCCCTTTGCCAAGGCCGGTGCGCTGCGCCCGTCCCTGTTCAACCGCGTGCTGGCGCAGGTTTCAGGCCAGGACTACGAGCCGCTGGTGAACGAGGTGGTGCTGCGCTCGCAGGCGCAGGCCGAATATTCGTCGGAGAATTACGGCCATTTCGGCCTCAACCTGCGCCGTTATGCGCATTTCACCTCGCCGATCCGGCGCTATGCCGACCTCGTCGTGCACCGTGCGCTGATCAAGGCGCTTGGTCTTGGCGACGGCGCCCTGCCCGACGACGAAACGCCGGAGCATTTGAGCGAGGTCGCCGCGCAAATCTCGCTGACCGAGCGCCGCGCCATGAAGGCCGAGCGCGAGACCGCCGATCGCCTGATCGCCCATCACCTTGCCGACCGCATTGGCGCGACCTTCCAGGGCCGGATTTCCGGCGTCACCCGCGCCGGGCTTTTCGTCAAATTAAACGACACTGGCGCTGACGGGCTGGTGCCGATCAGATCGCTCGGCACGGAATATTTCAATTATGACGAAACGCGGCACGCCCTGGTCGGCTCGCGCAGCGGTGCCATGCACCGGCTGGGGGATGTCGTCGATGTCCGTCTGGTAGAAGCTCAACCGATCGCCGGTGCGCTGCGTTTTGAGCTATTATCCGAAGGCCAGTCCATTCCGCGCGGCAGAAATCAGGACCGGTTCGCCCGCGGCCGGCCCAAAGAGCAGCCCGGTCGCAGCCCGAAGCGCCAAGAAAAGAACAAGAGAAAGCACAAGGCTAGGAATAAGCCGGAGAAGAAGAAGTCCGGCAAGTCAAAGCGAGGCAAATCATGGAAACCATGACCCCTGCCACCAAGGTTTGGTCTCGCGAAACCGGCGTGACCGAGAAGCGCGATGTCTGGACCTCGATCAAGCGCGGTTTTCGTGGCCGCTGCCCGCGCTGCGGCCAAGGCAAGCTGTTTCGCGCCTTCCTCAAGGTCGACAATAACTGCTCGGTATGCGGGCTCGATTTCACCCCGCACCGCGCCGACGACCTGCCGGCCTATCTCGTGATCGTCATCGTCGGCCACATCGTGGTGCCGACCGCGCTGATCATCGAGACCGATTATTCGCCGCCGGTCTGGCTGCAGCTTTCGATCTATCTGCCGCTCACGCTGATCTTGTCGCTGGCGCTGCTGCAGCCCGTGAAAGGCGCCGTCGTCGGCATGCAATGGGCGCTGAAGATGCACGGCTTTGACGACAATCCGCCGGAGGGCATTCCACCGGTCTGACATTCAAAAACAAAAGACAAAGAAGCAAAATAAAACGGGACGGAAATGAACGATACCGCGCAGGCGACCCAGCAAAAACGACAAGAAAAGCCGGAAGAAAAGGAAGCCGATCACCATCCCTATTATCGCCCGAAGGACGCGGCGACGCTGATCCTGGTCGATCGTAGCAGTGCCGTTCCGAAAGTGCTGGTCGGCAAGCGCCACGACAAGGTGGTGTTCATGCCTGGAAAATTCGTCTTTCCCGGCGGACGCGTCGATAAATCCGATTACCGCGTGCCGGTCGCGGCTTCGATCCCGAAAGAGCTGGAAGAGAACCTTCAAAAGGGCAGCCCAAAGATCAATGCCGCGCGCGCAAAGTCGTTGGCGGTCACCGCGATCCGCGAGGCCTGCGAAGAAACCGGGCTCTGCCTCGGCCGCAAGACCGAAGGCGCCGCGCCAAAGCTCGACGGCGCCTGGAAGCCGTTTGCGGACGCGGGCCTGCTGCCCGATCCGTCCGGGCTTTATCTGATCGCGCGCGCGATCACCCCGCCCGGCCGCATCAAACGCTTTGATACCCGCTTCTTCACCGCGGACGCCTCCGCCATCACCCATCGCGTCGAGGGCGTGATCCATCCCGATGCCGAGCTCGTTGAGCTGGTCTGGGTCGAGCTCGGCTCAAAACCGCTCGCGGATTTGCATCCGATGACCAAGAATGTGCTGGGAGAACTGGAGCGCCGCCTCGCCACCGGACCGCTGCGGCATGACGCAGACGTGCCGTTCTATCATTTCTATGCCGGCAAGATGCACCGGGATAAACTCGGTGAAGGCAAAGGCGCCTGAACGATTGGAGGGTCTGACAATGCAGTTTGCGAAACCCCTGCTCGTCTCCGTCGCGCTGTGCGCTCCTTTGGCCTCGCCCGCTTATGCCGAGCTCGACGTCGCCAAGCTGAAGAGCACGATCGAGGCTTCCGTCGAAAACGAGTATCCAAAGCTCGACGAACTCTACAAGGATATCCACGCCCACCCCGAGATCGCCTTCCAGGAGGTGAAGACCGCGGCCAAGCTCGCGGCCGAGATGCGCGCCATCGGCTTCGAGGTCACGGAGAATGTCGGCAAGACCGGCCTGGTCGCGATCTACAAGAACGGCGACGGCCCGACCATCATGGTGCGCACCGAGCTCGATGCGCTGCCGATGGAGGAAAAGACGGGGCTGCCCTATGCTAGCCGCGACAAGGCGATCTGGCAGGGCCACGAAACCTTCGTCGATCATAGCTGTGGCCACGACATTCACATGGCGAGTTGGGTCGGCACCGCAAAGACGCTAGTCGGCCTCAGGGATCAATGGCACGGCACGCTGATGTTCATTGCCCAGCCGGCCGAGGAAGAGGTGTCGGGCGCGAGAGCGATGCTGAAGGATGGCCTGTTCACGCGGTTTCCGAAGCCGGATGTCGGCTTCGCCCTACACGACGGCGCTTTCGCCTACGGCAATGTCAGCTATCGCTTCGGGATCGGCTCCTCCACCGTGAACGGCCTGTTCGTCAAATTCCACGGCCGCGGCGGTCACGGCGCGATGCCGCAGACGACCATCGATCCCGTGATGATGGCGGCCCGCTTCGTCGTCGACGTGCAAAGCGTCGTCAGCCGCGAAAAGGATCCAACCGAATTCGGTGTGGTCTCGATCGGTGCGATTCACAGCGGCAGCGCCGGGAACATCATTCCTGACGAGGCCACAGTCGTGGGCACCATCCGCAGCTTCAAGCCGCAGGTGCGCGACAAGATGCTGGCGGGGATCGAGCGCACGGCAAAGGCGGTGGCCGCGATGGCGGATGCGCCGCCGCCCGAGATCAACATGGACGAAGGCACCAAGGCCGTCGTGAACGATGCCGCTGTCGTCGGCCCCGCCGAGAAGGTGCTGAAGGCCGCATTCGGCGACAAGTTCAACACGTCGCCGCCGGGCACGGCGAGCGAGGACTTTTCTGAATTCGTCAATGCCGGCGTGCCCTCGATGTTCTTCAACATCGGCGTTTACGACCCCGAGCGCGTTGCGGCTGCACGCAACGGCGGCCCACCGCTCCCCGGCAATCACTCCCCGCTGTTCGCTCCGGTGCCAAAGCCCACGATCGAGACCGGCGTCACCGCGATGACGCTCGCGGTGCTGAGTGCGTTCGACCAGCGGGCAAAGGGGCAGTAGCTCTCTCCTGTCGTTCCGGGCGCGCGAAGCGCGAGCCCGGAATGACGACGTTGATATATTCCGCGCACTACTCAGATCGCCGCCGCACCGCCATCGGCGAACAATTCGACGCCGGCCACGAAGCTGGAATCATCAGACGCTAGGAACAGCGCGGCCTTGGCGATTTCGTCGGCTTTGCCGAGGCGCCCCATCGGCACCAGCGATTTCAGCTGCCCCTTCACGTCGTCACTGGCGTAGATGTCCAGTCCCGGTGTCTGCACCGGCCCGGGGCTCAGGACGTTGACGCGGATGTTCTTCGACTTCAGGTCGACGGTCCAGCTCCGCGCGAAGGAGCGGATCGCGGCCTTGGTGGCACCATAGACCGCGTCGGCCTCAAAGCCCTTCGAGCCGGCGATCGATCCGGTCAGAATGATCGAGCCACCCCCGGTCATCAGCGGCACCGCCTGCTGCACCGTGAACAGCGCGCCCTTCACATTGATGTTGAACATCCTGTCATAGTCTTGCTCGGTGACGGTGCCGAACGGCGTGAACTCATAGACGCCGGCGTTCACATACAGCACGTCGATGCGGCCCTTGGCGGCCTTCACCGTCTCGAACAGCCGCGTCGCGTCGGCGATGCTCGAAGCGTCCGCCCGCACGGCTGCGGCATTGGGACCAATCTCCTTCACCGCCGCGTCGAGCTCCGGCTGCTTGCGGCCCGTGATGAACACGAAAGCGCCCTCTTCGGCGAAACGCTTGGCTGCGGCGAGGCCAATCCCGGCGCTGCCTCCGGTGACGACTGCGACTTTTCCTTCAAGCTTCCTGGTCATGGCATCCTCCTCGTTCGATGAAGCGGCGAACCGCGATGCCCCGCAATTTGATCCATTTGACAAATACGGGTAGTCAACATCATCTGATATGATTTATCTGCAAAATGGATAAATAGCCGAGGACGGATCGAGGAATGGCCGTCCAAGGTGACGCCGCAAATCGCAATAATCTTCTGGTGCGGCCGTGATGCCGCAGCGCCCACGCATCCCTATGTCAGATCAAAACCTCGAACCTGGAAATTGGGTCCATGACACTACGTCAACTCAAACTCGGCGCCTTCATGCGGCCGGTCTCCCTGCATACCGGCGCGTGGCGCTATCCTGGGGCTTGGCCGGACGCCAATTTCAATTTCCAGCATTTGAAGACGATGATCCGCAAGCTGGAGGCGGGCAAGTTCGATGCCTTCTTCATGGCCGATCACCTCGCGGTGCTGAACATGCCGATCAATGCGCTCAAGCGCAGCCACACGGTGACCTCCTTCGAGCCGTTCACCCTGCTCTCGGCGCTGGCCGGCGCCACCGAGCGTATCGGCCTGATCGCGACCGGCTCGACCACCTTTGACGCACCCTATCACGTCGCCCGCCGCTTTGCCTCGCTCGACCACATCTCCGGCGGCCGTGCCGGCTGGAATATCGTCACCACCTCGAACCCCGATGCGGCGCTGAATTTTGGCCTCGACGAGCACATGGATCATGCCGAGCGCTACAGGCGGGCGCGCGAGTTCTTCGACGTGGTCACCGGGCTCTGGGATTCTTTTGCCGACGACGCCTTTCCGCGCGACGTCGAGCAAGGGCTCTATTTCGATCCTGCGCGCATGCATACCCTCGACCACAAGGGCGAATATCTGAAAGTGCGGGGGCCGCTCAATATCGCCCGGCCCATTCAGGGCTGGCCTGTCATCGTGCAGGCCGGCGCCTCCGACGACGGCCGGCAGCTTGCGGCCGAAACGGCGGAAGCGGTGTTCACCGGCGGCAGTCCGCTGCCGGATTCCCAGAAGCTTTATGCCGACATCAAGGGCCGCATCGAGAAGGTCGGCCGCGATCCCGAGCACTGCAAGATCCTGCCCGGCGCCATGATCTTCGTCGGCGACAGCCTCGATGAGGCCAAGGAGAAGCGTGCCAGGCTCGACAGCCTCGTGCATTACGATTCTGGCATCGCTTCGCTCTCGATCGCGCTCGGGACCGACGCCTCCGGCTTCGATCCGGACGGACAGCTGCCGCCGATCCCTGAATCCAACGCCAGCAAGACCAGCCGCCAGCGTCTCGTCGATGTCGCCGCGCGCGATCACCTCACCGTGCGCCAGCTCGCCCAGCGCGTCGGCGCCTTCTCCGGCCTCTCCTTCATGGGCTCGCCGAAAGCGATCGCCGACCAGATGGAGGAATGGCTGATGAGCCGCGGCTGCGACGGCTTCAACATCATGTTCCCCTATCTGCCGGAGGGGCTGAACGACTTCGTCGACAAGGTGATCCCGGAACTGCAGCGGCGCGGGATTTTCCGCAAAGAATATGAAGGGCGGACCTTGCGCGAGAATCTCGGCCTGCCGCGGCCGAAGAACCGCTTCTTCGAGAGCTGAGGTACGAGTGGCCTATGGCGAGGCCGCTGGCGTTCCGAATTACTTTCGCTTCTGAACTACTTCCGCTTTCGGCGGCATAGCCGATATGATCGGATTTGCCGCCGGGGCGCTCTTGCCCCTATTGACCCGAAGCGCAGGAGGCACCGTTTCAGTCAAAATTGACTATTCTGCACGTTATAGGTTGACGTCAGCAACCCTTACAACCTAGTGACGGCACGGGCGGTTTAGCTGCCCGCCCGCGAGCGACGGGGAGGTCTGATCAAACCCATGACCCGAAATTTTTCTCTCCTTCAAGCCGTGTTGTTGAGCATCGGCGTCTTCCTCTTAGCCGTTGCGGGCTCCGATCTTTATCATTGGTACGAGACTGGAAACCTTTGGTATCCGAGCAAATATAGCCATGGCTTTTACACGACGTACGGCCAAGCGCCGGGAATGTTCGTAGCCGCGCTTGTGAAGAATTTGCTTTTAACAGTAGGGGCTATTGTAATCATTTTGGGAGGGTTCATTCTCCCCTCGCAACTTCGAAGAAGGCAGCAGGCGCACCTCGCAGCGATTAAACCACCATCGCCGCCGTACCCGTGGCCCTCCCGACCGAAGGGGCCTAACTTAGATCGACAGCGGTGAGTACGCGAAGGATTTGACCATGGTGCGTGGTGCGGACGGCGACGCCCGACGTCAGCTACTGGCCTATAGTGTTTTTTCGCCGCGCTTCGGCAAGACGTCGGCTATCGGGAAACAGCAGACTCTGGCGCGACGTCGGCCCGGCTAATTTATGCGTTCACGGCTAGTGGCGCTGCACAGTGATTTTGACAGGTTGGGTCCGGCGGTCAGATTAGCTCCGGCAGGAGTTTCGGATCAATGAGGACCTCGATGCTGCGAGGCGTCCTTGGCTGCCGTCTGATGAGGCCGGCACGTTCCAGCGTCAGGACCATCTGGTGAACCGAAGGCGGGCTGACGCGGAAATATTCCTGCATGTCGGTTTCGGCCGGGGGCCTGCGATGCAGCCGGGTATAGAGGTGGATAAAAGCCAGATACTGCCCCTGCGTGGGCGTGAAGGGTTTTGTCGAAGGACTCACGCCGGCCATCCGATTCAGTTGTTCGTGCGTGCCTCGAACGAGGAGGCACGCCATGAATGTA
>DATHMA010000087.1:0-4412 GCA_035487555.1 Bradyrhizobium sp. | reverse complement strand
TGCGCGATGTCTTTGAGCACGAACACCAGCAGGAAAAAGTCGAAGGCATCGAGAGTCCATCCCAAGAAGCAGGCCGCGACAACGTGCCTTTGCTCACAGTCAACCCAATGATGGCGCTTCCGGCTTTGATCGACGGCGAAGGACCGATCCTGTTCGAGTCGCTGGCGATCATCGAATATCTTGACGAGACGCATCCGAATCCGCCGCTGCTGCCGCGCGACGCCCGGGGCCGCGCGCGTGTGCGGGGGCTCGCACAAATCGTCGCCTGCGATTCACATCCGCTGATCGTGCCGGCGCACATGGCGCACGGTTCGGCCGAGGTGTAGAGCGTGCAGCCGGCAAGGAAATCCGCGCCGAATTTTTCGACGCCTGGGTGGCGAGCAGCCGCTCGGCATGGCCGGTCATGGCGCGGTCCGGCATGAAGCCGGTCTCGACTTCGAGCAGCACCGCGCCCGCCGCATCCACCAGGATGGCGCCGAACGGATGATTGCCGCTGCCGCGCGCCACCTCGAAGCTGCGGCGCAGGAATTTCTCGTGTTCAAGCGGCGGCAAGGTCTGGGTGCTCGCTTGTCAGAGCCCGGTGCCGCATCTTTCCGTATGAACGCAAATGCAGCAAGATCGCCGTCGCGCGCAGACGAACGCCACGGCAAATGCGAAATGACGACCGTGGCACATTACTTGCTTGATTTCGGCCAGGCGGACTATTATCGAGTTCGCAGTACGCCATGAGCAGAAACTCCTTACAATTTCAGCGGCGCGGCCGCAGCGTGCGGATCGGCGAATTTTCGCCGCGCACCACTTTGCTCGACTGGCTGCGCCTGCAAGAGCGGTCGATCGGCACCAAGGAAGGCTGCGCGGAAGGCGATTGCGGCGCCTGCGCTGTCGTGGTCGTGCGCGAGCGCGACGGCCGATTGGTCTACGAGCCGGTCAATTCCTGCATCACTTTGCTCGGCCAGCTCGACGGCGCCGAATTGATCACCGTCGAGGATCTGGCCGACGAGGGCGTGTTGCATCCGGTGCAGGAAGCCATGGCCCGTGATCACGGCTCGCAATGCGGCTTTTGCACGCCCGGCATCGTGATGAGCCTGTTCGCCCATTATCACGAGTGCAACGGCACCACGACGCGCGACAAAATCAACGACGCATTGGTGGGAAATCTGTGCCGCTGCACCGGCTACCGGCCGATCGTCGACGCGGCGCTCGAGGTCTGCAACGGCGCCGACGATCAGTTTACCCGCAATGCGGCAATGCGCCGGCGGGCGATCGCCGCGCTCAACGACAAGGCCGATTTGTTCGTCGGCGACGAGCGCGCTTTCTTCGCCGCGCCGGCGAGCGAGCAATCGCTTGCGCAACTCTATGCGCAACATCCCGACGCCACCATCGTCGCTGGCGCGACCGATGTCGGGCTGTGGATCACCAAAAAACTCACGTCGATCGAAAAGATCGTTCACGTCGGCCGCGTCGCCGAACTTTCCGCAATAGAGGAGACCGCCGACGGCTACGCGCTCGGCGCGATCGTTTCGCTGGCGCGCGCCGCTCACGTGCTGGGATCGATCGATCCCGACATTGCCGAGGTGCTGCGCCGGTTCGGTTCGATTCAGGTGCGCGCCTGCGGCACGGTCGGCGGCAACATCGCCAACGGCTCGCCGATCGGCGATCTCGCGCCCATGCTGATCGCCCTGGGCGCCAGCGCGGAGCTGCGCCAGGGCGATAAAATCCGCCAACTTCCGCTGGAGAACTTCTTCCTCGACTACGGCAAGCAAGACCGCGCGCCCGGAGAATTCGTGCGCCGGCTGTTGGTGCCCAAGCTGCCGCAATCGACGCATTTTCGCGCCTACAAGATCACCAAGCGTTTCGACGAGGATATTTCCGCTGTGCTGGCGGCGTTTTGCCTGAAGGTCGACGCCGGCCGGATCAGCGAAGCAAGGGTGGCTTTCGGCGGAATGGCAGGAATTCCCAAGCGCGCGAAGGCGATCGAGGAGAAACTGCGCGGCCTTTCGCTGAACGACACGCACGGTTGGCAATCGGCGGCCGAAGCGGTCAGCAAGGACTTCACGCCGCTCACCGATCTGCGCGCCAGCGCGGCGTATCGCAGCCGCGTTGCCGGCAATCTGGTCGTCAAGGCGATCGCCGAAATTGCCGGCGTCAGCCCCGGCATCACGCGTATTGCCGATCACCGGATGGTGGCCGATGCCGCCGCGTGACGCCGTTTTAGAAGCGCCTTTGCGCCATGTGTACAAGCCGCTGCCGCACGACAGCGGCGCCAAGCACGTGCAGGGCTCGGCCGAGTATATCGACGATATGCCGGAGCCGGTCGGCACCATGCATATCGCCGTCGGCGGTTCGCCGGTGGCGCGCGGCACGATTCGGCGGATCGATCTTGCCGAGGTGCTGAGCACGCCTGGCGTCGTCGCCGTCATCACCGCGGCGCACATACCGGGAAAGAACGATATTTCGCCGGGGCACGCCGACGAGCCGGTGTTCGCACATGACCGCGTGGATTTCCACGGCCAGCCGATATTCGCGGTGATCGCCACGTCGCGCGACACCGCCCGGCGCGCGGCGCTGCTCGGCGAGATCGAGATCGATGCCGAAAAGCCGAACGTTTCCGTCGAGCAAGGCAAGGCCTCCGGCGAGCGCGTGTTGCCCGATTACGCGTTCGTCAACGGCGACGCGGCAAAGGCGATCGCCGGGTCGCCTTGTCACACCGCCGGCGCGTTGCATATCGGCGGCCAGGAGCACTTTTATCTGGAAGGCCAAATCGCGATGGCCGTGCCCGGCGAGGACGGCGCGGTGCTGGTCTATTCGTCCACCCAGCATCCGAGCGATGTGCAGCACATCGTCGCCCGCGTTCTGGCGTTGCCCGACTCGTTCGTGACGTGCTGCGTGCGCCGCATGGGCGGCGGCTTTGGCGGCAAGGAAACGCAAGCGACGCAATGGGCGGTGATTGCCGCCTTGGCGGCGCGCACAACCGGCCGGCCATGCAAGTTCCGGCTCGACCGCGACGCCGACATGGTCATGACCGGCAAGCGGCACGATTTCGCGGCCGAATACGCCGTCGGCTACGAATCCGACGGCCGCATCCGCGCCGTCGACCTCGCGCTCGACGCGCGCTGCGGATGTTCGGTCGATCTCAGCGTCGGCGTGGTCGATCGCGCTATGTTCCACGCCGACAACGCCTATTTCCTGCCCGAATTCAAAATCCTGACACGCCGCGTCAAGACCAATACCGTGTCGAATACCGCGTTCCGCGGCTTCGGCGGGCCGCAGGGCATGCTGGCGATCGAGCGCGTAATCGACGCCATCGCCTGGGATCGCGGCCTCGATCCGCTCGACGTGCGCAAGGCCAATCTCTACGGCGCCGGGCGCGACGTCACGCCGTATGGCCAAACGGTGGAAGATTACGACGTGGCGCCGCGGCTGATCGAGCAGCTCGAGCGTTCGTCGAATTACCGCGCGCGGCGCAAGGAGATTGCGGAATTCAACGCGCGCTCGCCGATTTTGAAGAAGGGGCTGGCGCTGACGCCGGTGAAATTCGGCATTTCGTTCACGCTCACCCACCTCAATCAGGCCGGCGCGCTGGTGCACGTCTATCAGGACGGCTCCGTTCACCTCAATCACGGCGGCACGGAAATGGGCCAAGGCCTGTTCCAGAAAGTAGCGCAGGTCGCCGCCGAAGAACTCGGCATCGGGCTCGAGCGCGTGCACATCACCGCGACCTCGACCGACAAGGTGCCGAACACGTCCGCCACCGCCGCATCGTCCGGCACCGATCTCAACGGCATGGCCGTGCAGCTTGCGGTGCGCGAAATCAAAGACCGGCTGACGCGCTTTGCCAGCGAAACCTGGAAAGTCTCCGAGGAACACATCACGTTCCGCGACGACCGCGTCTTCATCGGCAACGAGAGCATTCCGTTCGGCGAATTGACCAAAAAGGCCCACGCCGGGCGCGTGCACCTGTCGGCGGCCGGTTTCTACAAGACGCCGAAGCTTCATTGGGATCGGGAGAAGGGCAGGGGCCGGCCGTTTTTCTATTACGCCTACGGCGCGGCCTGCAGCGAGGTCGTGATCGATATCCTCAGCGGCGAGATGAAAGTCCGCCGTGTCGATATCCTGCACGACGTCGGCCGCTCCATCAATCCGGCCATCGACATCGGCCAGATCGAAGGCGCTTTCGTGCAAGGCATGGGCTGGTTGACCACCGAGGAGCTCGTTTACGACGAGAAGGGCCGTCTGCTCACCCACGCGCCCTCGACCTACAAGATCCCGGTTGCTTCCGACGTGCCGGCCGACTTCCGGGTGGCCTTGTTCGAAGGCAGCAATCGCGAGGACACGGTCTACCGCTCGAAGGCGGTCGGCGAGCCGCCGCTGATGCTGGCGATTTCCGTGTTCGCGGCCATCACCGATGCGAT
>DATHMA010000086.1:0-3268 GCA_035487555.1 Bradyrhizobium sp. | reverse complement strand
GCTCCGGGCCGATGTGGAGCATGTGGGCCGGAACTAACGAACGGCCAATTTTTGTAGCATAAGAGGACAAACCGAGAACTCACGCGGCCGGGAGAGCAGCCTCGGGGGCGGTGCGAAGCGGTCGATATCCGTCAGCGTTTGCCATCCTCTGGTCTGCTGACCAGACATAGTCGCCCGTCAGATTGACGTGCTCCCAACCAAGGGGCGACAGGTGAGCGAGAAGGTGGTCGGGGACGTCTTCGACCGCGCGCAAGGCGGCGATGGCGCGGTTCAGATAACGGGTATTCCACAAGATGATCGCGGTGACGAGGAGGTTCAGGCCGGAGGCGCGATGCTGCTGATTTTCGTAGGTGCGGTCGCGAATTTCCCCGAGCCGATGGATGAAGACGGCGCGCGCCAGGCTGTTGCGTGACTCGCCCTTGTTAAGCTCACGGCTCGTCTGCCGGCGCAATTCCGGGTCCTCGAGCCAATCAAGCGTGAACAAGGTGCGCTCGAGCCGACCCAATTCACGCAATGCGGCGGCTACACCGTTCTGTCGCGGGTAGGACGCCAGCTGGCGCATGATCAGGGAGGCCGTCACCGTGCCCGTTCGGATCGAGGCGGCGACCCGCAAGATTTCGGCCCAATGGGTGCGGATCAGTGCGACATTGATGCGGCCGGCGATCAGCGGTTCGAGCGTCGGGTAGGTCGATGACTTGGCGAAGCTGTAGAGCCGCCGGCTCTTCAGGTCTGGGATTCGCGGCGCGAACTGGAAGCCGAGCAAGGCGAGAAGAGCAAAAACATGCTCAGCATCACCACCGCCGTCGGTGTGGTGGCGGCGGACTGCGACGTCGCTCTGGTGATAGAGCAGCCCGTCAAGGACATGCAGGGCTTCGCTTGCCGTCGCCGCGATCACTTTCGTGTGGAACGGGGCATAGCGATCGGAGAGGTGCGTGTAGAATTTGCTTCCGGGATCATCGCCGTAATGGGCGTTGACGCGGCCGGCATCACGGCCGAAGGCACCGGCTCGGAAGAACTGGCCGTCCGAGGACGACGCAAACCCGCCGCCGAATATCGCGGCCAGCGGCTCGCGCTGCTGGTGGTCGACGAGACGCCGCAAGGCCAGAGCATAGGTCTCGTCGCGAATGTGCCAGTCGGCCACCCAGGCGAGCTGCCCGAGGCTGGCGATTGTGCAAGCTTCGGCCATGCGTGTCAGGCCGAGATTGAGCCCATCCGCCAGAAGGCTCGCCATCAGGACGCGCGGGTTGGCAACCGACTCGCCGCTTCGCAGATGAGTGAAGCAATCGGTGAACAGCGTCCAGCCCGCCACCTCGGATAGCAGGTCGGTGACGCGGATGCGCGGCAGCATCGCGTGGAGGCGAGCGGCCAAGGCCTCGGCTTCCTGCGGCGTGGATTTCTCAATCGGCGTGATCTTCAGCACGCCTCTGTCGAGTGTGACGTCCGGTAGCAATCCGCCTTTCGCCTTCAGCTCGACGGCCGCCAGCCACTCGTCTAGGAGAGCGCGGCGGCCCGCGATGAAGCGCTCGAAATCGGCATCGACCGCAATCGGCAACGTGCCGCTCTGCTGCAACTCCTGCTGAGTTTCGCGGGAGATGAGGCGCTCTTCGAAGGAACGATATCGCCGGCTGCCGACAACCCAGACGTCACCCGCACGCAGCCGGTCGCGCAGTTCGGATAAGACGCAGAGCTCATAGTAGCGCCGGTCGATAGCGCCGCCGGGTAGCACATGTCGCGCCCACCGCTCTCGAATGAAACCGGTCGGAGTGGATTTCGGCAGGCTGGGCCTTCCCGCTTGGTTCATGTCGCGCAGCACGTCGATGGCCCGCAGCAGCGAGGCTGCGGCCGGCACGCCCTGGAAGGTGAAGGTCGTCAAAAAGGCCGGTGTCCAGCGCCGCATGCTAGCATAGTGCTCGCCCAGCATCTGGTAGGGATCAAAATCTTCCGAACGCGCCAGCGCCTCCGCTTCGGCAACGCTCGCGCGGAAGCGATCCCAAGGGATCACCGTCGTGATCGCGTCAAAGGGGTCCTGGTTGACCTCGCGCGCCGCAATCAGGGCGGCGCCGACGCGCGCGTAAAGGCGAACCTTTTCATTGATGGCACGGCCATCGGCCTGAAAGGCGCGGGCATGCCGCCCTTCGGCCTTGCGAAACATCGTGCCGACGAGCCGATCGAGCAAATCGATGGCCTGGTCGGTCAGATCAGCGATAAGGTCAAGCGTAACGGCGACCAGGGTCGCATGACGGCGTTGACGCTCGTAGCCGGCGATATGCTGTACCGTGGTACGGCCGGCCTCGCGGGCGAGCTGGGTAAGGCGGCGCTGATGAACGCGATGGCCGCGGGCGGGATCGATGCCGATCGCGCGAACATGGTTCAGGCGCTCGATCAAGCCCAGCATCGCTGCGGGCTTTGTCGCTTCCGGCATCTGGCGCAGCCAGACAAGCCAGCTCTGACCCGTTTCCGCGCGGCGCTCCGTCAAAGCATCGAGCCGGCGCCGCTGCTTGGCCAACAGCCCGCCGGTCAACCGACGTTCGATCTCTCGTCGCGCCTGATGACGCAGGTCGACGCAGAAGCGTTCGAGGGATCGGGGTGACGGGACGACGATCCCGCGCTGCCGGCATTCCTGGATAACGAGCCCGGCGAGAACAACCAGCCGGTCACTCTCAATCGCATGCGGCAACAGCCAGTCGGCTAACTCGCTGGCAGGGCGCCTGCCGAAGGGGCGAAGGCGAAGCCGGTCCTGCAGTTCTGCAGCATGACGCCGGCGGTTTTGGCCAGAGATCAGGTAGTCGTCGATGGACTCTGGCCGAACATCGATCTGTTCGGCGACAAATGAGATCAGCCCGGCCGGCGGTCGCTCGTTGATGCGCAGGGGCCGTCCGGGATAGCGGAGATAGCAAAGCATCAGCGCGTAGCCGAGGCGACTGTGATCGCCTCGACACCGCCGGATCATGGCGATATCTGCCTCGCTGAATGTGTAATAGCGCACCAACTCACGCTGATCAGTCGGTGGATCGAACAGCGCGGCGATCTGGGCTTCGGTCAGTTGCTGTCGGCGCATTAGCCCTATCTCTCTCCGGACATTAAGACCGGCAGACCAGCCGATCCGGGCCAGGGAGTCGATGAAGGTGCTGTGTGGCTACCGAAAATGCGGCCTTGGTTGCGCCGTCGTCCGGGCGGAGCCGGACACGCTAACCTTGGCGGCCCGCCGTAGCGTTCTTGGTTTGTCCGCTTATGCTACAAAAATTGGCCGTTCGTTAGTTCCGGCCAA
>DATHMA010000085.1:0-2553 GCA_035487555.1 Bradyrhizobium sp. | reverse complement strand
CGCACCCGGAAGGTGAAGGTCAGCTCCCGGCTGCCTTCGCCGAAATCCATCACCGTGACGGCGTTGGATTGTGCATCGCTGATCCAGTGGATTTTCGAGGGCGGACTTGTTCTTGCCGACCAGCTGAGAAGGCGCGCTGACGCGCCGCGCCGCGCCGCGGCAGGAACATCGCCCGGTGTGTACCGAACGTAACCGGCTTCGCATATTTGTAGGTCGTGGTGTGCGTGATCTCGCCAATCATTGCCATGATTGCCCTCCGACTGACCTGATCGCCATCTCTCTGGCGCGCGTCGCGCCAATGGCGGCCTTGATCTATGTCAAGGGTGCCAGCAGGCGATCTCTCGCAGGATGCTCGTTGTCCGAATGCCGGTTCAGGAGGAGCAGCGAGATGCACATCCTTTGGACAATCATCATTGGCTTTGTCGTTGGCGTGATTGCCAAATTCATCATGCCCGGCGACAAGACCGAGCCGAAGGGTTTCATCCTGACGGCTATTCTGGGAATCATCGGCGCATTCGTTGCGACCTATCTCGGGCAAGCGGTCGGATGGTACGGTCCCGGCGAATCCACGGGCTTCCTCGGTAGCATCGTCGGCGCCGTCATCCTGCTCCTTATCTACGGCCTCATCATGGGCCGTCGCACGGCCTGACGCCTCACGCCGCGCCCTTGATGCCGAAATCCGACGGCGACAGCAGGAGGTCGGCGAGCGTGTGGCTGTCGAGCACGCGCATGAAGGCGCCCATCGCCTCGTGCAGGACGCCGCGCAGGCGGCAGCGCGGGGTGATCAGGCATTGATTGCCGCTCTCGAAACATTCGACCAGCGCGAAATCCGGCTCGGTGGCGCGGACGACGTCACCGAGCCTGATCTTCTCCGGCTTTTTCGCCAGCGACAAACCGCCATTGCGGCCGCGCGTGGCTTTCAGAAAGCCGGCACGAGTGAGCTGGTTGGCGACCTTCATCAGATGCGCCCGCGACACGCCGTACAGCTCGGCGGTCTCCTCGATGGTGACGAGCTGGTCCTTGCGCTGTTCCTGGCGCGCGGCGGCGTACATCATCAGGCGCAGGGCGTAGTCGGAGAAATGGGTCAGGCGCATGGGTGTGGTTCCGCGGGTTGGCGCGGAAAGATATATCATATATGTATGTTTTTGGAAGAGCCAGACGCAGGTCTATCCCCTCATCCTGAGGAGCGCGGAACGCGCGTCTCGAAGGATGAGAGCCACCGTCGGGGCCTCATCGTCCGGAGACGGCGCTTGCGCGCCTCCTCACCGTGAGGGATCAGAATTTGTAAACCGCGCGGGCGTTGGTGTTGAAAATCTTCCGCCGCTCGGCTTCCGACAGCGGCGTCTTGAAGGCGAAGCGGGCGTCGTCGTAGTCCCAGTGCGGATAGTCGGAGGAGAACAGCAGGCGATCGATGCCGATCCATTCGATCAGCTGGCGCAGATGTTTGGCTTCGTCCGGCTCGTCGATCGGCTGCGTCGTGAACCAGAAATGCTCGCGCACATATTCGCCTGGGCGACGCTTGAGGTGCGGCACCTCGCTGCGGAAGCGCTCGAAATGCTGGTCCATCCGCCAGATCGTCGGCGGGACCCAGCCGAAGCCGCCCTCGATGAAGACGAATTTCAGTTTCGGGAAGCGCTCGGGCACGCCCTCGATCACCATGCTCGCGAGCATCGCCGCCATGGTGTGGGCGTTGGAATGATGCTCCTCGCAATAATAGGACGGCCAGCCGCCGCCGGTCGGCGCATGTCCGCCATAGCCGCCAGTATGGATGCCGATCGGCAGGCCCAGTTCCTGCGCGCGCTCATAGATCGGCCAGTAGCGGCGGCGGCCGAGCGGCTCGTTGGCGCGGGGCGAGATGTTGATCTGGATATATTCGCCGATCCTGGCGCAGCGATCGATTTCCTCGATCGCAGCGACTGTGTCGTCCTGGCTGACCAGGATCGAGGCCTTCAGGCGCGGATCGCGATGCGTCCACTGCGCCAGCTGCCATTCGTTGATGGCGCGCTGGATCGCGGCACCGCATTCGAGATTCTGCTGCGAGAAGATGAAGAGATCGAGTACCTGCAGGATGCCGAACTCGACATCATAGGGATCGAGATGCTGCTTCTGCATGAAGGCGAGATCGGAGCCGGGCACGCCGCCGCCCGGCGGCCAGGCATCGCGGCGGCAGATCAAGGGCGCTGAGCGCGGATAGGGCGTGGTGCCGATATAGGGCGTGCGCAGATGATCGCCGTAGGTCTTCAAATGCTCCTGCCAGCGCTTCGGCAGGAACTCGTTGAGGTCGGCGCGTGAGCGCAGGCTTGGATGCACATCGCAATCGATGATACGCAGCCTCGTGGCGGCGGTCTGCTCTTTCTCGAGAATGGGACGGTCGATGACGTCACTCATGCGATCCTCCTTCAAGAATCCAATTTCAGCCGCGGGAAGGTTTCCAGCGGATTGTCGGCGCACATGCGCGAGATGATGCTTGCGGGGAGATGCGGCGGCATCGGGTCGTCGCCGTCGAACTGCCAGTGCGGATAGTCGGACGCGAACAGGAACATCTTTTCCGAG
>DATHMA010000084.1:0-4086 GCA_035487555.1 Bradyrhizobium sp. | reverse complement strand
GGACGCGGGATGCGATGGACGCGATGGCGGCGTGAGACGAGTGCTTGCCTTCGCGGACGGCGAAATCGTGTGGTCCTGATCTCCGCTGGGATCAAGTTTGTGCGTGACGAACGCACAAGCGACGGTGGCTAAAAAGCCCGGTACACCGGGGAGAGCACGAAGATAAGCCGTTAAAAACCAATCGCGCAGGGAATGCCGGACTGTTTCGGCGAACCTGTAGTGACTAACGCGTGTGCTTTCTACCAACGCACGCGCGGCTGCGGGTGCGCAAAACACCCGGCATTCCCTGCGCCCTCCATTCTCTGAGAGGGTGATGCTTGGCAAAACTCGGGCAAATCGTGCCGCGGGAATGCGAGCGTTTGGCCCCTATCATAGTGCAGCCATCCTTCGAGACGCGGCCTGAAGGTCGCTCCTCAGGATGAGGGAGAACAAGCGGCGCGATGCCTAATCCTCGTGGTGAGGAGCACGGCGACGCCGCGCGTCTCGAACCATGAGGCCCCGATTGCTGTTTGACAGTTAAAACAGAAGAGAGCGGCCCGCCCCTACTGCCGCTTCTGTCCGCTCGCGGCGGGTGCGGGCGCCGGCTGCGCGGCCTGGGCGTTGCTGGAGCTGGCGCCACTCGCGCCGAAGAGGACGCGGGTCGGGTTGCGGTCAAAGTTGTTCACGGCGCGGCTGATGTCGCCGAGCGTCTTGCGGCCGTCCAGCATCAGGGCGCCCGAGCGCTTGTCGAAATCTTCCGCGAGCTCGCGGATGGATTTCACGGTCAGGAACAACTCGCCGCCTTCCTTGCCGCCGGCGAGCGTGTTGAGGCCGAGCATCAGGTTGTCCGCCTTGCCCATCACGCCGTCGAGGCGGGCCATGATGTTGTCGATCTTCTCGGAGTTGCGCGACAGCGACTGGGTGAAGGTTTCCAGATTGGCGAGCGAGTTCTTCACCGCCACCTGATTGTCGGCGACGATCTTGTTGATGTTCTGCAAGGTGCCGCGGATGGCTTCGGTGACGTCCTGGAGCCGGTTCGGATCGGCGGTCAGCACCGGGACGCCGTCCTCGTCGAGCGGTACCGGAGGCGCGGCCTCCTCCCCGCCTTTCAGCGAGATGGCGGCGACGCCGGTCAGGCCCTGGAATTCGAGGCCGACCACCGTGTCCTTGCGGATCGGGGCGTTCTTTTCGACCAACGCGAGCGCGACCACGCGACGCGGATTGTCGAGCTTGACGGAGATGACTTCCCCTATCCTGATACCGTTAAAATTGACGCTGCCGCCGTTGCGCAGGCCCGCGGCCGGTCCCTCGAAGACGATGCGCAGGGGGTCGCGCTGCTTGGTGGTGTGAAGGCTCTGGAACCACAAAACGAAGCCGAACGCGGCTGCGATCACAGCCAGCGTGAAGGACCCGATCAGGACGTAGTTCGCCCGCGTTTCCATCAATTACTCCGAATGCTTCCCCAGAACACTTGCCGACTACACTTGCCCGGAACTCTAGCTGACAACGGCGCGGGCGCGCTTACCGTTGAAATACTGCCGCAGCCAGGGATGCTGGGATGCCTTCATGTCGGCAATCGATCCTGCGGCAATGATCTTACCGTTCCCTAAAACGGCTATGCGGTCGCAAGCGGTATAAAGGCTGTCCAGATCGTGGGTTACCATGAAAACGGTCAGCCCCAAAGTGCGCTGGAGCGTCCGCACCAGCTCGTCGAAGTCGCCGGCGCCGATCGGGTCGAGGCCGGAGGTCGGCTCGTCCAGGAAGACCAGCTCGGGATCGAGCGCGAGCGCGCGGGCCAGCGCCACGCGCTTGATCATACCGCCGGAGAGCTCGGAGGGGAAACGGTCGGCGACCTCGGGCTTGAGACCCACCATCACGAGCTTGGCCACCATGATCTCGTCGAGCAGGCGTTGCGAGACATTGAGATATTCACGCACCGGAAACTGGATGTTCTGGCGAACGGTCAAGGAAGAGAACAGCGCACCCTGCTGAAACAGGATACCCCAGCGGCGCTCCACCGCGCGGCGCTGGCGGGTGTCGGCCTTGTCAAGGTCGACGCCGAACACCTCGATGTGGCCTGCGACTTTCGGCACGAGGCCGATGATGGTGCGGGTCAGAACCGACTTGCCGGCGCCGGAGGGACCGACGAATCCAAGGATCTCGCCGCGCTTGACGTCGAGGTTGAGGCCATCGAGCACGCGCGTGGTGCCGAATTCGACCGTGATGTCGCGAACCCGGATGATGGCGTCGGAGATCGGTTGCGGAGCTACTGTTGTTTGCGGTGCTACGGCCATCGTCAGATCCCGATCGCCGCGAAGAAGATCGCAAACACGCCATCCATGACGATGACGAAGAAGATGCCCTTCACCACCGAGGCCGTGGTGTGCGCGCCGAGCGACTCGGCGCTGCCCTGCACCGCAAGGCCCTCGACACAGGCGACGATGCCGATCACCGCCGCCATAACCGGCGCCTTGATGATGCCAACGATGAAATGATCGATCGAGATCGCGTCGCGAAGGCGCAGCAGGAAGGCTTCGGGATCGACCCCGCCATAGAGCCAGGCCACCAGCCCGCCGCCATAGAGCGCGGCCATGGCGCCCAGGAAGGCGAGGATCGGCATGGCGATGACGAGCGCCAGCAGCCGCGGCAGGATCAGGACCTCGATCGGGTCGAAACCCATGGTCCTGAGCGCGTCGATCTCCTCGCGCATCTTCATCGAACCGAGCTCGGCCGTGTAGGCGCTGCCGGAGCGGCCGGCGACCATGATGGCGACCAAGAGCACGCCGATCTCGCGCAGCACCAGCACGCCGAGCATGTCGACCACGAAGATATCGGCGCCGAAGCGGCGGAAATGGAAGATGCCCTGCTGGGAGATGATGCAGCCGATCAGGAAGGTGATGAGCACGATGATCGGCACCGCCCGCCAGCACACCTGCTCGAGGTGATGCACGGTCGAGGTCAGGCGGAAATCGCGGGGGCGCAGGAACACCCGGCCGGCCGCCGCCAGCACCGCGCCAAGCATGTCGATCAGACCGATGAAGGTCTCGCTGACGTTGACGACGCTGCGGCCGACCTGGGCCAGCATGCCCGTGATCGTGACCGCCGGCCGCTCGTCCGGGGGCGCCGTCTTCACGCGGCGGACCTCGTCGACCAGGGTCGCATAATTGGGCGAGAGGCCGGCGATCTTGGCCTCGGCGGCGCCTTGCGTCAGGCTGCGGCGCAGCCGCTCGATCAGCCAGGCGCCGAAGGTGTCGAGCCGGGAGATCTGGGAGACGTCGATGAAGATGTTGGGCCGGCTGCCGGCAAGCTTCTCGGCGTCGCTGACAATGGCTTCCAGCAGCGACGCAAAGGGCGCGGTCCAGGGCCCTGCGGCGCAGAGCGCAAGGCCATTACCTTGCGCAATTCGCTCCAATGTCGGGTCGCCGTTCACAGCTCAAGAGTTCCCGCGCCTGATCTCCGCCCGGCAGAGGGCCTACTTGACCCAGGTCCCGCCTTGTCGAAGCACCCCATAACCAGCCATAGTTGGTTGCGCCTCGCAAGCGCGGGGTTCAAAAATCGCCAGACATTAAAATGACTTCCGACCATCTTCCGACGCTTGACGTGAAAATCGAGCGCTTTCCCATCGCAGGTTCCTTCACCATCAGCCGCGGCGCCAAGACAGAGGCCGTGACGGTTGTGGCGGAGGTAAGGCATGCAGGCCATTTGGGCCGCGGCGAATGCGTGCCATATCCCCGCTATCACGAGACACCGGAAGAAACGCTTAAAGCGCTTAAAGCGATGTGTGAAGCAGTTGCCAAGGGGCTTGACCGCGAGACCCTGCAGACCGCGATGCCGGCCGGCGCCGCCCGCAACGCGCTCGATTGCGCGCTGGTCGATATCGAGGCCAAGCGGGCGGGAAAGCGGGCCTGGGAACTCCTGGGCCGGCCCGCGCCGCGGCCTTGCGTCACCGCCTATACGATCTCGCTGGGCACGCCCGAGAAGATGGCGGCGGCAACCGAAAAGGCCGCGCATCGGCCGCTGCTCAAGATCAAGCTTGGCGGCGACGGCGACGGCGAGCGGATCGCGGCGGTGCGCCGCGCCGCGCCGAAGTCCGAGCTGATCGTCGAT
>DATHMA010000083.1:0-19972 GCA_035487555.1 Bradyrhizobium sp. | reverse complement strand
TGATCGAGATCATCTCCGGCGCCGAGGCGGTCTAAGGCGCATTGAACACGAGATAAAATTCGGATCGAAGGAGATAGTTGAATGGCTACAGCAGCCAACCAGACCGGTCGCGTCACCCAGGTCATGGGCGCCGTCGTCGACGTGCAGTTCGAAGGCCACCTGCCGGCGATTCTCAACTCGCTGGAAACCAAGAATGGCGGCAATCGCCTGGTGCTCGAGGTTGCGCAGCATCTCGGCGAATCCACCGTTCGCACGATCGCGATGGACGCCACCGAGGGCTTGGTTCGCGGCCAGGAAGTGACCGACACCGGCGAGCCGATCGAGGTGCCGGTCGGAGAGGGTACGCTCGGCCGCATCATGAACGTCATCGGCGAGCCCGTCGACGAGGCCGGCCCGATCAAGTCCGATGGCAAGCGGGCCATCCACCAGCCCGCGCCGGAATATGTCGACCAATCGACCGAAGCCGAAATTCTCGTGACTGGCATCAAGGTCGTCGACCTGCTGGCTCCTTACGCCAAGGGCGGCAAGATCGGCCTGTTTGGCGGCGCCGGTGTCGGCAAGACCGTGCTGATTCAGGAACTGATCAACAACGTCGCCAAGGCGCACGGCGGTTACTCCGTGTTCGCCGGCGTCGGCGAGCGTACCCGCGAAGGCAACGACCTCTATCACGAGTTCATCGAATCCAAGGTCAATGCGGATCCGCACAATCCCGATCCGAGTGTGAAGTCGAAATGTGCGCTGGTGTTCGGCCAGATGAACGAGCCGCCGGGCGCGCGCGCTCGCGTCGGCCTCACCGGGTTGACGGTCGCCGAATATTTCCGCGACAAGGGCCAGGACGTGCTGTTCTTTGTCGACAACATCTTCCGTTTCACCCAGGCCGGCTCGGAAGTGTCGGCGCTGCTCGGCCGCATCCCCTCGGCGGTGGGCTACCAGCCGACGCTCGCGACCGACATGGGCGCGCTGCAGGAGCGCATCACCACTACCAACAAGGGCTCGATCACCTCGGTGCAGGCGATCTACGTGCCGGCCGACGACTTGACCGACCCCGCGCCCGCGACCTCGTTCGCTCACTTGGATGCGACCACCGTGTTGTCGCGCGCGATCTCGGAAAAGGGCATCTACCCGGCGGTCGACCCGCTCGACTCCACCTCGCGCATGCTCTCGGCGCTGGTGGTCGGCGAGGAGCACTACAACACCGCGCGCACGGTCCAGCAGATCCTGCAGCGCTACAAGTCGCTGCAGGACATCATCGCCATTCTCGGCATGGACGAGTTGTCGGAAGAGGACAAGCTGACGGTGGCTCGCGCCCGCAAGATCGAGCGCTTCCTGTCGCAGCCGTTCCACGTCGCCGAAGTCTTCACCGGCTCGCCCGGCAAGTTCGTCGACCTCGCCGACACCATCAAGGGCTTCCGCGATCTCTGCG
Organism: Bradyrhizobium sp.; assembly: GCA_035487555.1. Taxonomy (GTDB): domain Bacteria; phylum Pseudomonadota; class Alphaproteobacteria; order Rhizobiales; family Xanthobacteraceae; genus Bradyrhizobium. The sequence continues at coordinate 18,549 of DATHMA010000083.1, read as the reverse complement.
AAGGCAAGTATGACCACCTGCCGGAAGCCGCCTTCTACATGGTCGGCACCATCGAAGAGGCGGTCGAGAAGGGCAAGAAGCTGGCCGCGGAAGCGGCGTAACTCAACTCTTTATTGCCGGGGAAAAGCGCGAAGCGCGTCTTTGAGCTAGTGACCCGGCAATCCATCCAACGAGAATCTTTTTATGTGATGGACCCACGGGTCAAGCCCGCGGGTGACGATGGAAAGAGCGGATACACCATGGCCACCTTCCACTTCGATCTCGTGTCGCCGGAAAAACTCACCTTCTCCGGCGATGTGGATCAGGTCGACATTCCCGGCACCGAAGGCGATTTCGGCGTGCTGGCGGGACATGCGCCCGTGGTGGCCGCGGTGCGCCCCGGTATCCTCACGGTGATTTCCGGCACTTCGAAGCAGAAGATCATCGTGCTCGGCGGCATTGCCGAAGTCTCCGAGAAGGGCCTGACCGTCCTTGCCGAAACCGCGACCTCGATCGAGGAGCTCGACCGCGCCAAGTTCGCCGCGACCATCTCGGACATGGAAGCGAAGCTTGCCGAGAAGGAAGGCTCCGAGCTCGATCATGCGGTCGAGCGGCTGGATCACTTCAAGAGCATCCAGAACGAGCTCAGCACCACCGCGATGCATTGAAGCCGATCACGGCTTCTTTATAAAATTTCAATGAATTCAATGCTCATCGTCGTGATGGGCCTGGAACCCCGTTGCGCCGAGGCGGGCGAGGCGGCATTCTGCGCCCGCTGATTTTGGCGCGGGGCTGGTTTTCATGAAACGCAAGATCGCAGCGATTTTTGCGGCCGATATTGCCGGTTACTCGAGGCTCGTCGCCGAGGACGAAGAGGAGACGCTGAGGCGTCTCGCCTCCTATCGCGCCGTCACCGACGATTTCATCGCCAAGGCGGGCGGACGTATCTTCAACACCGCGGGCGATGCCGTGCTCGCGGAATTTCCGAGCGCCGTCGAGGCGGTACGCTGCGCCATCGACATCCAGGAGAGCTTGCGGACCCGCAACATGGCCTATCCGCCGAGTCGGCAGATGGCCTTCCGCATCGGCATTACCATCGGTGATGTGGTCGAGCGCGACGGCGACCTCCTGGGCGATGGCGTCAACATCGCCGCGCGGCTGGAGGGTCTGGCCGAAGTCGGCGGCATCTGCGTATCGCGCGCGGTGCATGAGCAGGTCGCCAACAAGCTCTCGGTGCAGTTCGCCGATATCGGTGAGCAGGAAGTAAAGAACATCCCGACGCCCGTGCATGCCTACATGGTCGCGATGCGGCGCGAGGACGGTACCTATGCGACGCCGCAGATAAAGAAGCCGGCCGCGAAAGCCACGCCCACCGGCGCGCCGCACTGGCTGTGGCCCGTGGTGGTCGGCGTGGTCGCGATCGTCGCGATCTGCGTCACCGGCTTCCTGTATTTCACCAAGCTCGAGCTTGGGCCTGGCTCAAGGCAGACGGCCTCGGCAGAGAAGGCCGACGCATCGTCGGCAGCGGCAAGTCCCTCGCCAACCCCGACCCAGGCGGCTCAGGCTGTGTCGCCGCCTGCTCCGCCGCCTCCAGCCAGCGGAAAGTTCTCGCCCGAGAGCGTGCCTTTTATCGCTGACCGCGTGCGGCTCAACCTTTCCAACGAATATGTGTCGGGCGCCGACTACAAGGCGTTTGCGATCAACAATCTCGGCGTCCCCGGGATTGCGGTTGGGCAGCCCAACGAGGAGGCCGCCAGGACCGCTGCGCTCGATCAGTGTCAGAAACGTTCGGACTCCGGCGGACAGAGCCGTCGCTGCGAGCTCTATGCCGTCGGCAACGTCGTCGTCTATCCGCATGGCAAGCCGCCCGTTCCGCCGGCACCGTGGATCAACCACGATCCCTCCACCGAACGTCCGTTCTCGGCGAAGGAAATGCCGATGGTGCGCGATCAGGGGAAATCGCGGCTCGAGGCCGCCTATGCTCCCGGCCGCAAATCCCGCACCATTGCCATTGGACCGGGCGGACAATTCATCTTCATGACCGGCAGCGAGAATGTCGACGAAGCGGCGCGGCGATCGCTTGAATCCTGCGGCTTCCTTGCCGGCGTTCCCTGCATGATCGTGGCGGCGGATGACGCCTTTGTCGTACCGGTGCCGCTCCTGATGAAGGCGATCGGCTTCTTCAAGGCCGCCAGCAATCCCTCGATCGCGGCCAGCGAGCGCGACCAGGTTGCCCGGAAACTCGCGGATGCGCCGACCGGCTGGAATGCCGTTGCGGTCGGCACCACCGGGCATGCGGGCGTCGCCGTGAAGGCCTCCTCCGAGCAGAATGCGATCAACGACGCGCTCGGCGATTGCGCCAAGCACGACAGCGATTGCCACGTGATCGCCATCGGACCATTCGTGGTCGGACCGAACAGTTAGGCCTTGGCGAACCGTGCAAAGCTTTCCGCCACTGCGCGATAAACCTCGCGGCGGAACGGCACCACGAGATCGGCGACGCGGTCGAGGCGTTCCCAGCGCCAGGCGTCGAACTCCGCCGGCTGGTCGTTGCGCGGCGTCAGCGGATCGATCTCCGTCTCAGCGCCGGTGAAGCGCAGCGCGAACCATTTCTGGCGCTGGCCGCGAAATTTTGCCAGCCGATGCGGGCCGTCAAAAGGCGGGAACTCGTAAGAGAGCCAGTCGGTCTCGCCGAGATAACCGGCGCTTCTGACACTGGTCTCTTCCCATAATTCGCGAAACGCGGCGGCGCGGTGATCTTCGCCCTCATCGACGCCGCCCTGCGGCATCTGCCATTCCAGTCCCGGCAGGATGATCTCCGGTCCGTCATCGCGAAAGCGCCGTCCGATCAGGACGCGGCCGTCCGCGTTGAAGAGCGCGATCCCGACATTGGGGCGATAGGGCTTTGGTTCCGACATCCGAATACTCTCCGGGTTGGAAGAGTCTATATCAGATGCAAGCGGGCGGCAGCGTGACCGCCCTTGCTTACGCGACGGTCGAGAAGGTCGATCCCGGTTGGCTGACCTGCACTGCGGTCGATACCGAAAGGCTCTCGGACTGCGTCATCGAGATCGCGCCGGTCTGGAAATCGACCGCGAAGGTGACCGCGTCCGTGCGCGTGCCCGAGGATGTCGCGGACACGCTCCCGGCAGCCGATGATGCGCTCACGCTGGTCGCGGCCGCCACGTTCTGCGAGAACGTAATGTATTCCTCGTTGCCCTGCTGGTACTCCTGTGCCGTCGTACCGGGACCGAGATTGCTGAAGGTGGAAAACTCGCCGGACGTCCCGAAGCGGCGATCGAGGAAGCCCGTGCCATCAGGACCGACGATCTCGACCTGGAAAGATCCATCGCTGGCGCGGCCTACCGCCGAAATCGAATAGCCGTCGGCCTTCAGGCCACCAGCGAAATTCTGTCCGACCTGGACCGGTCCATCGGAGCCGTTATCCGCCGGTGTGCCGCCGCTCAATTGCTGGAAGGCCTGGTCCACGCTCGTCGTGCTGCTCTTATCCGACGAGGAGGTGTCCTGCGCGCTCCCATCCGTATTGCGGACGCGATGCGACTCGACAAAGGCCTGCAGCCGATTGGCGACGTCCTGGTCCGTGCTGGCGCGGGCAAGGATGCCCTTGATCTTGTCGGACAGGTCGACGCGCGTAGCGGGATTGCGTGTCGGGTCCGAACTAGCATCGGCGCTGGACGCCGACGCGCTCGACGCGGTCGCAGGAGGCTGCGTGTCGGCCGAACCAGAGAGAAGCAGCGTCGAGATGTCACTGGCGTATGAAGCTGCGGTTCCGATCGCGCTCATGGGCCGGCCTCCTGCCGGAGATCATTCTCTTTCGCACAGAGTTTCGGCCGATAAGGTGAATATAAGGTTTGCGCCGGACAGGTGTTGCGTCGGCGCAAAATGCAACTTGGCGCTATTCGCCGCCGAGGCTGGCGAATTCCTTCACCACGCGCTCATAGACCGGCCGCTTGAACGGCACGATCAGCGTGGGGAGATTTTTCATCGGCTCCCAGCGCCAGTTGATGAACTCGGCCTTGTGACCTCCGCCGCCGGGATTGGCGACATTGATCTCGGCGTCCTTGCCGGTGAAGCGCATCGCGAACCACTTTTGGCGCTGGCCGCGGTAGCGGCCCTTCCAGGCGCGCCCGGCCACCGTGCGGGGGATGTCGTAGATCAGCCAGTCGCCGACTTCGGCGAGCCGCTCGACCGAGCGCACGCTGGTCTCCTCATAGAGCTCGCGCTTGGCCGCTTCCCAATTGTCCTCGCCGGGATCGACGCCGCCCTGGGGCATCTGCCAGACATGGGATTCATCGACATGTTCGATGCCGCCGGCGCGGCGACCGATGAAGACCAGCCCGTCGCTGTTGAGCAGCATGATGCCGACACAGGTACGGTAGGGCAGATCCTCGTAACGCGTCATTCCGTCAGTGCCTCTTGCGGTCATCCGGACCAAGGCGGTCAAAGGGCCGCCGAGGGAGCCGCAAGACGCGGGGGTGAACCCTGGAACTCTAGCGCATGATCCGGAAAAGTGTGCAGCGGTTTTCCGAAAAGATCATGCGCAATCAAAAACCTGAAGCGGGATGGGGTTCAACCCCATCGCGCTTCAGCTCGATTTTGATTTGAGCATCGTGGTTGTCAATGGGACAAGCATCACGCCACGGGCATCCAGGGTCTTGATCCAGGCGGCGATCCGCTCGATCGAGATCGGCAATGCGGAGGCGGTTCCGACGGCAAAACCGCGGTCTTTGGCGATGGCTTCGAGCTTGGCGAGCGCCCGGTCGATCTCGGCCGAGGTCGGCACCGCATCGATGGCGATATCGCCCTTGGCAAAGGGCATGGCCTGGCTGCCCGCCAGCGCCGACGCGACGCTGCGCGGCGCCGAGCCGTCGTCGAAATAGGAAAGCCCGCGCTTGGCGGCTTCCCGGATGATCGGGGTCATCGCCGCGTCGGTTGCGACGAAGCGCGCACCCATGAAATTGGTGACCCCGGCATAGCCCTGCAGCCGGCCCAGGTGCCAGAACAGCCGGTCGAGATTCTCCTCCGGTCCCAGGGAAGCGAGCAGGGTCTGCGGTCCGGGATCGTTATCGGGATAGTCGTAGGGCTCCATCGGTATCTGGAGCAGGATTTCGTGGCGGCGGGCGCGGGCCTGCTCGGCGAGCTTGGTGGGGTCGGCTCCGTAGGGCGTGAAGGCGAGCGTCACCGCCGGCGGCAGTTTCATGATCGCGTCGGTGGTCTTGGCCGCGCCGACGCCGAGGCCGCCGATCACGATGGACACAGTCGGCATCTTGGCGGCCTTGGCGCGGTCGGCGTCGGCCGCATAGACCGTGAAGGGCTTCAGGCCGTCGGCGATCACCGGGATCATGCCGTAGCGGGTCTTTTCCAGGAGCCGCTGGTCGATGCCGGTCACCATGGCGGGCGCGGCGGCGTTCTCGCTCTCGGCCTTCTCGGGCGTGCCGCCGCCGATCACCACGTCCTGGCGCTTGCCGCTGGTGCCGTCGATGATGGTGACGGTCTTCTGCTCGCCGGCCGCCTTGGTCTCCTCCTTGGCGCCGTGCTCGGTCTTGTCGTCATTGTTGGCGCCGGCCTCGTGGCTTGCCGCGGGGGCGTCCTTTGCCTCGCTGGCCTTCTGGCGGATCGCGACATGGGCGATCGGCTCGCCGCCGAGTGGATTGTCGTTGAACAGGGCGAAGCCGACAAAGGCCAGCAGGAACAGGCCGAGCAGGACCGCGAGCCCCTGCATCGCGGTAAACGGCAAGCGAAACCGGCGCTTGCGCCGCTCCGTTTTCTGTCCGAGCGGGGCGCTCAGATCGTCGACCGTGTCAGCCATTCCTGTTCCCGAATCAGCGTCCGAAGATACCACGGCGGCCCAGTGGCCGCGTCGGGAACCGCCTAAACAAAAGGGCGGCCCGATCGGGCCGCCCTTTCAAAAGTACCGCTGGATCAATCGATCAGTTCGCCTTGGCTGGCTGCCGGTCCGAGGTCGCCGGCTTGTCGCTGGCCGACTTGTCGTCGGCGGGCTTGTCGGCCATCGCCGGTGCCGGGGTCGGCGCCGAGGAGCTTGACTTGATGCCGTGGAGTAGGTCGTCGGCCACCTTGAGCGCCTTGTCGTCCTTGGCGTCCGGCGGGACGTAGGACTGCGAACCGGTCTTCTCGTCGCCGTCGTTCTTGAGATGGCCGCGGAGCGAAGCCTCACCCCTTGTGTCGGTGCGTGCCTTCAGCTCGTCCGGCACGTCCTGCACGACCTCGATATCCGGCACGATGCCCTTGGCCTGGATCGACTTGCCGGACGGCGTGTAATAGCGCGCGGTGGTCAGACGCAGCGCGCCGTTGCCCGAACCGAGCGGAATGATGGTCTGCACCGAGCCCTTGCCGAAGGAGCGCGTGCCGACGAGGGTCGCGCGCTTGTGGTCCTGCAAGGCGCCCGCGACGATTTCCGACGCCGAGGCCGAGCCGCCATTGATCAGCACGATGACCGGCTTGCCCTTGGTGAGGTCGCCCGGATGGGCGGTGCGGCGCTGGGTCTCTTCGGCGTTGCGGCCGCGGGTGGAGACGATCTCGCCGCGCTCGAGGAACGCGTCGGAGACGGTGACGGCTTCTTCAAGCAGGCCGCCGGGGTTGTTGCGCAGGTCGATGACATAGCCCTTGAGCTTGTCGCCGATCTGGTTCTGCAGATTCGCGACTTCCTTCTTCAGGCCTTCGGTGGTCTGCTCGTTGAAGGTGGTGATGCGGATATAGCCGATATCGTCGGCCTCGACATGCGCGCGTACCGAGCGGACGCGGATGTTGTCGCGCACCAGCGTCACGTCGAGCGGGTTGTCGGCGCCCTTGCGGATGATCTTCAGCTTGATCTTGGTGTTGACGGGCCCGCGCATCTTCTCGACGGCCTGGTTCAACGTCAGGCCCTGCACCTGCTCGTCGTCAAGCATCGTGATGATGTCGTTGGCGAGGATGCCGGCCTTCGATGCCGGGGTGTCGTCGATCGGCGAGACCACCTTGATCAGGCCGTCTTCCATCGTGACTTCAATGCCGAGACCACCGAACTCGCCGCGGGTCTGGACCTGCATGTCGCGGAAGCTCTTGGCGTCCATGTAGCTCGAATGCGGATCGAGGCCGGACAGCATGCCGGAGATCGCCGACTCGACCAGCTTGCCGTCATCGGGCTTCTCGACATAGTCGCTGCGCACCCGCTCGAACACGTCGCCAAATAGATTGAGCTGGCGGTAGGTGTCGGCGGTCGCGGCGCGCGCGGTCGAGCCCATGAACACGGCACGCGGCTGGGTCAGCAGCAGCGTCAGAGCTGCACCCGTGGCGGCGCTGAGGAGTACGATCGAAGTCTTGCGCATCATCCGCGAACCTTTTCGCCTTCATTTGCGGCCCACCATGGGCCTGGATCGATAGGAGTGCCGTCTTTGCGGAACTCGACATAGAGCACAGGTTGGCTTGCGTTGGCCGCAAAGATAGACGCCACTTGGGATGTCGTCCCCATGGTTGCGACCGGTTCCCCCGTAAGCACAAACTGTCCGATGTTGACCGAAATGCGCTCCATCCCGGCGATCAGGACATGATACCCGCCACCGGCATTAAGGATCAAGAGTTGTCCATAGCTGCGGAACGGTCCGGCGTAAACAACCCAACCGTCACAAGGCGTTGTAACCTGCGCGCCGGGGCGGCTCGCCAAAGAAATGCCTTTTTCTATGCCGCCGGAATCGTCAGTACCGCCGAAATCGCGGATTTTCCTGCCATTGACGGGCAGTTTGAACAGGCCTTTGGCCGAGGCAAAGGCGATCGCCGGGCTGGTGCGCCTGGGATCCTTCATCAGGGCGGCGGGATCGCCCTTGGCGGCCGCCTGCTGGTTGGCGGCCGCGGCGGCCTTCGCTGCGCTCTTGACGTCCTGCTCCATCTTGACGATCAAGCCCTGCAAATCGACGGCCTGCTTGGCCAGCGCAACGGCGCGCGCGCCCTCGGCTTCGATGTCCTTTTCGATATCGACCTGCTTCTTCTGCCGTTCGTCGACGAGCGCGGCGAGCCGGGTCTGATCGTGGTGCAGCTTGTCGCGGTCCGCGGCCAGGCGGTCGCGTTCGGCCGTGATGCTCTTGCGGACGGTGACGAGTTCGCCGAGGTCGGCGGCAAGCTTCTCGGCCCGCGCGCGCAGTTCCGGCACCACCGCGCCGAGCAGCATCGCGGTGCGCAGCGATTGCAGTGCGTCCTCTGGTCGCACCAGCAGGGCCGGCGGCGTGCGGCGGCCGGCGCGCTGCAGGGCGGCCAGCACCTCGACAATTTCGGACCGGCGTGAATCGAGCGTGCTTCTGATCTCCTGTTCGTGCCCGTCCAGCGTATGCAGCCGGCCTTCGGTCTCGGCGACCCGGCCTTCGACGTCGCGCACCTGAGTCGAGATGTCGATCAGCTGCTGATTGAGCTTGCCGCGGTCCTCGCCGATCGCGGCGATCTCCGCCTTGAGCCTGGCCTGCATGTCGGCCGCGTTCTTCTGTTGGGTGCGTGCCGCTTCCAATTCCTGCTCGCGCTGCTTCAGCGCATCGGCGGGGGCTGTCACGTTTGCTGCCGGCGCAGTCGTGTTCTGCGCGGAGGCCAGCGGCAGGCTCGCGGAAATCAGGATGGCGAAGAGCGGCACGGCGCAGCGCCATAGGCGGCGCCCGGCGCAATCAAGGAATCGAAGTTGCCGCACTTGCATCGTGCTCGACATTGCTGCTCGTCGACCGCGTATTCTACGCGCGGTGATAGGGGTGTCCCGCCAAAATCGTCGCAGCCCGGTAAAGCTGCTCCAGAAGCATCACACGTACCATTTGATGTGGCCAGGTCGCGGCCCCGAAGGCGACCCTGAGCTTCGCCTTGCCCCGCAAATCGGGCGAAAGTCCGTCCGCGCCGCCGATGACAAAAACAGTGTTGGTGGCGGCCTGGTCCCGCCACTGGCCGAGCCGGCGGGCGAATGCGGCACTGTCGACATTGTCGCCGCGCTCGTCGAGCGCGACAAGCACGGAGTTTTCCGGGATTGCGGCTGAAATCGCGGCGGCTTCCTCGGCGATTCGCGCTGCCGCATCGCGGGCGCGGCCTTCCGGAATCTCATTGATATCGAGGCCGCGGAAGCCGAGCTTGCGGCCGACCTCGTCGAAGCGCTTGGCATAGCGCTCGGCCAATTCACGCTCCGGCCCCTGTTTGAGCCGGCCGACGGCAATGACGACGATTCTCATCGGAGCGCACGCTAGCACGCTCCCCAGCCGATTTGCATCGGCACGAAACTCTAGATCGCCTTCGCCGCTCCGGGGCCTTGAGACCACAACCGTTCGAGGTTGTAGAACTCACGCACCTCAGGCCTGAACACGTGCACGATCACGTCGCCGGAATCGATCAGCACCCAATCGCAGTTGGGCAAGCCCTCGACATGGATGTTCTTGATTCCGGTTTCCTTCAGCGCCTTGGTGACGTTTTCCGCGATCGCGCCGACGTGCCGGTTGGCCCGGCCCGAGGTGATGATCATGTAGTCGGAAAATGCCGATTTGCCGTGAAGGTCTATGGTGACCGTCTCTTCCGCCTTCATATCCTCGAGGCGGGAGAGGATCAGGTTCAGCGTCTTGTCGGCGTCGGACGGCGCAGGCAAGGCCGCAGCTTGGGTCGATGTTTTACGCGCGCTCTGTCGAGACTTGGGTAAAACTGACTTGGACAATACAGATGTGGCCAGGGACCATTCCTTTCACTGTATCGCGGGTGACCGAATCCGGCAGCCCACGGACCATTCTACGCATGTGGGGTTAATGGTTTCAATATCCAGTCCTCCACACTCACCCACCTTCACGTCGCGGTCTTCCAGCTCCCGTCCGGGTTCCGCAAGGTCGTCGACGAAAGATTCATTTTCAGCCCGGTGAGGAATACCCAGGCCGGCGCGCGGTGATCGGCCAGCCTTCCTGCCTCGTTCTCGGGCAAACGGTAGGGCGCGAGTGCCTGCGCGGCGGGCGCGGCGAGGGCGCGGAAACTTTGCGGAGGACGATCGATCACCGCGATCGGCACTTGCGTCGCGATCCGCTGCCAGTGTTGCCAGCGATGGAATTGCGCGAGGTTGTCGGCGCCCATGATCCATACGAAGCGCGAGCCGGAAGCGCGGCGGCGCAGATAGTTGATCGTGTCTACAGTGTATCGGGTTCCGATGACGGATTCGAGACAGGTGACGTCGATGCGCGGGTCGGCGGCAAGCTCGCGCGCGGCTCGGGCGCGCGCCTCGAGCTCATGAAGGTGGCCGTTGTCCTTGAGCGGATTGCCCGGCGATACCAGCCACCAGACGCGATCGAGCCGCAGGCGCTTGATTGCGAACAGGCTGATGGTGCGATGGGCCAGGTGCGGCGGGTTGAACGAGCCGCCGAGCAGGCCGATCCGCATGCCGTCGGTGTGGAATGGAATCTCGTGCGAAAGGGCCTGCGACGCGGCCAACGCCTTGTTCAATGCGTACTCCGCGCACACGACGCTTTTTTGATTGACGCGTTTTCTTCACGCGAACCGGTACCCACTTCGCTTGAAAACGCTATGGGACTCACGGCCGAGTCTGCCCCGTGCCGTGGATCCGGTATTTGAAGCTCGTCAACTGATCGACGCCGACCGGCCCGCGGGCGTGGAATTTGCCGGTGGCAATGCCGATCTCGGCGCCGAAGCCGAACTCGCCGCCGTCGGCGAATTGGGTCGAGGCGTTATGCAGCACGATCGCGGAGTCGACCTCTTTGAGGAATTTCCGCGCCGCCTGATCGTCTTCGGTCACGATCGCATCGGTATGGTGCGAGCCGTGATTCTGGATATGCGCGATCGCGCCGTCGACGCCGTCGACCACACGCGTGGCGATGATGGCGTCGAGATATTCGGCGTCCCAGTCTTCCTCTGCCGCAGGTTTGACGCGGCTGTCCACGCGCTGCACGGTTTCATCGCCGCGCACTTCGCAGCCGGCTTCGATCAGCATTTCGACCAGCGGCTTGAGGCTCGACGATGCGCCCGCGCGATCGACCAGAAGGGTTTCGGCCGCGCCGCAGACACCGGTGCGCCGCATCTTGGCGTTCAGCACGATCGATTTGGCCATGTCGAGATCGGCGCCCCGATCGACATAGACGTGGTTGACGCCTTCGAGATGCGCAAACACCGGCACGCGTGCTTCCGCCTCGACGCGCGCCACGAGGCTCTTGCCGCCGCGTGGCACGATCACGTCGACGGCGCCGTTGAGGCCGCTCAGGAGCATGCCGACCGCCGCGCGGTCGCGCGTCGGCACCAGCGTGATGGAAGCTTCCGGCAGGCCGGCTTCGCGCAGGCCCTGCACCAGGCACGCATGGATCGCGCGGCAGGAACGGAAGCTGTCGGAGCCGCCGCGCAGGATCACCGCATTGCCGGATTTCAGGCAGAGCACGCCGGCGTCCGCGGCGACATTCGGGCGGCTTTCGAAGATCACCGCGACGACGCCGAGCGGTACGCGCACGCGTTCGATGGTCATTCCGTTCGGGCGCTGCCAGCTCTCGGTGACGACGCCGACGGGGTCGGCAATGTTGCGGACGGCGGCGATGCCCTCGGCCATGGCCTCGACGCGGGCCGGCGTCAGCGTCAAGCGATCGATGAAGGCGCTGGCGACGCCGGAGGCGCGGGCTTCAGTGACGTCCTCGGCATTAGTGGCCAGAATCGCGGCTGCGTTGGCGCGGATCGCGCGCTCCATCGCGGCGAGCGCTTGGTCCTTCTGCTCCGGCGGGGACAACGACAGCACCCGCGCCGCAGCGCGGGCGTTCGCGCCGAGTTCGTTCATCAGGGTCGCCAGATCGGCGTTGCCGTCGATGGCTTTGAGAGGAGCGGTCATAGCGGTCGGCCTTGGGAATTAAGACCATGTCGTAGCATGGAATTTAAGGGCTTGGCGAGGCACGGAACCGGCATGGCAGAGGCCGGTTTAGGCCTCTGGCAGCTCGGCCAATGGCCTATTTGGCCGGAATGGCCCCTGTCGGCCCAACCACGAGGTCGTCGCGGTGGATCATGTCGGCCCGGCCGCTGACGCCCAGGATGGCCATCACGTCCGGGGAGGAGCGGCCCTTGATCTTCTCGGCATCCTCGGCGTCGTAGGCCACGAGACCCCGGCCGATCTCATGGGTGTCGGGGCCACGCACCACGACGGCATCGCCGCGGGCGAACTGCCCGTCGATCCGGATCACGCCGGCCGGCAGCAGGCTTCGCCCGGCACGTAGCGCTCGCACCGCGCCGGCATCGATGGTCAGCGTGCCCTTTGGCTCGAGCGAACCCGCGATCCAGCGCTTGCGCGCGGTGACGGGATTGGCCGGCGTCAGGAACCAGGTGCAGCGGCCGCCGTCGGCGATGCTTTTGAGCGGATGCTCGATCTTGCCGGAGGCGATCAGCATGTGCGTCCCGCCGGTGGTTGCGATCTTCGCCGCCTCGATCTTGGTGCGCATGCCGCCGCGCGACAATTCGGAGCCGGCTTCGCCCGCCATCGCCTCGATCTCGGCGGAGACGCTGTCGACCACCGGGATCAATTTCGCGTTCGGATTTTGCGCGGGCGGCGCATCATAGAGGCCGTCGATATCAGAAAGCAGGATCAGAAGATCGGCGCTCGCCATGGTGGCGACGCGCGCGGCAAGGCGGTCGTTGTCGCCATAGCGGATCTCGTTGGTGGCGATCGTGTCGTTCTCGTTGATGACAGGCACCGCGCGCCATTCGAGCAGCTTGCCGATGGTCGAGCGGGCGTTGAGATAGCGCCGCCGCTCCTCGGTGTCCTGCAACGTGACGAGGATCTGCCCCGCGCCGATATCGTGCGCGCCCAGCACCTCCGACCAGATCCGCGCCAGTGCAATTTGTCCGACGGCGGCCGCGGCCTGGCTCTCTTCCAGCTTCAGGCTGCCGCGCGGCAATTTTAGTTTCGCCCGCCCGAGCGCGATCGAGCCCGAGGAGACGATCAGCACTTCGCGGCCCTCACCATGGAGCTTGGCGATATCAGCGGCAAGCGCCGACAGCCACGGCGCGCGCACCTCACCCGCCTCCTGATCGATCAGGAGCGAGGAGCCGACCTTGACGACAATGCGCCGGAAATTCTTGAGCTGGGGGCGGGTCATGAGGTTTCGAGCAGCGGTTTCGCGGAAAGCAATACGCGCCGCTTCCGGACATTGGAAGTGGCGCGATAGCGCGAAAAGCCGTGAAAGTTAAGGCGGATCGGCCCGATCTTAAGATTTGTGCGTGGTATCTGCGCCCCTTGGGCTTTATAGCCATTCGCGCCGGTATGGCCTTTGCTGTAATGGCCAAATTACCGGGTGAGGGGACGAGATGCACCGTCGAGATTTCATGGCCGGCGCGCTGGCGCTGCCGGTGCTGGCGAATGGGACCAGAGCATTCGCGTCCGATCCGCTGATGAAGATCATCTTCCCGTTTGCGGCCGGTGGCGGCGGCGACGTGTTGTGCCGTCTGGTGGCGCAAGAAATAGCCCAGCCGCTCGATCGCACCGTCATCGTCGAGAACCGTACCGGAGCCGACGGGCTGATCGGGATCAGGGCAGTGAAGACCGCACCCCCCGATGGGACCATGGCGCTCGTGACCACCGGTCCGACCATGTATCTGCTGCCGATGGTGGAGACCCATCCGAGCTTCAACACCGAAAAGGATTTCGTTCCGGTCTCGCTGCTCGCCCGCTTCGACTTCGGGATCGTCGCCGGACCCGCCGTCAACGCCGATCTGAAGCAAGTTGATTTCAAGCAGCTTGTGACGTGGCTCAAGGACCATCCAAGCCAGGCCGCGTTCGGCGTGCCGAGCAACGGCACGATCCCGCACTTCACCGGCTCGAAGCTCGAGAAGCTATTGGGAATATCCATGACGCGCGTGGCCTATCGGGGCAGCACACCTGTTATCAATGACCTGCTCGGCAAGACCCTGGCGTTCGGAATCACCACGGTTGCCGACGCGATGGGGCAGCATCGCGCGGGCGGGGTGAAGATTGTGGCCGTGAGCAGCGCCGAACGATCGCCGCTGCTGCCTGACGTGCCAACCCTGAAAGAGAGCGGCGTCGATTTCGTGGCCGACGGCTGGTACGGGATGTGGTTGCCGGCCGGAAGCTCGATTGATTTCGCTGCCAAACTCAGTGCCGCCGCGTCGGCTGCGCTGGCTAAACCCGACGTGAAGCAGAAGCTGCTTGCCATCGGCCTCATCCCGGCGGGCTCGACTCCGGAGGGCCTGACGAAGGAGCTGGTTGACGCCACCGCCTTCTGGCGGCCGATCGTGACGGCGACGGGATACAAGGTCGAGAACTAGAACTTCTGGCGGTCTTGTTCCGGAGGGCGTCATCGTCGATGATGACGTCCAACAAACAACAAGCCTGCCAGGGGGAGCGCCATGACGCGCGTCTTGCATTGCATTTTTGCAGCTGCGTTGCTGTCGTCCGGCACGATGCCATCGATGGCTGAGGGATATCCGACGCGAACCGTACGCGTGGTCGTCGGATTTCCGGCCGGAGGCCCGACCGACATCATCGCGCGCATCGTGGCGCAAAAGCTTTCGGAAACTCTCGGTCAGCAGTTCTATGTTGAGAACGTCCCAGGGGCGGGCAGCAACCTCGCCTCCGGTCAGGTCGCGCGCGCTACTCCCGACGGCTACACCATCATGGCGATCAGCACGGGCTTCATGGTGAATCCCAGCCTTTACGCTCAGGTGCCATACGATCCGATCAAGGATTTCTCGGCCGTCACCTTGGTCGCGGCTTCGCCCAACGTCGTGGTGGTCAACCCGCAGGTTCCGGCCAAGACGCTGCCGGAGCTCGTGCAGCTGATCCGGGATAATCCCGGCAAATACAGCTATGCCGGCCCCGGCATCGGCTCAACGCCGCAGCTCGGCGGTGAGTTGTTTCGCCTGACCTACAAGCTCGATCTGATCCACGTGCCCTTTACCGGTGCGGCTCCAGCCGTGCAGTCGACCATCGGCGGCCACACGCCCATTGCCTTCACCGCGCTGCCCTCGTCCATGTCGGCGATACAGGCCGGTCAAGTGCGTGCGATCGCGCTGGCGGCGACGGAGCGCGCGCCGCAATTACCTGATGTGCCGACCTTCGCCGAACAGGGCGTGAAAGATCAGGAAGCCGATACGCTGACCGGCATCGTCGTGCCGGCGGGCACGCCGAAAGAGATCGTTGAGCTGCTGTCGCGCACGATCGCCAAGGGTGTCGCAGAGCCCGAGGTCAGGGAACGGCTTGCGGCGCTGGGATTCAGGCCGGTCGTCAATACGCCCGACGAATTTGCCGCGCGCATCAAGCTGGAGATCGAAAAGTGGGGCAAGGTGGTGCGCGACGCCAATCTCAAGATCGAATGACGGCCGTCTGCCGGAAGTTCGCTTATCGTGACGACCGTGTATCGATCTGCTGCCGGATCGCAGCGAGCTCCGCTTCATCCCAGATGCCGATCAGGATGCCGCCTTTGACCTGGAGCTGGTTGTCCGCATAGGACGTGATCTTCTCATTGGTCGTGGTGATATGGTTGTTCGAATGCAGCGCCCAGTCGAACAGCTCCGCTTGCAGTCGCGCGATGACGTCAGCGCATGAAGGGTCGGCGCCGCGATCGACAAATTCATCGGGGTCCGTCTCGAGATCGTACAGCATCGGTCGGAAGCCGGAGGCGTGGATGTATTTCCAGCGGCCGTCGAACACCATGAACAGGCGGCAGCGCTCGATCGGCTGGTCCAGCTTCAGCCGCACGTCCTGCATCGCGTAGTCATATTCGGAGAAGGCGACCTTGCGCCAGTCCGCCGGCTTGGCGCCGCGGAGCAGCGGCAGCAATGAGCGGCCTTCGAGGATATGCCGCGGCGGCGCGGCGCCGAAATAGTCGACGAAGGTCGGCGCCAGATCGATCGCCTCGACCAGCGCGTCGCATACTGTGCCGCGCGTCGCATCGGCCTCTTTCGAGGGATCGATCACGATCAGCGGAATCTTCGCCGACTGCTCGTGGAACAGATCCTTCTCGCCCATCCAGTGATCGCCGAGATAGTCACCGTGGTCAGACGTGAACACGATCATGGTCGTGTCCAACAGCCCGCGCGCTTCCAGGAATTTCATCAGCACGCCCATTTGGTCGTCGATCTGGGTGATCAGGCCCATATAGGTCGGGATCACCTTGGCGCGCGCCTCGTCGCGGGACATGTTCCTGGAATAGCGCATGTCCATATAGGCCGCGAATACCGGATGCGCGTTCTCGCGCTCCTTTTCGGAGCGGATCGCCGGCAGCATTTCGTTGGCTGAGTACATGCTGGCGTAGGGTTCGGGCGCGATATAGGGCCAGTGCGGCTTGATGTAGGACAGATGCAGGCACCACGGTCGCCCGTCCGTCTCGGCCTCGCTGATGAAATCCATCGCCCGCCGCGTCATGTAGGGCGTCTCGGAATGCTCCTCCGGCACGCGCGCGGTCTTGTCGGCATGCACGAGCAGCCAGCCGTTTTGCAGCGAGCCATCGGCATCCTCGCCGGAATTGGCCCAGTGCTCCCACGGGTTTTGCGCCTCAAAACCCTGTTCGCGAAGATAATTGTCGTAGCGCGGGCGGGGGCGTCCGGTCGGATGCAGACCATCGTCGCGCTCATAGGGCTCGAAGCCGCATTCGCTGACATGCACGCCGATGATCGAATCCGGTGCGATGCCGAGCGCCTTCAGCCCTTCAATGTCAGGCGCCATGTGGGTCTTGCCGACCAGCACATTGCGCACGCCGATCTTCTTAAGGTGATCGCCGAGCGTCGGCTCGCCGACGCGGAGCGGCCAGCCGTTCCAGTGCGAGCCGTGCGAACGCATGTAGCGGCCGGTATAGAACGACATCCGCGAGGGGCCGCAGATCGGCGATTGCACATAGGCCTTCGAGAACAGCACGCCGCGCCTGGCCATCGCATCGATGTTCGGGGTCTTCAGCGTGGGGTGGCCGGTGCAGCCGAGGTAATCATAGCGAAGCTGGTCGCACATGATCCAGATGACGTTCTTCGCGCGCGCCATTGTGCCCCGCTACTACGATTCTCGAAATCTTACGCTTCCCGAATCTCAGGCTTCCCAGGGCGTCATCTGCGCCGCGCGCTTGCCCTTGGTCGTGACCTGCTTGTCGCCGATCACCTCGGTCAGTGCGCGCAACGCTTCCTTCACGCCGGCGCCGGTCGCGCCCGACATCAAGAGTGGCGTCTTCTTCGCCGCGCGCTTCAGGCGGTCCTTCTGCTTCTTCAACTCGTCCGGCTCGACCGCGTCGATTTTGTTCAGCGCGACGATCTCGATCTTTTCCGTAAGCTGCCCGCCATAGGCCTCGAGCTCGCCGCGCACGGTCTTGTAGGCCTTGCCGGCATGCTCGGTAGTTGCATCGACCAGATGCAACAGCACTCGGCAGCGCTCGACATGGCCCAGGAAACGATCGCCGAGGCCGGCCCCTTCATGCGCGCCCTCGATCAGGCCCGGGATGTCGGCGAGCACGAATTCGCGCCCGTCCGCGTTCACGACGCCGAGCTGCGGATGCAGCGTGGTGAAGGGATAATCCGCGATCTTCGGCCGCGCGGCGCTGACCTTGGAGAGGAAGGTCGACTTGCCGGCATTGGGCAGGCCGACGAGGCCGGCATCCGCGATCAGCTTCAGTTTGAGCCAGATCCAGCGTTCCTCGCCGGGCTGGCCAGGATTGGCGTTGCGCGGCGCGCGATTGGTCGAGGACTTGAAATGTGCGTTGCCGAAGCCGCCATTGCCACCCTCCGCGAGCACGAATTTCTCGCCGAGCGTCGTGAAGTCGTGGATCAGCGTCTCGCGATCCTCATCGAAGATCTGCGTGCCCATCGGCACTTTCAGCACGATCGGCTTGCCGTTGGCGCCATGGCGGTCCGAACCTGCGCCGTTCTCGCCCTTCTGGGCCTTGAAATGCTGCTGGTAGCGGTAATCGATCAGCGTGTTCAGGCCGTCGGCGACCTCGATGACGACGTTGCCGCCGCGGCCGCCATTGCCGCCGGAGGGCCCGCCGAACTCGATGAACTTTTCGCGGCGAAACGCCACGCAGCCGTTACCGCCGTCGCCGGAGCGGATATAGACCTTGGCTTCATCGAGGAATTTCATGGACTGTAGTTAAGGCAGCACCGCGCGCGCGGCAACCCGTAATGCGGAAAATCGCGCAAAGAGCCTTAATTTCAGGGAGTTTCGAGACGCCCCGGCGGCGCCGAGAAGGTCAGGCCGGCCGGCGGCGGATCAGGAACTTCTGCATACCTTCCAGCACCAGCTCCTTGCGCTGGTTGAACACGGTCGAGCGCAAGGTGACGACGCCGGTCGTTCGGCCAGGCGTGAGCTCCATGACTTCGAGCGCGGGGTAAATCGTGTCGTCGGCATAGACCGGTTTCAGGAACCGGCTCGATTGTTCGAGAAAGCCGACCAGCGATTCCTCGACCATGAAGGGAAACAGGCCGGCGCCGGGCGCTGTGTGGATCAAGGTCTGAAAGCCATGCGCGAGCAGATGCGGCATGCCGCGGACGCGGCAATATTCGACGTCATAATGCACAGGATGGGTGTCGCCGCTCGCGGTCTGGAACGCGGCGAAGATCGCTGAGGTCTGCGTGCGGCTA
>DATHMA010000082.1:0-4491 GCA_035487555.1 Bradyrhizobium sp. | reverse complement strand
TAGCCCCCGTCACTTTGCCAAACGTCTTGGCAAAGCTTGACCTCAGCGTCGGGAGGCCAGGACCACACGCTTTTGCCGTCCGCACGCGACATCGCTCGTCTTGCGCCGTCGCCCGCGTCCACCGCAACCCGCTTCACGTTTCGTGACGATTGGCCGTAACGTCCCTCTGGATGAGGCGGGATGGGCCTATGGAAAACACGATTTCTGATTTTCGGCAAATGGATTATTTCGCGTCGAGGCCTTGAAACTTCGAAACATATTGGAGCGGCTTACGAAATTCGCTTTTCCGCGCAGGCGGATTCGGCCGATGATCAAGGTATCGGCACATCGCGAGAGGCGAAAATCGCGCGAGTGATTTGCCCGTCGGGCAAATCAGTTACTTGCGCTTGGTGGTTTTCTTGGTCGCTTTCTTAGCGGCCTTCTTCGGTGCCTTCTTCGCCACCTTCGCCCGCTTGGCTGCAGATGCGTTCTTCTTCAAGTGCGTCTGATTGTATTCGATCGCGGTACGGACGAGATGCTTCAGCGCGCGCTCATCGACCTTGTCGCCTTCGAAAAAGTCGATCTCACGGCGCATATTGCCGCCGAGGCCCGCATTGAAGAGCTTGTCGGGATCGGCGAACTTCGCCCCGTGTGCGAAGGTGACCTTCACCTTGCCCTTGTGCGCATTGGCGACCGCGATCATGCCGTCGCGCGACCACACCGGGCTTCCCATCCATTTCCATTCCTCGATGATTTCGCTGTCAGCGGCGAGAATGGTCTTGCGTATGACCGCAAACGTCTTGCCGCGCCAATCCGTCAGGCCTGCGATCATGCGGTCAATGGTTTCGGATGCGTCCATGGAGTCATACCTCGTCTTCAGTTCACGCGGCCGGAATCGTAAGATGGCGCCGCTGGATTATGAAACGAGACGCAGGGCTGCCGCAACCGCTAGGCCGCGGAGGAACCCATGAAGCGCATATGGACTATCATCGGCGTGGCCGACGTGCCGAGGAGCTTCAGGTGGTATCAGTCGCTACTCGGCTTGCCGTCGACCGCTCCTGCGCACGACTATTTCGGGCAGATCGTCGATACGGACGGAACGGTCCTGCTCTGCCTGCACGCATGGGGCGCGCACGAGCACCCCTCGCTGACGAGTCCGGCCGCCGCCACGCCCGGCAACGGCCTCCTCCTGTTCTTCCGCGTCGATGACTTCGACGCGGCTCTTCCAAGAGCACGGGCGCTTGCGAGCCGGCTGGACGAAGAGCCGCATCTCAATCCCAATACGCAAACGATGGAGTTCTCGCTACGGGACGCAGACGGATATTACGTCACGATCAGTGCGCAAGGTCCGGCCTGATCGCCTGGGCCGATCTCGAAACCAGTCGCCGAACGAGATGTCCCTTCCACATCCACAATCCCGACAGCACCATGACCGGAAAGAAAACGAACCGGGTCGGTGTGGCATAGTCCGGCAGGACTGCAAACGGGCTGTAGATGTAGCCGGTGATCGGAATGGCGCAGATGATGTGAATCCAGCGGATGATCACGCGTTGCATGATGAATGTTCGCTCCCTTGATCGGTGACGCGGAGTCGTTTGATATGGATTTCGCTTGACCTTGAATGCCGCGCGCGGCCTCACTCCGTCTTCGCCAGTATTTCTTCCAGCTTGGCAAACATGTTCTGCCAACCGGCGCGGGCGCCGCCATAGGCCTGCCGCTGGGTCGGCGCGAAACCCGACTGCTCTACGCGCAGATGCGTCCCGGTGCTGGTCGGCGTGAGCGTGAAGGTCACCACGCTCTGCAAGTTATAGGCGGGATCCTCGTGTGTGTGGTTCCAGGTGTAGGACAGCGACTTGTTCGGCTCGACAGCAAGGACCTCGCAATCGAGCACCCCGCCCCAGTCGCCGCGAAGATTGAAACTGTGCCCTACGACAGGCTTGAAGTCGTTCTTCATCAGCCACTCCTCGATCAGATGCGGTTGCGTGAGCGCGCGCCAGATCTTTTCCGCCGGAAAGGGAATGTCGCGTTCGACGACGACGGACAGCGTATCGGTCGCAGCTTTGGTCATTGGTCCATCCTTCTGAGTAGATCTTCGAGGTCGTCGAGCCGCGCTTCCCAGTACCCGGCCAGGCGCTTGGTCCAGTCGAGCAAGGGTGTCAACGCGCGGGGCTGCGCGCTGTAATGCGTCTGCCGGCCCTCATGGCGGTCGCGCACCAGCCCGGCCTGCTTCAGCGCGGCCAAGTGCTTTGAGACAGCCGGCTGCGAGACCTTGGCCCGCGCCGTGAGTGCCGCAACCGTCTGCTCCCCGTCGCGGCACAGCCGCTCGAAGATCGCCCGCCGCGTCGGGTCGGCGAGTGTCTTGAACAGGACGTCGTGAGCGTTCGGCATGCGCAATCGATAACCCATTGGTTATGGATTAACGTATAACCGGCGGGTTATGAATGTCAAGCTGGGACCTGATGGAAATCAGTCGACGTCGCGGGCGGGCTTTCTCAGCCCGCCGCCGCCATTTCGCGCTTGTCGAGGAACTGCGCCTCGAACGCCTCGACCGGCATCGGCTTGCCGAAGAAATAGCCCTGCCCTTCCTCGCATCCCATGCTCACCAGGAGATCGGCGGTGGCGCGGTTCTCGATTCCTTCCGCGATGACCGAGAGGCCCAACTGCTTGCCGAGGCCAACGGTCGAGCTCACGATCGCCGCGTCGTCGGAATCGATCAGCAGGTCGAACACGAAGGAGCGATCGATCTTCAGCCCGTCGAGCGGAAACTTCTTCAGGTAGCTGAGGCTGGCATAGCCGGTGCCGAAATCGTCGAACACGAGGCGGGCGCCGAGAGCCTGGATCCGCAGGAACGTGTCGAGCACCCTCTCCTCGTCGAGCAGGATGATGTCCTCGGTGACCTCGATCTCGAGCAGCGATGGCGAGAGCCCGGTATCGGCGAGCACGCTGGCGACTGAGGTCGCAAGATCGCCCGACTGCAATTGCGACGGCGACAGGTTGATGCCGACACGCAGTCGATGCCCGGCCAGCTCCCAGGCGCGCGCCTGCCGGCACGCCGTCTCCATCACCCACTGCGCAACGCGCCCCGAGATGGAGGAGGTGTTGACCACGGGCATGAACTGCCCGGGAGGAACCAGGCCGCGTTCGGGGTGACGCCAGCGGATCAGCGCTTCTGCCCCGACCAGACCGCCATCCACCAGACGCACCTGCGGCTGATAGAACAGCTCGAACTCTTGCCGCTCGGCCGCGCGCACGAGTTCGGCCTCGAGTGTGAGCCGCGCTTCCAGCTCCTGGCGAATGGCGTTCTCGAACAGCACATAGCCGCCGCGCCTTGTGGCCTTGGCCCGGAAAAACGCCAGATGGCCGTTGCTCAGGAGCTCATCAGCGCTGCGCCCTGCTTCGGGATAAACGGCAACGCCTACGCTCACTTTCACGCGGTGTTCGCGCACGGACGCCGGCAACGGCTGCTCGAAGGCGCTCGCCACGCGCTCGGCGAACCCCGCCACCGTCTCGGCGAGCGCCTTGCGAGGGATCGCAATGGCGAATTCGTCGCCGCTCAGCCGCGCGACCACGGCCTTCGCTCCGGCCTCCTGCGTCAGCCGCTCCGAGACGGCGCAGAGCACCTGGTCGCCGAAGGAATGGCCGAGCATGTCGTTGACCTGCTGAAAGCCGTCGAGGCCGAGCACCAGCAGCATTACCTCGCCTGCTGGCGCTTCCGCGGCCACGATCATGTCCGCAAGGCGATCATGCAGCGTGTTGCGGTTCGCAAGTCCGGTGAGCGCATCATGTTCGGCCAGATAGCGAATGCGCTCGGCTTCGCGCTTGCGTACCGAGATATCGCGCAGCACCACGCCGTACTGGTAGCCATCGGTGCCTTGCCAGCCGGAGAAACAGGCTTCGACCGGAAACACCTCGCCGTTCTTGCGCAGCCCGTCGAATTCCGTCACCGAGCCGCCCGGCAATTGCAACGCCGCGGCATCGTCGCGCGAGAGCGCGCGCGGCACGCCGGCCGCGCCGCCGGCGCAGACGACGTCAAAGGCCCTGCCGATCATCTCGTCGGGCTCATAGCCGAAGATCGCCGCGGCGCCGGGATTCCAGACCGTGATCAGATGGTTGCGGTCCGTGCAGATCAATCCGTCGCCGAGCGACATCGCGATGCGCTGAAAGCGGCTCTCTGCGATCCGGCCGAGCACGCCGCGAAAATCGATTTCGTCGAGGGCGATCGCGGCCAGATAGACGGCGATCGTGACATGCAGCAGCGAGGTATCGAGAACCAGCGGGAACTCCGCCTGCAGCAACACGGCCATCGCCTCGATGACAAGCGCCATGCCGACGAGCAGCATCACCCTGCGGCCGACGATGAGCCGCCGCCACGCCAGCATCATGATCAGCGCGATCATGCCGATGCCAGCGAGCGAGACCCAATCCGACGTCCAGTGCAGGGTGCGGTTCTGCAGGATGGATTCGGCGGCGAGCGCCTGCAGCACCGGTCCGGAAACGATCCCGCCATTTGGA
>DATHMA010000081.1:0-4652 GCA_035487555.1 Bradyrhizobium sp. | reverse complement strand
GAAGGAGGAGAGGATCAATCCCTGCATCGCGGGATCGACGTTGAACTCCTTCGAGATCAGCGGCATCGCGACCGAGAGCGAAGCGCGGTCGATATAGTTGATCGAGATCAGGAACAGCATCAGGAAAAAGATGTTCCAGCGCACACCGCTCGGCTTGGCAGTGGCTGTAGCTGGTGCCGCGATGGCAGAAACCTGATCGCTCATGGCTCGCTCCGTTTCGCCGGGCATGCTGTGCTGCAATCGAAGATCATTCGCCTGCCTGGACAAGGCCAAGTCTCGTTCAGGCCATGGGGCGCTGGCAACGACATTTTGTATGCTGCATGCAATTTCATGTAAAATATTGAATTTGCTACTATAAAGCACTCTAAATTTTCCCCTAGCTCAAGATTTTGTCACTCGTCTGATGATCAATTGGGCGGTGCGGGCTTCGCGCGGCGTCGGCTTGGGCGCCGCCGGGCGGCAATTGAACCTGTGGCCATCCTGGCACGACTTCCCAACAACCGATCCAAGAACCGATCCCCTTGCTTCCGTGAGGCATCTCCATGCGCAGGCCGCATTCGACCCTGGCATCCATCTGTTTTTCCGTCTGCATGTCCGTCTGCATGTCCTGGGCCGTGCTCGGCGCTGCGCCGGCGCAAGCGCAGCTCATCTCGGAGGAGGCGGCGCGGGCCTGCAATCACACGACACCAGAGGAGACCGTCACGAGCTGCTCCGCCGTGATCGATTCCGGCACGGTGACGGGGAGGCCGCTTGCCGCCGCGTATGCCGAGCGCGGCTGGGCCCGCACGCTCCTGCGCAAGCTTGACGCAGCCGAAGCCGATCTCGACCAGGCCATCAAGATCGATCCGACCTATCCGGATGCCTATGCCGACCGTGCCAATTTCTGGAACGTGAGCAGGAAGCCCGATCGCGCCATGGCGGATGTGGAGGAAGCGCTCCGGCTCGATGGCAATCTCCCGATCGGCCACTTTGTCCGCGGCAGCGCCGCGCTCAATCTCGGACAGTATGATCGCGCCATTGCCGACTATACCGAAACCATGAAGCTGCGGCCCGGTGCTGCGGCGGACGTGCTGGGCTTGCGCGGCCTCGCCTATCACCGCAAGGGCGACAACGTCAGGGCAGCCGTCGATTACACGCATCTCCTCACCATCACGCCCAACGATCCCGGCACGCTGCTCAACCGCGGCGATGCGTACCTCAAGATGAACGATATGAGCCCCGCTCGCGCCGATTACAGCGAGGCGATCCGGCTTGCGCCGGACAATCCCGGAGGCTGGAAGGGACGCGGCTACGTCGAGTTCATGACGCAGGACGCCAAAGGCGCGATCGACGATTTCTCGGAAGCGATCAAGCGCGCCCCCAGGGACGCCAATCTCTATCTCAATCGCGGAGGGGCCTTGAGCGCGCTCAACCGGAACGCGGAGGCGCTCGCCGACGATGACATGTCGATCCGCCTCGATGCCCGTGAGCCGGTCGCCTATGTCAATCGCGGGCAGGTGCTGGACAAGCTGGGCGACAAGGTCGCAGCCGTTGCCTCGATCAACCAGGCGCTGGTGATGGTCCCCGATTTTCCTCCCGCGCTCGACGTCCTGAAGAAGGTCGTAGGTCCCGTCAAGAAGCGCGGCAAGCCGGCCGCGGCGATTTCGGCCGCACGGGCCAAGGACGACTGGCTGATTTGCGTCTTCCCGGTCACCGATGTCGGCCCGCCGAAGCAAGCGATGGCCGCAGTGATCGACGCCTGCAGCGAGTTGATCAATTCGGACGGCGGCAACGATGATAATCGCGCGACGGTGCATCTGCAGCGCGGCAGCATGTATCGCAGGCTCGGCAAGTTCGAGCTGGCGCTGGTGGATTTCTCCGAGTCGCTGCGCCACGATCCTAATTCGGAGGACGCCTATACCGGCCTTGGCAATGCCTATCGCGGCCTGAAGCTGTATGATCGCGCCATCGCAGCTCATGGCGAAGCCATCCGTCTCAAGCCGGACTTCGCCACTGCCTACAACAACCGCGGCAATGTCTATCAGGACATGGACGACAACGACCGCGCGATCGTCGACTACGACATGGCGATCAAGCTCGAGCCGAATTACGCGGCCGCCTACTACAATCGCGGCAATTCGCGGCGTGCCGCCGGCGACAACGAAGGAGCCGCCGCCGACTACCGCGAGGCGGCGAAACTCAATCCCCACTTCAAGCAGGCGACCGATATGCTGCAGCAGGTGGACAGGAAGCTGTAGAGATCGCGCCGCGATCTCGCGCGAACGTCGCGAACGTAATGGGCGCAACCGCCGGGTGGGCTCATGCGCCGTCGTGGGAACAAAGTTCCACCACAATTGAGCCCGGCGATTTACGCTATCTGTTGCCCTCGCGCGACAGTGGGGAATCGACGCCGTGATACCCTTTGTCTGCTCTTACCGGACGGATCGTTGATCTTGCGGTTCGTGCCGCTCCGCTTTCCAAAGGGGGGATCACGGAATGAGCCACGTGCGCGGACCAGTGTACGGCCCATGGCCTTGTGTGCTCGTGCTGGCGGCGCTCGCCGCAACCTCGAGCGATGCACTCGCAGTATCTCCCAGGCATGCTGCGCCGGCCAAGCAAGTTGCATCCGCCAAGAAGGCGGCTGCGCCGACGGATGCAAAAAAGGTCGAAGCAAAGCCGACCGCAGTAAAGCAGGCTGAAGCAAGGAAGCCCAGGCGCATCGCGGAGAAGCACCGCAAGAAGGCGCCGGCGGACGACAAGCCCGCCGAGAAGGCCGCGCCTCAACTCACCGGCGATCTCGCTGTCCTGAAGGACGTGATTGACGAGCAGCGTCACGGCAAGACCAGTGACGCCACCGATACCGAAAAGAAGCTGACCGATCCGGCCGCGCAAAAGCTCGCCGAATGGTTCATCCTTCGGCATCCGGATTCGGGAGCCAATTTTTCCCGCTACGCGGCGTTCATATCAGACAATCCCGACTGGCCCGGCGTGACGCTGCTGCGCCGGCGCGCCGAAGCGCGGCTGTGGGACGACAAGATCGACGCTGCGACCGTACATAACTTCACCTCCGATCATCCGCTGACCGCGAAGGGCCGGCTGGCGCTCGCGCGCGTGCTGCGCGGGGAGGGCGATCGCGACGGTGCGAAAGCGCTGGTAGCTGAGGCCTATCGATCCGAAGATCTGTCGGAGCGCACGGAATCCGATATGCTCGACGCATTCCGTGATCTGCTTGGCCGCGACGACGATCAGGCCCGCATGGACAAGCGCATTGGCGCCAAGGATTTTTCCGCGGCGATGCGTGCCGCGCATCGCCTCGGTGACGACGCGATGTCGATCGTCAAGGCCTGCAGTGCCGTCAAAGGCAATGACGACAAGGCCGCCGATCGCCTGGATTCGGTCGCAGGCGATGCCCGGCAGGACCTCGGCTTTGTGCTGTGCCGTGCCCAATGGCTGCTGCACAAGGACCAGATCGCGGACGCCGCTCGCCTCGTGCTCACAGCGTCGAAACAGACCATGGCGCTGCAGGACACCGACGCGTGGTGGCGGCTGCGCCGCATGTTGGCGCGAAGGCTGCTCGATCAGGGCGACGTCCAGAGCGCCTATGCGATCGTGCGCGATGCTGCGCCGCCGGCAAGCGAGAACTACCGTTCCGACTTCCATTTCATGCAGGGCTGGATCGCGCTGCGCTATCTCGGCGACGCGAAGACGGCGCTCACTCATTTCGCGCATGTCGACGAAGGTTGCGTCAACCCGACAACGCTGGCACGGGCGAACTATTGGCGCGGCCGCGCCGAGGAAGTGCTTGGCAACCAGGAAGCGATGCACGCCAATTATGAAGAGGCCGCGCGTCACACCACCGCCTATTACGGGCAGCTGGCGCGCGCCAGGCTCGGCTTCGACAGCATCGAGCTGCGCGAGCCGCCGCAAGTCGAGCGGGCGAGCGGCGCTGCGAATGATATCGTGCGCGCGGTCGAGATGCTCTATGCGGTCGGCGAACGCGAGACCGCGCTTTATTTCGTCGCCGATCTCGGCGATGACTCCAGCGATGTTCCGACGCTTTCCGCGGTCGCGGAAGCAACCGGCCGCAACAATGACGCCCACGCCATGCTGGAGCTCGGCAAGACGGCATTGGCGCGCGGCCTTGCGATCGATCCTTACGCGTTTCCGACCATTGGCATCCCGCAGCATTCTGCGATCGGCCCCGCCATCGACCGCAGCATCATCTATTCGGTCGCGCGCACCGAAAGTGCGTTCAACCAGCGCGATCGATCAAGTGCGAGTGCGGTCGGCCTGATGCAGGTCACGCCGGAGGCAGGCCGCGATACCGCCAAGCGCTTCAAGGTCGAATATGATTGGGACCGGCTGGTATCCGATCCCGTCTACAACACGCAGATGGGTGCGGCCGAGCTTTCGGCGCTGCTCGCCGAATACAAGGGCTCATACCTCATGACCTTCGCCGGCTATAATGCCGGCCGTGGCCGCGTGCGCGACTGGATCAAGGCCCATGGCGATCCGCGCGATCTTGAGGTCGATGCGGTGGATTGGGTGGAGCGCATCCCGTTTTCGGAGACGCGCAATTATGTCCAGCGCGTGATGGAGAATTTGCTGGTCTATCAGTCGCGCTTCGACGGCCGCACACCGGCAATGGCAACGATGAGCCAGCCTTCGGCCGC
>DATHMA010000080.1:0-3122 GCA_035487555.1 Bradyrhizobium sp. | reverse complement strand
CCTTGAAACCGTTGTCGTAGGCGACATTGTCCGGCAGCTTCTGCCAGTCGCCGTAAAAATCGTGCAGCCGCTTCTCGTCGGGATTCCACACCGGGCGCGGTGTCATCTGCCGTGCCTGGATCATGCAGTCGGTCAGCCCCGCGACCGCCGAGCCATGGGTGCCGTCGACCTGGAAGGTGACGAGGTCGTCGCGATAGACCCGCGTCACCCAGCTCATGTTGATATGGGCGATCACGCCGCCCTTGAGCTTGAAGGTCGCGTAGGCGGAATCGTCGGCGGTCGCCTCGTATTTCTTGTTGTTCTCATCGTAGCGCTCGGGGATGTCGGTGTTGCCGATGCAGACCACGCTCTCGACCTCGCCGAAAAGATTGTCGAGCACGTAGCGCCAGTGGCAAACCATGTCGAGGATGATGCCGCCGCCATCCTCTTTCCGGTAATTCCAGGATGGCCGCTGCGCGTCCTGCCAGCCGCCCTCGAACACCCAATAGCCGAACTCGCCACGCACCGAGAGCATGCGGCCGAAGAAGCCGGAGTCGCGCAGGAAGGCGAGCTTCTTCAGGCCCGGCAGGAACAGCTTGTCCTGCACCGTGCCATGCTTGAGGCCCTTCGAGTTGGCGAGCTTGACGACATCGATCGCCTCGCTAAGCGTGGTCGAGATCGGCTTCTCGCAATAGACGTGCTTGCCGGCGTTGATCGCTTTTGTCAGCAGCGAGGGCCGCGCTTGCGTGGTCGCGGCGTCGAAGAACACGCTGTCGTTCTTGTCGGCGAGCGCCTTGTCGAGATCGGTGGTCCAGCGCGTGATGTCAAAGCGTTTTGCCAACGCCTCGACCTTGCCGGCATCGCGGCCGACCAGGATCGGATCGAGCATCACACGATCGCCGTTCGCGAGCTGCACGCCGCCCTGGTCGCGGATCGCGACGATCGAGCGGATCAGATGCTGGTTCAGCCCCATGCGGCCGGTGACCCCGTTCATGATCAGGCCGAGGCGTTGGGTCGTCATATCGTTTGCTCCTGCAGGACTCTTGTCGTGGGCCGCGCGAGCGGCGTGAGTGTGGACCAATCCGGATGCACGGACGTGGCAAAGCCGGACTTCGTCAACGATCCCGTCAGGAGATCGCCGCCATGGATGCCGAGGCGGATCGTGCCGCCGTCGCTTCGGTAGAGATCGGGATGCGCGGCCATGAAGGCCTGCGCCTCCACAGGCGGCGTCGCGGCAAAGCCGTCGACGTAATGGTGGCCGTTGCGTTCGGCATGGGTCACGCCGATAAAAGCGCCAAGCGCCAGATCCTGCTGTACGCCAAGACCGGCCTGGCAGGTCAAATCCTCGGCGGCGATAAAGGTTTTGCCACCCTCCGCGCTCCATTTCGCGGCGCGGGTGGCATTAATGATCGCCTTGTAGAGTCCCTTGCAGGATTTCGAGGAGATGCCGCGATAGCCAAGGGTGCGAGCGAGTGGAAACGCGTCATAGGAATCGTCGGCCTCATCGATGATGAAGTCGCGGCTCGCCAGCGCGCCGAGCGGTGTCGCCATTGCAACGTCGCGCGGCATCGGCTGCTCGACATAGAGCAGTTTTGACGCGATCGGCTTTAGCGCGCTGCCGCGGTCGAGCCGGTCGGCGAGTATGCTCAGCGCGGCCAGATCGGCATATTGCTCATTGGCATCGAGCGTGACGCGATAGTCGTAAGGAAGCCGCAGCAGCTCCCTGCCGATCCGGATCAGCCGCGCGGTGTCGGCCTCAACATCGCCGCCAAGCTTGAGCTTGAAATAGCGCGCGCCCGCGTTTTCCTTGACGTCGGCGACACCACCCTCGACTTCAACCTTGTCGTCGAGGCCGACCGTATGCCGGATCGCAACGCGTTCGAGACGTCGGCGCGACGACAGGAACGACGTGATGTCGCCATCCGCGAGATCGCGCGACAGCCGGGCATCGATGCCGGCGATATTCTCAGCCATGCCGTCAAAGAAATTGACACCGGCCGCACGCAACAGCGCATCGAGGATGGCCTTGTCGATTTCGGCAGGACCAAAACCGGCTGCAAGAGGCGGAATGTCCTCTTTGGTGCAGGCGTCGACCTGCGCACCGTAGCAGGCCGCGTGAAGGCCGAATGCGGTATCGAAGTCCTTTTGAGCCAGATAGAGTTCGCGGGCGATGTCGAGCGAGCGGCGCAACTCGGCGGATGTCTCCTCCGCCGACAAATGCGGCCGCTTGTCGAACCACTTTGGCGCCAGCATCTCGGCGCTGGCGCCGGTCGCGACGCCCTTGCCTTCGACCTCGATCTCGACGCGCACGAAGACCTGCACCGAGGCGTTGATCGTCACCGCGCCAAAGCGGAACGGCCGGGCAAAGGGGATTTGCCGTTCGAAGAAGGCGATATTGCGCATAGCGAGGCGGAGCGGCATCGGTCTCAATCCAGCGAGCCCTGGGTGAAGAAATGCTTGCGGATGCGCTGCACCAGCTCCGTGAAGCGCGCATCCGCCATCACGTCGAGCGAGCGTGGGCGCGGCAGCGGCACATCGTAGATCGCCGCGATCGAGCCGGGCCGCTCAGTCATGACCAGCACGCGATCGGCCAGGAACACCGCTTCCGGAATCGAATGCGTGATCAACAGCACTGTCTTGCGAGTCTCGCGCTGGATGCGCATCAGCTCGACATTCATGCGCTCACGCGTCATGGCATCGAGCGCGCCGAACGGCTCGTCCATCAGCATGATCTTGGGATCATGCACCAGCGCACGGCAGATCGAGGCGCGCTGCTGCATGCCGCCGGAGAGCTGCCAGGGCAGCTTCTTCTCAAAGCCTTCGAGGCCGACGAGTTTCAGCAGCTCTTTCGCCCGCAGCAGGTATTGCTGGCGCGGCAGCCGCTTCATGTCGATCGGCAGCATCACATTGGAGAGGATGTTGCGCCAGGGCAGCAGCAGCGAGTTCTGGAACACGATGCCGACATTGCCGTGCGGCTTGGTGACCTTCTCGCCCTCGACCAGGATTTCACCCGTAGTCGGCGGCAACAGGCCCGAGATCATCTTGAGCAGCGTGGACTTGCCGCAGCCGGAGGGGCCGACCACGACAAAGAACTCGCCTTCGTTGATGTGGAAGTCGAGCGGCCGCAGCGACGGCACATCGCC
>DATHMA010000079.1:0-61883 GCA_035487555.1 Bradyrhizobium sp. | reverse complement strand
CTCGCAAGCCTCGGCACCGCACTGTATCAGCTGGGACGACACGACGAAGCCGTCAACGCGCTCGACAAGGCGGTGCAGCTCAAGCCGGAAGATGCCGGACTTTGGACAGCCTTCGGCGCCCTGCTGGAACAGGTCAAACGGCCGTCGGATGCCGCTTTGTGTTTCGAGCACGCCCTCAAGCTCGATCCGCGTCAGCACGAGGCCGCCCGGCGCAGCGCCCTCCTGCTCCAACAGCTCGGAAGGCTGGAGGAGGCGCTCGTTCGCCTCGACCTCTGCGACACGCTGCGGCCGCGGGACGCCGTCGCCGCAAACGCACGTTCGCTGGTGCTGCGGAGCCTGAAGAGATTTGACGATTATCTGGCCGTTACCCAGCAGGCGCACGGGCTCGATCCCCGGCACGCCGATCTCTGCAACAATGTCGGCGATGCCTACCAGTTGCTCGGTCGCTTCGAGGAGGCACTGGCATGGTTCGACCGGGCGCTCGAGCGGAATCCGTCCTCGATCCTGGCGCTTGAAAACAAGGCCTCGCTGCTGAGACAGATGCATCGGTTCGACGCCATCCCTGCGATTTACGATCGCATCAGAGCCATCGAGCCGAACCGGGCCAAGGCTGAGTTCGATCTGGCGAATCTGAATTTGCTGCTCGGGAATTTCGCCGCCGGCTGGAGGCAGCGCGAAGCGCGGTGGCGTGTCCCGGGCCTTCCGATCCATTTCCCGGCCGGTTCCGAGCCCGTGTGGCTTGGCGAGCAAAGCATCGAGGGAAAGACGATCCTGATCTATTCGGACGAGGGGCTTGGCGACGCTATTCAGTTCGCCCGCTATGTGCCGCACCTGGCGGCACGCGGCGCTCGCGTCGTTCTTGTCGTTCAGGACGCATTGCAGTCGTTGCTGTCGACGCTGTCAGGCCTGGTGCAATGTCTCCCACGCTCGGCCGCGCTGCCGCTGTCGGATTTCCGTTGTCCGCTCATGAGTCTGCCGCTGGCATTTGGAACGACGCTCGACACGATCCCGCCGCCCGTTCCTTTGTCTGCGCCGGCCGAGC
The DNA here is from genome assembly GCA_035487555.1 of Bradyrhizobium sp. Lineage (GTDB taxonomy): Bacteria > Pseudomonadota > Alphaproteobacteria > Rhizobiales > Xanthobacteraceae > Bradyrhizobium. The sequence goes on along the minus strand of DATHMA010000079.1, from coordinate 60,841 downwards.
GCATCAGCGCCTGGGATGAGCGTCTTGGCGTTCACGAAAGATTTGGCCCTCACGACAGATTGCGCGTCGGCCTGACCTGGTCCGGCAGTCTTGCGCATCCAAACGACATCAGCCGTTCGATCCCGCTCGAATTATTGACCGGCCTTCTCGAACTGGATGCGACGTTCATCAGTCTGCAAAAGGACCCGCGTCCTGCCGACAGGGGAGTGCTGGAAGGAAGCGGGATCGTCGACCTGACCGCGCAGTTGACCGATTTCACCGAGACGGCGGCGCTGGTGTCCTGCCTCGATCTTCTGATCACCGTCGACACCAGCATGGCCCACCTCGCGCCCACCCTCGGGTGCCCGACCTGGATCATGCTGCCGCACGCGCCCGACTATCGCTGGCTCCTGAACCGCGACGATAGCCCTTGGTACCCGGCGGTGCGGTTGTTCAGGCAAGACGCGAGCCGCGAACGCGTTGGCGTGATCGAGCGGGTGAGGGCGGAGTTGTCGGCGGCAATCGGCATTTGGAACGGCCGCGCGGGCGGAGCCCTATGATGCCCAAGCAGGATGAAAGCAAGTGGCCAACGCGACCGAAAGTAACTCATTTGCGCCGTCGCTTGGCTGGCCGCCTGTATTGCGATTTGGCGGGCTTCGCAGCACGCTCCGCCTTTTGGACCTTCTCGCGCAATTCCAGCAGTTCGCGGTATGCGGTTTGAAGTGCAGCGCCCTGTTTGGACAGCGTGCCGGTTATCACTGAAAGGCGACTAAAGGAACGTCTTGTCACGAATGAGCCTAGCAATAACTGGCTCGCATACCGTATGAGGCCGCCGACAACGTGGCAATCGAAGCTGCGAATTAAGCTTGATGTGCGTGTGGGAAGTTAAAGCTGGAACGCTCGAAGGGATGAAGTGAAAGTACGGAACCAGGCTCAGGCATAACAAATGTTAGGAACCCAAGGACGAACCGGGGGCACGCGCTATAAAATTCTCCGAAAGCTCAGAGCAGCTGTCGATACAGACTCTTTGGGCAGAAGAAGTGTCAGCCAGCCGCAGTCCGCCTAACGGCCCGACCGGGCGGCGCATTCCAAAACATCGGGTTGGACCAGTGTATTCGCTGATGACAGAGAACCATGACAGGCTTGGCTGCTACGCTTGCGGCGTTTCGCGCTTTGGAGCGGAAGCAACGCCGCTATAGGTGGCAGCGAACAAGGCTGCTTCCTGAGCAGCTCTGATTTCTCTGGCTGTCTTCAACGCGCGACGAATGAATGGGTCTTCCGTCTCTTTTGAGAGCGTGAGCAGCTTGTTGCAGTTTTGGCAATTGACTTGAAAACCGTCGCGTACACGTGCGGCTTTCTCACGAAACACCTGCTTGCAGGCCGGGCAGCGGATTTTGACCTTATCGTCCATGGCAATCCTCCGCAAAGAAGGACAGCGTTGCATCGGTCCGTTACCGGCGCCTTAAGCCGCTCGCATAAACAGTGGACTGCCCATTAACGCAACCAATACGGATGCGGGAGGGCGCCGCCATCCTTGCAAGAGACTTAAGGATGTTTCGTCGCTGGCGAGGTGTCTTCGGCTAGCAAAGTACGGTGCGCATGAAAACTCATTTCCCGAGACCATTCAAGGCGTTCGTCTCCATCAGCTGATTTTCCGAAAAATAGCATTTCCGTTTTTCAGAAAAATATGCTTTATCTCCGCGCATCCCGCGCCACACGAGGGGCGTTTCGCGATCGTCACGGACGTAGGTAGCGGGATGCGATGGACGCATTGGTCGCGACTGACGAGCGTGGCTGACGCGGACGGCGAAGACGTGTGGTCCTGATCTCCCGACGCTGGGATCAAGTCGGCGGAAGAGCGATGTCGGCCCTACGGGCCCGACACGCTGGTACCGCCGGCGACGGTGGCTAGAAAAGCCCGGACACCGGGGAGAGCACGCACATAAGCCGAAAACCATTGCGCAGGGAGCGCCGGCATGTTCGGCGGTGCCTGTAGTGACTAACTCGTGTGCTTTCTACCTTGCACACGAGGCTGCGGGTGCGGCCAGCATCCGGTGCTCCCTGCGCCCTCCCTCACGGGAAGGCCAAACGATCGAGCAAAACTCGGACGCCTTCGCGCCGCGAGATCGCGGTTCGCTGCTCGATGGATGGAAGATCGACGGTGGGACAGTGTCGCGTTTGGAAAGGAAGGGCTGGACCTAAATTCGGCCAAGCGCGCTGCGCCGAGCTGGCTGGGGAACCTGGATTCGAACCAAGACAAACAGAGTCAGAGTCTGTTGTGCTACCGTTACACCATTCCCCAACGGATTTCCGAACAATTTCAATGGCTTAGAAAGATGTTCGGAGGCTGAGTGCGAACCAAAGCGCAAATCAGCATTTCTCGCGTCGCGACCTTCTATCCGCTCGCCCCGGGACTTGGCAAGGGGACTTGGCAAATGCGGTCATTTGCGGTGTGGGATCAGGCTTATCGGCCAGACCAGCCGTTAGCGACGTCGGCGATAGCGTTGTCTGATCCGATGCTCGCTTGGTGCGAACTGCAGGATCCATGTCAGCTTCAAGTTGCCCGTTTTCAACGCAAGGTTCGGGCGTTTACTTCGACAAAGTATCGAGCGTCACGCGGTGGCGCCCTCGCTTGCCCGCCTCAGGGCGGCATGCAATGCTGATGCACCGCAATAAGGGACAGATCGCGGGCGAGTTTTTCGCGCGTCTTTCCTCAAAAGCTTGCATCGAACGTCGTGTTTTCTTGGCGTTTTCCTGGGAGTGACCATCATATGAAATTCCTGAATTTGCTCGGGCTGGCTGGCGCCGCCGCGATTTCGGTTGGGCTGGCGACGGGCGCATCGGCCGAAGACAAGGTCGTCAAGATCGGCGCGGTCATGCCGATGAGCGGCGGGGCCGCCTCGATCGGCGTCCACGCCAAGGCCGCCTTTGATGTGGTCATGGACATCGTCAACAACGCCCATCCTGAACTCGGCAATTTCCCGCTGGCGAAGAACGCGGGCCTTGCTGGCCTCGGCGGCGCCAAGGTCGATGTCGTGTTCGCCGACAACCAGGGCAGCCCCGCCACCGGCCAGAACCAGACGCTGCGCCTGATCACGGAAGAGAAGGTGGTCGCGATCACCGGCGCCTATCAGTCCGGCATCACGCTGACCTCGAGCGCGATCGCCGAGAAATACGGCATCCCCTACGTCAACGGCGAGTCGGTTGCGGCCAACCTCACCGAGCGCGGCTTCAAATGGTTCTTCCGCACCACGCCGATCGCCTCCGACTTCGCCAAGGTCTTTTCCGACTTCCTCGCGGACATGAAGGCCCAGGGCGCCAAGACCGACAGCATCGCGCTGGTGCATGACAACACCGAATACGGCAAGTCGGTTGCCGACACGATCACGACGACCTTCAAGGAGAAGGGCCTCAACGTCGCGCTCGACGTCGCCTATGGCTCGAACTCGACCGATGTGCAGAGCCAGGTGCTGCAGCTCAAGGAGAAGAAGCCCGACGTCGTGCTCATGATCTCCTATACGTCGGACGCGATCCTGTTCGCCAAGACCATGCAGGCGCAGGACTACAAGCCGTCGCTTCTGCTCGCCGACGACGCCGGCTATTCCGACCCCGATTTCATCAAGGCGGTCGGCAAAATCTCGCAAGGCGCCTTCAACCGCTCCTCCTGGAGCGTTGGCCCCGCCGGTTCGCCGAGCGCCATCATCGCCGACATGTACAAGAAGAAGAGCGGCGTCGACATGGACGACACCGTCGCGCGCCAGATGACCGGGCTTTTTGTTCTCATCGATGCGATTGACCGCGCCGGCTCGACGGAGCCTGCGAAAATCCAGGCCGCGCTGAAGGCGACCGACCTCAAGCCCGATCAAATCTTGATCGGCTACAAGGGCGTCAAGTTCGACGACAAGGGCCAGAACATCCTGGCCTCCGGCGGCATCATTCAGCTCCAGGACGGCGAGAACTATGTCTCGGTCTGGCCGAAGGCCACGGCCGAGAAGGCGGCGGTTCTTCCCTACAAGGGCTGGTAAACCTTTGCGGGCGGGAATCCCAATTCCCGCCCGTTCTCATGCGAACCCGACGCTAACCTCCCTCGCAACGACGCGCGGCTTATGAATTTCTTTCTTGTGCAGGTGATCGTCGGCGGACTTCTGCTTGGAGCCGTCTACGCACTGTTCTCCTCGGGCCTGACCCTGGTCTGGGGCATGATGAACATCGTCAACTTTGCCCATGGCGATTTCGTCATGCTCGGCATGTATGCGGCCTTCGTGGTGTTTTCGCTGTTCGGCGTAGGTCCCGCGGTGGGTGCGCCGTTCGCGGCGCTCTTGCTCGCGACCGTCGGCGTCATCGTCTATTTCAGCCTGATCCGCCACATCATGAAGGGGCCGATGCTGGCGCAGATCCTCGGCACCTTCGGGCTCGCGCTGCTCTTGCGCTATTCGGTGTTCTGGTGGTTCGGCGCCAACTTCCTGTCGCTGCCGAACAACATCGTCGGCGGCACCTATGACATCTTCGGGCTGCGCATCGAGGCGGCGCGGCTGCTCGCCGGCGCGGTGGCGCTTGTCGTGACGCTAGGCCTTCACCTGTTGCTGACGCGCACTTCGCTTGGTTCCAAGATGCTGGCGGTGGCGGAGGACTCCACGGCGGCGCAGCTGATGGGCATCCGGCCCGACACCATGCAGGCCATCGCCTGGGCGATCGCGGCGGGAGCCACCGGTCTTGCCGGCGCGCTGATCGCGACCTTCTTCTATATCGTGCCGACGGTCGGCGAGACGCTCGGCATCGTCGCCTTTGTCACAGTGTCGCTCGGCGGCTTCGGCAGCGTGCCGGGCGCGCTCGTCGCGGGGCTCTTGATCGGCGTGATCGAGTCCGTCTCGGGTTATTTGATCGGCGCGGTCTACAAGGACATCGTGGTCTATGCGCTGTTCATCTTCTTTCTCTGGTTCCGGCCGCAAGGCCTGATGGGCAAAGCATGATCCGGCGTCTCGTCTGGCCATCGGTCGTGTTGGCGCTCGTGATCGCCTATCCCTTGCTGTTTTCGACGCCATTCCAGCAGCGCCTTGGCGCGCTGGTGTTGCTCTATGCGATTGCGGCCTCGGCGTGGAACATCATCGGCGGTTATGCCGGCCAGGTCTCGGTCGGCCATGTCGTGTTCTTCGGCTGCGGCGCCTATGCATCGATGGCCGCGTATACGCATTTCGCGCTGCCGCCGCTGGTCGGCATTCCCGTCGGCATCATCGTTGCGGTCGCCATTGCGGCCATCATCGGCGGGCCGACCTTGCGGCTATCCGGGCACTATTTCAGCATGGCGACGATTGCGATCGCCGAGCTGGCTCGGCTGATCGTCACCAACACCGAGTGGCTCGGCGCGTCGCCCGGCCTCAGCGGCCCGGCCGTGCCCCGCAACGTGTTCGATCTCTCCTTCGTCTCGGCGCTGCCGTACTACTATTTGTTTCTGGCCGTGCTCGCGATCACGCTGCTGATCACCTGGTGGATGACGAACAGCCGCATGGGCTTCTACCTGCGCGCGATCAAGGATTCCGAGCGCGCGGCGCGCTCCCTCGGCGCCCCTGCCGCGCGCACAAAGCTCTATGCCTACATGCTCAGCGCCGGGCTCACGTCGGTCGCCGGCGCGCTCTATGCGATGATGTTCGGCTTCGTCGATCCGGAATCCGGCCTCGGTATTTTGATCTCGGTGAAGATGCTGATCATGGCAGCCCTCGGCGGCGCCGGCCTGTTGTTCGGGCCGCTGGTCGGGGCGGCGATCCTGGTGCCGCTGGAGGAGCTCTCCAACAGCTGGCTCGGCGGGCAGGGCGCGGGTCTGACCTTCGTGGTCTATGGTGCGATCATCGTGCTGATCTCGCGCTTCCAGCCGGGTGGGCTGCTGGCGCTGGCAAACCGGCTCTGGGAACGGCGTCGCAAGGCGTCTGAGACCGTCGCTGCGGAGGCTAGCCATGCTTCTTGAAGCGCGCGACGTCACCAAGACCTTTGGCAGCTTCAAGGCGGTCGACAACGCGTCCGTGACCCTGGAGCAGGGCGACATCCTCGGTCTGATCGGGCCGAACGGCGCCGGCAAGTCGACCTTCTTCAACTGCCTGACCGGCGACCTCTTCACTACGTCGGGCAAGGTGCTGTTCGAAGGGCGGGATATCACCGCCTTCACGCCGGAAGCCCGTGCCGAGCTCGGCCTCGCGCGCACCTTCCAGGTGCCGCAGACTTTTGAAGGCATGACGGTGCTCGAGAACGTCATGATCGGCGCCTTCCTGCGCACCTCCCATCGCGCCGAGGCGGAGCGGAAGGCCCGCGCGGTGCTCGAGCGGGTCGGGATGGGCCGGCTTGCCGAGACGCCTGCGCGCTCATTGGGCACACCCGGCCGCAAACGGCTTGAGATTGCGCGAGCGCTCGCGACCGAACCCAAGGTGCTGCTGCTCGATGAAGCGATGGCGGGCCTGACCCAGCGCGAGGTGCAGCTTGCGATCGATCTCGTGCGCGACATCCATCGCTCCGGCGTCACGCTTGTCATCGTCGAACACATCATCGAAGTGATCATGGCGCTGTCCAGCCGCGTCATGGTGTTTCACCAGGGCAAGGAGATCGCCCGCGGCAGCCCGCGCGAGGTCACCAGCAATCCGGCGGTGATCCAGGCCTATCTCGGCACCCGCGCCGCCAAGGCCGCCGCCGGCCACACGCCGATCGAACTGATGGGCGGACCGGTGTCATGAACGGGCCCTTGCTCAAGATCGATCACCTCGAAGTCCGCTACGGCGATCTGATCGGGGTCTCCGACGTCTCGCTGGAGGTGCCCGAAGGCAGCGTGGTGGCGCTGCTCGGCTCCAATGGCGGCGGCAAGACCACGACGCTCAACGCCATCGCCGGGCTGATCCCCCTGCATGCCGGCTCGATCCGCTTTCGCGACGAGGAGATCGGCGGACGGCAGGCCTTTGCCATCGTGCGCAAGGGGCTGGCGCTGGCGCCTGAAGGCTGGCGGCTGTTCGTGCAGCAGAGCGTCGAGAACAATCTCCTGCTCGGCGCCACGCCGCTGGCCGACAAGTCGCGTACAGCAACGCTGCTCGAACGCGTCTATGAAATCTTCCCGCGGCTGAAGGAGCGCCGGCTGCAGCGCGCCGGCACCATGTCGGGCGGCGAGCGGCAGATGCTCGCAGTCGGCCGCGCGCTGATGAGCGACCCAAAGCTTCTGATGCTCGACGAGCCGTCGCTGGGGCTCGCGCCCGCCGTCGTCGAGTCCATGTACGAAACGTTTGGGCGGCTGCACCGGGAGGGGCTCACCATCCTGCTCGCCGAACAGTCGATCGAGCTCGCGCTGGAAGTCTCCGACTTCGCGACCGTGCTTCAGGTAGGCAAGAGCGTGCTATCGGGCACGGCCGCCGCGCTGGCGCAGGACCCGCAGGTGCAGAAGGCGTATCTCGGCTCGGCTTAAAGCGCCGTCTTGCGCTAAACCATCACCGCGCCGCCGGCGACGTCAAGAACGATCCCCGTGATCCACGCCGCGCGGTCAGAGGCCAGGTAAAGCACGGCCTCGGCGACATCATCGGGGTCGCCGAGGCGGGACATTGGATGCTGCTCGGCCATGGCAAGCTGCTGATCGGCCGGGATGCGCGTGCAGTTGCGTTCCGTGAGAATGGTTTCGGGCGCAATGCAATTGGCGCGGATGCCATAGGGCCCGGCTTGCATGGCGAGCGCCTGGGTCATGAGACTGAGGCCGGCCTTGGCGGCGGCATAGGGCATCGGCGATCTCGGATGCGGGCGGCGCGCGGCCGCCGACGAGATGGTGACGATGGCGCCGCGCCGGCGCGCTTTCATCCCCGGCACGATGCTTTTCAGGGTGAGAAACGTCGCTGTCAGATTGCCGTCGATCGACGCGCGCCAACCGTCTTCGGGAATATCCTCGAGCGCTGCCGGCGGGGTGAAGCTCCCACCGGCATTGGCCACGAGCACGTCGATCGGGCCAAGCTCGCGCTCTACCTGGGCGCGGATTCTTTCGATCGCGTGGAAATCTCTGACATCGCCTGTTGTCACAATCGCATGGCCGCCCGCTTCCCTGATTGTGTTCGCAACGCCGGCGAGAGACTGTTCCTCGCGGCCGTGCAGCGCGACCAAGGCGCCCGCGGCGGCGAGCCGCTTGGCGATGGCCGCGCCGATGCCGCGCGAACTTCCAGTGACGAGAGCGACCTGATTCTTTAACTCAGACATAGCGCGCGATGGCCATGCAGATCACGGTAATTGCCAGAAGACCGGCAGCGAAACGTTGCACGACGGCGAGCCGCCGCTGCGCCGATTTGTCGTCAAGCGTCTCGCGACGCAAAGCCGCGACCGTTCGAACGCCCACCACGATCTGGAGCAAAATGGCGATCAGGGCGGCAGAAATCCCGCCGAGCAACACCTGCTCAAATGGGCCGAGGTCAGTGCCATGCATTGTGTGCCAAAGATATCCGCCGGTCAGGATCGCGACGGCTGCGGCTCCGGCTTGCGGAAGCACCAGGCGTTCGCCTGCTAGCCCCGAAAGGCGCGCCAGCGTGAATGTGGATCCGGCCCAGAACACGGAGGATAGTACGTGCATGGCGAGCGCGATGACGATGAGCGTAGCCAAAGTGTTTCCTCCTGTCGTGAATTTGATTTACAGTATGTAAAATGAAAATGTCAAATGAAAGGCGCCGCTATCGAAGTCCTGTCCGCGACGAAGCGGCATCGGAAAATCGCGCCCGTATCCTGGCGGAGGCCATCAGGTTGCTTGGCACGCCGGAGTTATCAGCTGTGAGCATGGAAGCGGTCGCGAAGGCCGCAGGCGTGACCCGGCTGACGGTCTATAATCAGTTCGGCTCTCGCGGTGCGTTGCTTGAAGAAGTGTTTGACGAGCTCGCGCGGCGGGGCGATCTCACTCGAATTCCGGAAGCGATGGCCATGCCCGACCCGCAGGCGGCGCTTGCGCGGCTGATCGATATTTTTTGCGGGTTTTGGGGATCAGATCCGGCAGTCGATCGATTGAATAGAACTGCATCGATGGACGAGGAGTTCGCATCCGCGCTCGCCGCGCGCCATGAGCGACGCCGCAAAGTCCTTTCCGTTCTGGTTCAGCGGCTGGCGCAGGCAGGCCACCTGGCAGCGGAGAATTCGGCGGCGGTAACCGACGTACTTTTTGCGCTGACCTCGCCGGACTTTTATCGAACGCTGTCGGTCGATCGGAGAAAGCAGTCAGAGACGTGCGCGCTGGTCTTGAGGCTCTGCAACGCCGCAATTGCCGAATTTGGATGATCCGGTCCGCTTCAAGTTGCGGAGCGCGTAGGATAGGTTGAGCGGAGCGAACCCATCGACACCGAGCACGCGAGTGATGGGCATCGCTTCGCTGAACCCATCCTACGATAGCTTCGTCATTGCGCAGACCCGTTGGCTCGCAATGACGACGCGGCCCTTACTTGATCTTGTCGTAGGCGGCGGCGAAGTCGGTCAGCGGCATCGGGATGGAGATGGTTTCCTTGCCGAGGTTCTGGAACGACACCTTCAGCTGCTTGCCGGTCCGCAGCGCCGCCAGCATGTCGGGCGCGATGGGCAGGCTGGCGTAGCAGCCGCGCTGCTCGCAGGTCTGGATCTGCAGATCGTAGGTCTTGCCCTCATCCACCTGCATCTTGCCGCCGACAGGCACATTGAGCCCGAGCGGCAGTTGCACCAGTGCGACCGGTTGGCGGGTGTCGCTGGCAACGCGGATATTGACGAGCACGATGACCTGGCCGGTCTTCTGGAGGACGGCGGTCTCTTCGACAGCGCATTCCAGCGGCGCTTCGCGGCTCGCCGCGGCGCAGCGCGCGATCCAGCCGGGCGGGGGCGGGGTGTTGGGATCGGCCTGCGGCGTGGCCGAGGCGGCCGGAGCTGCCTGTGCGGCGACAGGAGCTGGGGCGCCCTTCTTCGCCGGAGGCGCCGCTTGTGCCGCGACCTCGGTTGCCCAGCCGAGCAATATGACAGTTGCAAGAACGACAAACCTGGCAATGATCTTCACGTGACACGCTCCGGAAAAATGGTGCCTTCCGATGGAGCGGCGGGAGATCAAAGTCAAGTCACTCGGCGGCTTCCTTGACCGAGCCCTGCTCGTCGTCGGCGTGCGTGCCGGCCGTGGCGCGGCCCCAGCCGGAGAACGCGTTCGAGAGCTTGTCGAGATAGAGATAGATCACGGGCGTCGTGAACAGCGTCAGCGCCTGGCTGACGATGAGGCCGCCGACCATGGCATAGCCGAGCGGCTGACGAATTTCCGAACCCGTGCCGGTGCCGAGCATCAAGGGCACGCCGCCGAGCATCGCCGCCATGGTCGTCATCATGATCGGGCGGAAGCGGAGCAGCGCGGCCTGCCGGATCGATTGCTCGGAGGTGAGATGCTGGTCGCGTTCGGCAGCGATGGCGAAGTCGACCATCATGATGCCGTTCTTCTTCACGATGCCGATCAGGAGGATCACACCGATCAGCGCAATCAGGCTGAAGTCGTAGCCGAACGCCATCAGGATCGCGAGCGCGCCGACGCCGGCCGAGGGCAGCGTCGACAGGATGGTGATCGGATGGATGTAGCTCTCGTAGAGAATGCCGAGGATCAGATAGACCACGACCAGTGCCGCGAGGATCAAGAGCGGCACGGTGCCGAGCGATTGCTGGAACGCCTGCGCGGTGCCCTGGAAGCTCGAATTGAGCGTCGGCGGCGCGCCGAGATCGCTCATCGCCTTTTGCACGGCATCCGTTGCCTGTCCGAGCGCCACGCCCTGGCCGAGGTTGAAGCTGATGGTGATGGCCGGGAATTGGCCCTGGTGGCTGATCGACAGCGGCCGCACCGGCACGCTGGTCCAGGTCGCAAAGGTCGAGATCGGCACCTGGTCGCCGGTGAGCGGCGAGCGGATATAGAGCTTGTCGAGCGAGTCGATCTTGCCTTGCAGCTCGGGCAGGATTTCCAGGATCACGTGATAGGAGTTGAGCTGAGTGAAATATTGCGTGACCTGGCGCTGGCCGAACGCGTCATAGAGCGTGTCGTCGATCAGCTGCGGGTAGATGCCATAGCGCGAGGCAGTGTCGCGATTGATCTTCAGCTCGAGCGTCGTGCCCTTTGTCTGCTGGTCGGTCGCGACGTCGCGCAGCTGCGGCAACGTCTGCATCTTGGAAAGGATTTTGGGCGCCCATTCGTTGAGCTCGGCGAGGTTGGCGTCCTGCAGCGTAAACTCGAACTGGGTGCGGGTCGGGCGGCCGCCGAGACGCACGTCCTGCGCCGCCTGCATATAGAGGTTTGCGCCCTCGACCTTGGCCAGCTTCGGACGCAGCCGCGCGATGATCTCCTGCGCGGATGCGCTGCGCTCGCTCCGCGGCTTGAGCGTGATGAACATGTTGCCGTTGTTGCCGGCGCGGCCAGAGCCGCCGATCGCCATCGCGGCGGTCGCCACATCAGGGTCCTGCAACACGATGTTGACCAGCTGTTCCTGCTTGTCCTTCATCGCCTCGAAGGAGATGTCCTGCGAGGCTTCCGAGGTCGCGGTGATCAGGCCGTTGTCCTGCTGCGGGAAGAAGCCCTTGGGGATGATCACGAAGAGATAGACCGACAGGCCCAGCGTCGCGAAGAAGATCAACATCGTGACCCGCCGCCAGCTCATGGCGAGGTCGAGCATGTATTCATAGCCGCGCAGCATCGCATCGAAGCCGCGCTCGCTCATTTGATAGAGCTTGCCGTGCTGGGTTTCATGGTGCGAGCGCAGGAAGCGCGAGGCCATCATCGGCGTCAGCGTCAGCGACACCACCATCGAGACGAAAATGGTCATCGCCAGCGTCACCGCGAATTCGCGGAACAGGCGGCCGATGATGCCGCCCATCAGGAGCAGCGGGATCAGCACGGCGACCAGCGAAATACTGATGGAGACGATGGTGAAGCCGATTTCGCTCGCGCCCTTGAAGGCGGCGGCCATCGGCCTTTCGCCCTCCTCGATATAGCGCGAGATGTTTTCCAGCATCACGATGGCGTCGTCGACCACGAAGCCGACCGCGATGGTGAGTGCCATCAGCGACAGGTTATCGAGCGTGTAGCCGAATACCCACATCAGCGCGCACGCGCCGAGCAGGGCAAGCGGCACGGTTATCGTCGGGATCACGGTCGCCCAGAAGCTGCGCAGGAACACGAAAATGACCATGACCACGAGCATGATGGTCAACAGCAGCGTGAACTGGACGTCCTCGACCGCGGCCCGGATGGTGGTGGTGCGGTCGGAGATGATTTCGATCTTGATCGCCGGCGGGATCGCGGCGACCAGCCGCGGCAGCAGCGATTTGATCTTGTCGACGGTCTCGATGACGTTGGCGCCGGGTTGCTTGTAGACCACCAGGAACACGCCGCGCTTGCCGTTGGCCCAGGCCGCCTGCTTGGCGTCCTCGGGTCCGGTCACGGCCTGGCCGATGTCGCGGATGCGCAAGGGCGCGCCGTTGCGGTAGGCGACGATGACGTCGTTCCACTTGTCGGCGTCGAGCAGCTGGTCGTTGGCATAGATGGTGTAGGCGCGCTTGTCGCCGTCGATATTACCCTTCGGGCTGTCGACCGTGGTCAGCGCGATCTGGCCGCGGACGTCCTCCAGCGACAGGCCCTTTGCCACCAGCTTCGCCGGATCGATCTGGACGCGGATCGAGGGCTTTTGCTGGCCGCCGATCGAGACCTGGGCGACGCCGGAGATCTGGCTGATCTGCTGCGCGAGCTGGGCGTCGACGGCGTCGCTGACCGTGGTGATCGGCAGCGCGTCCGAGCTCGCCGACAACAGCAGGATCGGCGAGTCCGCCGGGTTGACTTTGCGGTAGGTCGGCGGCGAGGGCAGGTTCTTGGGCAACTGGCCGCTCGCGGCATTGATGCCGCCCTGCACGTCGTTGGCAGCGCCGTCGATCGAGCGGTTAAGGTCGAACTGGATCGTGACCGCCGCCGTGCCGAGATAGCTCGTCGACGTCATCTGGGCGATGCCCGGGATCTGCGCGAACTGGCGTTCCAGCGGCTGTGCCACCGAGGAGGCCATGGTCTCGGGGCTCGCGCCCGGCAGCGACGCTGTGATCTGGATGGTCGGGAAGTCGACCTGGGGAAGCGGTGCGACCGGCAGTTGCGGATAGGCAACGAGACCAACGAACAGGATACCCGCCATCAGCAGTGAGGTGCCGATCGGAAAGCGGATGAAGGGAGCCGATATCCCTTCGCCTTTGACGCCGCCCTGGCTCGTCATTCCGGTTTGACCTTGTCCTGTGCTGCCGAATCCGAGCTTGCCACCGCGGTGGTGACTAGCGAGCCCGGCTGAACCTTGAATTGTCCGCCGGTAATCACCCGTTCACCCGGCTTGAGCCCTTCCTCCACCACGGTGCGTCCGTCGATGGACTGGCTGACCTTCACCTTGCGCAGCTCCGCCTTGTTGTCTGCGCCGACCGCGTAAGCATAGAGGCCATCGGTTCCGTGCTGGACCGCGTCATCCGGAACGACGGTCGCGTCCTTCAGCGTCTTCACCAGCAGCCGCGTCGAAACCGACTGGCCCGGCCACAGCGCGTGGTCCTTGTTGTCGAACACCGCTTTCAGCCGAATAGTCCCGCTTGTCGTGTCGACCTGGTTGTTGATCACCGCAAGCTTGCCTTCCGCGAGCGGCTTCTTGCCGTCGGTCGTGATCGCGATGGTCCTGAGCGGCGAGGCGGTCTGAGCTTCGCTGATATAGGGAAGCTGGCCTTCCGGCGCGGTGAAGATGACCGTGATGGGCTCGATCTGGGTCACCGTCACGATGCCGGTCTGGGTCGAAGCGTTGACGATGTTGCCGATGTCGACCTGGCGCAGGCCCACGATGCCGGAGATCGGCGTTTTGACCTGGGTGTAGTCAAGCTGCGTCTGCGCGTTGAAGATCGCAGCCTCGTCGGCGGCGATCTGCGCCGTCAACTGGGCGACGGTCGAACGCTGCGTGTCGGTCTGCTGCCGGGTCGCGAACTCGCCGAGCTTGGTATAGCGCTGCAGGTCCAGATTGGCGTTGGCGAGGTTAGCCTCGTCCTGCACCTTTTTCGCCTTTGCCGCGTCAAGCGTCGCCTGATAGGGGCGCGGATCGATCTCGGCGAGCAGGTCGCCCTGGTTGACGGTCTGGCCTTCCTGGAAGGCGATCTTGTCGATTTGACCGTCGACCCGGGTCCGTACAAGTACGGTATTGAAGGCCTGTACTGTGCCGAGGCCGGTCAGGTAGACCGGGAAGTCGGACTTCTCGACCTGGGCAATGCTGACGGGAATGGCGGGTCGGCGCGATGCCGCCTTCTGCGCCGCTTCGGCCTTTGCCTGAGCCTCAGCACCGTAATATCGCTGCCAGCCGAAATAGCCCGCAGCGCCGACAACCGCGATCACTAAAATCCACCGGATCAGTCGCTTCATAGGTGTCCATTCGGCTCGAAAGAAAAACAATACAGGGTCTTAACTACTGTTCCCAGCATACACAGCTATAATATGCATGCACTTTATGTGTAAACACACTATAGCTTGAGAATTCTAAACATTTGGCAAGCTTTGAGGGACCGCCGAGGGCATGTCGCTTGATCTGAAGCGTCAGCTTGTTGCGCAGTTAGTGGAGAGTTCGAGACTCCTGCGCAATTATATCGATCATCGCGCGAAAAGTCGCGGGACGACACGCGCGCAATGGATCGTGCTGTTCCGCCTGCGCGAGCAGGAGGGGCTGTCGCAGGTTGATCTCGCCGACGTGCTCGAGCTGCAACCGATCTCGCTGGTGCGGCTGCTCGATCGCTTGGTCGAGCATGGGCTCCTGGAGCGTCGGCATGATCCGAAGGACCGCCGCGCCAACCGTCTGTTTCTCACCGCAAGCGGCAAGCAGCTCGTCGACGATCTCGACAGCCTGCGCGATGGAATCGCGGACGACGTGATGAAGAACCTCTCGCCGGACGCGATGAAGACCAGCCTTGGCGCATTGCGCGAGATCAAGTGCCGCATCAAGGCGCTGTCTGATTCGCCGGATCTTGTTGCGCCAAGTGAATCCGCCAAGTGAATCGGCGAAGTGAATCGGCGAAGTGAAGTGAGAACGCCGCGCGGTGCTTTCGCGCGCGTCACACGCAAGCAATTTCTGAGCAGTGGTGCTTAGAATCGTTTTTAGAAGCCTTACAAGAACAATTCAAAACCAGGATCGGGAATGGCGTGGACGCCTGCGGGTTCTTCTCCGCATGTCGCGTTTGCGTGGATGGCATTTTCGCCCGATGCCGAGTTCGACGCTTCGCATGCACGGTGGGTGGGGAAGGGCGATTCCGGCTTCGTGGGTGCTTTTCATGTGTGGGGCAAGTGCGTCGGTGCGTGCAATCGCAACCGGCCGTTCGGTGAACGATGCTTTCGATAAGCGATGGCTTGCAGCCGCGAGCCTGATCGTCCTTGCGTCGCTCGCGCTGTCGGCAGCGCCGGCGAGGGCGCAAAGCGCCGATCAACAGGCGAGGTCGGGCGCGCAGCTCCCGCCGGTCGAAGTCACGGCCCCCGCGCCGAAACGCCGCCTCGCTGCCACCACGCCATCGCGGCGCGCCGAGCGCGGCACGCCAAAGCGCCAGGCGCAGGTCGCACGCCGCCCAACCGAGCAGCCGCCGTCGGTCCAGACGAGCGGCGCCGACTCGTCGAGCTCCATCAACGCCGGAAATTCCGGGCCGCCCTTGCAGCAGGTGGCCTCGGTCGGCAAGACCGGCACCAAGCTCGAAGACCTGCCGGTCAGCGTGCAGATCGTCCCGCGCGAGGTCATTAACCAGCAGGGCGTCACGACCTTGCGCGATACGGTCTACAATGCGAGCGGCATCAATTTCGGCGGCCAGGACTCGCTCGGCTATTTCGATCATTTCCTGATCCGCGGGCTCAATGCGCAGGTCTATAGCGACGGCTTCTCCGACGGCGATCAGCTCGGCGGGCTGTCGCATTCGCTCAACGGCGTGAAACGTGTCGAGATCCTGGAAGGTCCGGGCTCGGCGCTGTTCGGCAGCGGCCCGCCCGGCGGCACCATCAATATGGTGCACTACGAGCCGTCGCCGGATTTTCACTGGGGCAGCAGCATCCAGGCCGGCTCATTCGGCACCGTCTCCAATTCGAGCTTCGTCACCGGGCCGACTACGGTGCAGGGGCTGAACTACCGGCTCGATTCCTACTTCTCGCGCTCCGACGGCTTTCGCGATCTCGCCTCACAGGATTACGAGCTGCGGCCGGAATTCGTCTGGCATGTCGAGGACCACACGCTGAGTTTCTCGCTCGATGTTCGTCACATCAGCCAGACACCGGATTCCTACGGCCTGATCTATCTGAACGGATCGCCGATCACGGGCGTGTCGACCAACGCGAAGTACTCGACGCCATTCTCCTTTGCGCATCAGGACTATGTGCGCCCGACCATCACGGACAAATGGGATGTGTCGGATTTCCTGACCATCACCAACAGCTTCTCCTACACCAACCGCTCGATCGACGTCATGCGCAACAATGACAGCATGAGCGCGACGGGGACGCATATCGTCGGCGACACGCTGGTCGGTCGCCAGCTTCGCTCGCAGGATGATTCCGATAATTTCTATGATTATCATTTCGAGCCGCTCTGGAAGTTCGGCACCGGCTCGATCCATCACACGCTGCTGACCGGCTTCGAATACCAGCGCCAGATCCTCGATACGACGCGCACCACGGCGGACCTTCCAAACATCACCAATATCTTCGCGCCGACGCCGCCTGAGCTGTCGCCGGCTAGCCTCACATTCCAGTGCGACGCCAAGCATTCCTGCGATCAGGATCATCTCGTTGGCGATTTCTACGGCGTCTACGCCACCGACCAGATCGACCTGACCGACAAGTGGAAGCTGCGGCTTGGCGTGCGGCAGGACTGGTTCAATACCGAGCTCGATCCGCTCGTCACGGTGCCGACCTCGGCGGCCAATCCGGCGCCGAGCCGCTTCACCTCCACCGGCGTTCCCATCATCGCCGGCATCCCGCAGACCCGTAACGACCAGCCGGTGAGCTGGAACGTCGGCACGCTCTACCATCTCACTCCGGGCATCTCGCCCTATGTCGGCGTGTCCAAGAGCTATCTCACCAATTTCAACTCGGAGAATACGCAGAACGGCATCGGCGCGCCGGAATCGGCCCTGCAATACGAGGCCGGCGTCAAGTACTCGCTGTTCAACGACAAGGTCGTCCTCAACACCTCGACGTTCAACATCTCGCGTGACAATGTCGCGACCCTGATCAGCGCGACCGACACCATCGTCTTCGACAGCCAGCTCACCAATGGCGTCGAGGCTTCGCTCGACGCCAGGATCACCGATCAATGGCACTTGCTCGCCAATGCCACCGCGATGGAAGCCGTCGTCACCTCGGCGCCGCAGGCGATCGCGACCATCGGCAACCATCCGCAGGGCGTGCCGGCCTACATGGCCAATCTCTGGAGCACCTACACCTTTTCGGTCGCCGGTATTTCCGGCTTCCAGGTCGGCGCCGGCGTGAACTATCGCGACAAGACGTATAGCGACACCACCAACGTCAACTCGGTGCCGGCCTATGTCATCGGCAACGCCATGGTCGGCTGGGAATCGCCGAAATGGCGCGTCGCGCTCAATGTCAAGAACATCACCAATGAGCGCTACTTCATCGCCGCCAACGGCGCCGGCGGCCTCGTCGGCGAAGGCCTGAGCGCATTCCTGACGATTGCCTATCGCGAGTAGGGCGCGCGCCTTTTCAGAACGTCTCTAAAGAACCGCGCAGCACCCTTGTTTCGTTAGCAAAAGCTCGGTCATACCAGCACCCGAAACAGGGGCGTTGGATGGACGAGCTGAACGGCAAACTGATCGCGTGCCAGATCCTGATCACGGGGCTGATTGCGCGCGTCGCCAACGAGCAGCGCGATCCCCTGCGGTTTCTCACCGATTTCCGCGACGAAATCAGGGCTGTCGTGAAGGGCATCAACATCGCGGGCATGGAGAACACCGATCGCGTGCGCTTCGTCGCGCAGCAGACCGTCGATGAGCTGTTCTCCCTGATGAAGCCGCCCAGCACTGAGTGAGAGCGCGTACCGTTCTCGCGCATCGGAAAGCCCCGTTCCGTGCGGGTTTCTTGCGCATCGGTCTTTTAGAACGATTACAGTTTTGAATTAGACTAATTTCAGAGTGTGATATTTTGAACGCGTGATTCCGAAATCGCGCCGATCTGGAAATATTCAAACACATCCGGGGTCGCCGCTGCGTTGACCCAGTGTTTTCCGCCCGATAGCAAACTCGAAGTCGCTCGTTGCAGCCGCAACGAACGATCAACAAAAACACTTCGAAATGGGGCGTGTGAATATGGGGCGTGCAATAGCACCACGGTCGCTGCGGTCGTTCGCAGCAGTCAATCTCGGTGACACCGAATCGGATCGTTACTCCGGCAAGAAGGTCTCCGCGGTTGCGGGACTGATCGTCGTGGCGTCGGTCGGCGGCGCCGAAGCGCAGCAATCAAACCTCCCGCCGGTGACGGTCGATGCCCCGACCGCCCGCCCGCGCCCTGCCTCGAAGCCGACGCCCGACCAGGTTCGCGCGCGCGATGCGCTCCGCCGCGCGGCGCGGCGCTCGGCGCAACCGACCCATGCGGCCGCGGTGCCGTTCCCGAACGCCGGCGAGCTTCGGGCCGACCGCGATCCCTATGCCGACGCGGCGGCGCCCTACAAGGTCGATCATCTCGAACAGTCCGGGAAGTTTCCCGAGCCGATCCTGAACACGCCGAAATCGGTCACGGTGCTCAGCAGGCAAGTGCTGGATGACAAGAACGCGACCAACCTGAAGCAGGCCCTGCTGTCGACCGCGGGCGTGACGCTCGGCAGCGGCGAGGGCGGAAACGCCTTCGGCGACCGCTTCTTCATCCGCGGCTTCGACGTCCGCAATGACATCTTCATCGACGGCGTGCGCGATCCCGGCGTCAGTGTCCGCGAAAACTTCTTTACCGAGCAGGTCGAGATCCTGCGCGGACCGGCCTCGTCCTTTGCCGGTCGCGGCACCGCCGGCGGCGCGATCAACATCGTGACCAAGCAGGCGACGACGCAGGGCAGCTTCTACAACGAGGACACGACCTTCGGCACCGACAACACCAAGCGCGTGACGCTCGACGTCAACCAGGTGATCAGCCCGACGCTTGCCGTTCGCGCCGGCGGCCTGTTCCAGGACGCCGACGTCGCCGGCCGCTATTCCGTGACGGACAATCGCGACGGCGCCTTTGTCGCGACCACTTGGAAGCCGATCGACGCGGTCAAGATCACCGCCAACTACATCCACACCGAACTCTACGGCATTCCGGATTTCGGCGTGCCTTATTATCGGCCGGGACCCCTCAACGCGCTCGGTCAAGCTACGACCACGGCAGGCGGTCCTTTCCCGGAGTTCGGCGTCAATCGCAACAATTTCTACGGCTTCGTCAACCGCGACTTCTTCCGCACCGGCCAGGATATCGGCACCCTCAACGCCGAGTTTCAGGTTACACCCGATCTGCTCGTGACCAACAAGTTCCGGGATTCGAGTTCGAGCCAGATGTATGTCGGTACGCTCCCGGAATCTCCGTCGCTGGTCACTCCGTTGTCAGCCTCGACGCTCACTGCCAACCCGCAAAGCCGGTTCCAGGTCACCGATGTCATCGCCAACCAGACGGAGGCAACCTACAAGTTCAACGACGGGCTCGGCTTCAAACATACCGCGCTGGCCGGCGTCGAGGTTGACCGCGAGACCTCGTCCATCAACAGCTTCACTGGCCTCAGCTCGGAAATCACGACCGGCACGACTGCCTTCACGGGCGCCGGATCGCTGCCGGGCGTCAGCGTATTTGCACCGCAGTTCACCAACATACCATTCACTAATCCGTTGGCACTTGGTGCCCATCCGACCAATATCGGCATCGATACCGCGAGCGGCTACCTGCTCGACACCGCCAACTACCATGACCTCGTCATCCTCAACGCGGGTGTCCGCTACGACGACTACAAGATCAATACGAGCGGCTGGGGCTCGGGAGCTACTGCGAATCTATTCAACACTCAGTCTGCGGAGTTCGGCATTCCGGACTTCAACCTCGGCCTGACCTTGAAGCCGCTGCCGAACGGCAGCGTCTATGTCGCCTACGCAACTTCAGCCAACCCGGTCGGCGCCGAATTCGACGGCACCAGCACCGCCTACGGCGGCCTGAATCCATCGCTAGCCGGCGGAAACACCCAAATCTTCGGCCCGGAAAAGAACAAGGCGATCGAAATTGGTACCAAATGGGAATTGTTCGAGCGCCACCTGCTGCTGACGGCAGCGTTGTTCCAGACCAACAAGGATAATGCGCGCGAAGCGCAAAACGTCTCTAGTACCGCTGCTGCTGCCCAAGTTCCCGGCTGCTCCTATAATCTCCCGGCGGGGTCAGGCAACATTTCCTGTATCACCGCGGGCGCCGCGTACTATGTTCGCGGCATCGACCTCGGCGTCGGCGGCAAGATCACCGACAAATGGAGCGTGTTCGGCGGACTTGTGCTGATGCAGTCGGCGGTGACGAAGTCGCTGGCTCCGCCAGCCGATCCGGCGCTCTACACCACGAATGTCGGGCTGCCGCTCGCCAACGTCGCCCACCAGTCCTTCAGCATGCTGACCAAATATCAGCTCAACGATACCTGGGAGCTCGGCGGGCAGGCAGTCTACCGCTCGAAGATCTATGGCGGCACGCTGCTGGCGGCCAACGCGGGCACATCGATCCCGAGCTATTGGCGCTTCGACGCCTTTGCGGAGGCCAAGATCGACAAGCACTGGACGGTGAAGCTGTTCGTCAACAACATCTTCAACAAGCTCTATTACGACGCGTTGTATCAGAGCGCGGCGCCATTCGTGCTGGAGGCGCCGGGACGCGCCGCCTATCTCGTGGTTTCGGCGCGGTTCTGATGCTGGTTTGTGTACCAGAAATCCTGAGCAAGGCTGATGTGGCGGAGTTCCGCCGCATCATGGATGCGAGCGACTGGGAGGACGGCCGCTCGACGGCCGGCGCCCAGTCGGCGATGGTGAAGCGCAACGAGCAGCTACCGCCCGACAGCGAGGTCGCGCGCAAGCTCGGCAACCGCATCGTTTCGGCGCTGACGGCCAATCCGCGGTTTCTCTCGGCCGCCATTCCGCTGCACATCTTCCCGCCGCTGTTCAACCGCTACACGGCCAATGACGGGCATCATTTCGGCGTTCACGTCGACAATGCCGTGCGTGGCGATCGCCTCACGGGCTTGCGCATCCGCACCGATCTATCGGTGACGCTGTTCCTGTCCGAGCCCGAGGAATATGACGGCGGCGAGCTCGTGATCGAGGACACCTACGGCTCGCACGAGGTCAAGCTGCCGGCCGGCGACCTCGTGCTTTATCCCGCTTCAAGTCTGCATCTGGTGACGCCGGTGACGCGCGGAGCGCGGGTGGCCTCGTTCTTCTGGCTGCAAAGCATGATCCGCGATGCGCATACGCGCAGCCTGATCTATGATCTCGACAATTCGATCCAGGCGCTGGTGGAGCGGCTTGGGCGGGACGATCCGGAAACCGTCAGGCTCACCGGCATCTACCATAATCTGATCCGCCTTTGGTCAGAGATGTAAGAATCCGCCTTAATGCCAGCCAAGTTCTGGAAGCAGATCAACTTAGAGCGGTTCTGGTTCAATTCGCGCCCAATCGGCTCTAAACCTTTGTGCGTGCCCCCTCCAAGGCCAACCTTCTGACGATCAAGGCTTGTTGCGCGCTCAAGGGTTTCTTGCACCCGACCAGCGCGCTTCAAGACCTTTTGTCCGATGGTGCCGGGAAGGGGCCTTGAATGGCTGGGATAACCAGCCTAACGACTGCGCATCGGCCGGAGACAGTGCGTTAATGTTTAGAACCATTCTTAAATCGCTGGCGGCGCTGTCGTTTGTGGTACTCGCTTCCGCCGCATCGGCGCAGCAGCCGGCCGCCGCTCCCGCACAGTCACCGGCCGCCGCGCAGATCGCGCCGGCACAAACGCCCGCCCAAGTGCCTTCCGCGATGCAAGCGCCGGCGGAGCCTTCCAATATTCCGGCCGCAAGCGCTCCGGCGGCGTCCGAAACTGCCACGCCGACGGTCTCTTCTACGCTCCCGCTCGAGTTCTCGCCGTGGGCGATGTTCCTCAGGGCCGACATCATCGTCAAGATCGTGATGTGCGCGCTGGCGTTCGCCTCGCTCCTGACCTGGACGGTGTTCATCGCCAAATCGATCGAGCTGGCATCGGCTCAGCGCAAGCTGAAGTCGGCGCTTCGGAAGGTTGATGACGCGCGCTCGCTCGCCGAAGCGCAGATGGCGCTGGGCAAGAAGACCACCGTGCTGTCGACATTCCTTGCCGCGGCCATGCATGAGGGGCGGCTATCGGCGGGCGTCAATTCCGACACCGGCATCAAGGAGCGCGCCGCGCTGAGCTTCTCGGAAATCTCGCGTGCCGCCGCACGCCGCATCCGTTTCGGCATGGGCGTGCTCGCCACCATCGGCTCGACCGCGCCGTTCGTCGGCCTGTTCGGCACGGTGTGGGGCATCATGAACAGCTTCATCAACATCTCGAAGTCGCAGACCACCAACCTTGCGGTGGTTGCGCCCGGGATCGCCGAGGCGCTGCTGGCGACCGCGATCGGTCTGGTGGCCGCGATTCCCGCTGTCATCATCTACAACCATTTTGCGCGCGGCACGCGCACCTATCTCGAGCTGGTCAGCCGCGCCTCGGGCGCGGCGGCGCGGCTGCTGTCGCGCGACCTCGACCGCGTCAACAGCGGCGTGATGCATTCCCGCGCGGCGGAGTAGGGCGAGGAATTGGATCATGGGCGCTTCAATCGCGGAAGGCGGGTTTGACGACGACGAGGAGTTCGCGGAAGCGCACGAAATCAACGTCACTCCCTTCATCGACGTCATGCTGGTGCTGCTCATCATCTTCATGGTGGCCGCTCCGCTCTCGACCGTGGATCTGCCGATCGACCTGCCGACCTCGAGCGCAACCCCGCTCAAGCGGCCGGACAAGCCGACCTTCCTTTCGATCAAGCCCGACCTGTCGCTCGCGATCGGGGAAAATACCGTCAAGCGCGACGCGCTCATCGTGACGCTGGACGCCATCCCGGAACTCGGCAAGGACCATCCGGTGTTCATTCGCGCGGACCGCTCGGTGCCTTATGGCGAGTTGATCAACGTGATGGAGCTGCTGCGCCAGGGCGGCTATACCAAATACAAGCTGGTGGCGCTGGAGGGCGTGGCGCCGGCAAGTGCGGCGGGACAGCCGGACGCGGCTGCAAAACCCTGATGACGGTCATCTCCGACTTCGACATCGACGAGCAAAGGCCATCCCGGCGCTTGTGGGTGATCGCGGGCGTGGTTGCACTGGCGCTGCATCTCGGCGGCGCCGCGTTCGCGCTCGTCCATCTGGCGGCCGACCAGGATGATGGCGGGTTAGGTGCTAACACCGACGAGTTCGCCGTCGAGATGGTCTCGCCGAAGGTTCTGGACGACAACCTGCCGCAGGGACCCGACACCGATGCGGCGCAGGCTTCGCAGCAACAGGTTGAGCAGAAAGCCGATCCGCATAAGACTGACCTGCCGCAGGACAAGCCGACCGATCAGGATGATGCCGATCGCGCCGTCTCGCCCAACAAGAGCGAGAAGACCAAGGAAGACACCAAGGTCGCCACCGTCCAGACCGAGGCCGCGCCGGAGCAGCAGGCCTCGGAGGCGACCTCACGGCAGGCGCTCGATCCCGATGCGCCGAACGCGGATATCGCAAAAGCGCCTAATCCGCATGGCCTCGGCAAGGACAAGCTGAAGCTCACGGCCGAATGGGGCAAGAAGATCTCCGCGACCTTCAAGCTGCACCAGCGCTATCCGGCGGACCGGTTAAAGGCGGCCGTCGTGAAGGTGGCCATCGTGCTCAACCGTCGCGGCAACATCCTGTCCGCCAATGTCGTGCAGTCGTCGGGCGATTCCGCCTTCGACGATGCCGCGATCTCGATGATCCACCGCTCCGACCCGGTGCCGCTGCCGCCCGCAGCCCTGACCGACGATCAGTTCAGCTTCAGCCTCGATGTGAACTTCACCAAGCCGAAGTGAGCGAATTGTTGCGTCGTCATTCCGGGTTCGGTCCTTCCGGACCGCCCCGGAATGACACTTTGACAAGCACTCAACTCTTCTTCACCAGCGGACAGACGCTCTTCTCCAGCGGCAGGAAGGCTT
Source organism: Bradyrhizobium sp. (assembly GCA_035487555.1). GTDB lineage: Bacteria > Pseudomonadota > Alphaproteobacteria > Rhizobiales > Xanthobacteraceae > Bradyrhizobium. The sequence continues at coordinate 36,649 of DATHMA010000079.1, read as the reverse complement.
CGTCCGCCGGGATGGTCGCGACCAGCTTGTAATAGTCCCAGGGATATTTGGACTCGGAGGGCTGCTTCACCTCGAACAGATAGGCCGGGTGAATCTTGCGGCCGTCGGCGCGGATCGAGCCCTTGCCGAACAGGGGATCGTCGGTCGGCAGCTCCTTCATCTTGGCCACCACCACGCGGCCGTCATGCGGATTGCCGCCGAGCGCCTCCAGCGCCTTGAAGTAATGGATCAGCGAGGAATAGACGCCGGCCTGCACCATGGTGGGTGGGTTCTTCGGGAAGCGCTGCATGAAGCGCTTGGAGAAGGCGCGGGTCTGGTCGTTCAAGTCCCAATAGAAGCTTTCCGTCAGATTCAGGCCCTGCGCGACGTTGAGGCCGAGCGAATGCACGTCGGTGAGGAACATAAGCAAGCCCGCAAGCTTCTGGCCGCCCTTGACGATGCCGAATTCGGCCGCCTGCTTGATCGCGTTGGTGGTGTCCCCACCGGCGTTGGCAAGGCCGATGACCTTGGCTTTCGAGCTCTGCGCCTGCAGCAGGAAGGACGAGAAGTCGGACGTGTTGAGCGGATGCTTGACGTCGCCGAGCACCTTGCCGCCGGCCGCGGTGACGGCCGCCGTGGTGTCGCGCTCCAGCGCCTGGCCAAAGGCATAGTCGGCCGCGAGGAAGAACCAGGTATCGCCGCCGGATTTCACCAGCGCCTTGCCGGTGCCATTGGCAAGCATGTAGGTGTCGTAAGCCCAGTGCACCGTGTTGGGGGAGCACTGCGAGCCGGTGAGATCGGACGAGCCTGAGCCGGAGTTCAGGTTGACGACGTTCCTTTCCTTGGCGAGGTTTGCGATCGCGAGCCCGACATTGGAGGCGGCGAGATCGACGAACACGTCGACCTTCTCGACGTCGATCCACTGCTTGCCGATATTGACGGCGACGTCGGGCTTGTTCTGGTGATCGGCCGAGATCACGTCGATCTTCCAGCCCTTGGCGAGCAGTCCGGAATCCTCGACCGCCATTTGCGCGGCCACCGTCGAGCCCGGTCCGCCAATGTCAGAATAAAGGCCGGACTGATCGCCGAGCGAGCCGACCTTGACCACCTTGTCCATGGTTTGCGCTGATGCGGTGCCTGCAAAAGCCAGGCTCGCCGTCATCATCAGTGCGGCAATGGATCGTTTCATTTCCCCTCCAATTGGATTTCTTTTCCTCAGCGGCAGGATTATGCCCGGCAATATCAGCGCCGACTAGACACGCGCGATTTGATCGCCACGCGGAATTAGCGGTGAGGTTCGAGCTGAATCAGTGGGGCGATCATCGTTGCCGGGCAAGTCGCTCAGCCCGCCAGCGAGGCTATGGCGCTACTTCCACAAATAGCGGATGCCGACCCAGACCACGACGAGGCAGGCGAAGATCAGCAGCACGGGCAGCTGCTGTTTGCCCGGCATGTTAAACGGGGATTGCGACTTGGGGCGGGGCGCGGGGCGGCGGAAGGCGGTGACGTTGTCGGCGACGGGTTCGGCCGGGCGCCGCTGCACGTCGGGCGGGGCGCCGATGCCGCCCATCTCGGCATAATATGCCTTGTAGAGCGCGAGGATGGTGGTCTCCGTCGCGTCTGCCTCGGACATTTCGCCGAGATGCTTCTTGTAGGTCGCCAGGAAATTCTGTGCCTCCGCCGGCAGCGCCGAAGCACCGTTGAGCTTGGCCATCATTTTCCAGGTGGCAAAGTCGGCGCGGGCCCTCGTATCGGCACGTCGCGCAATCAACATATCCGCAGCCTTGACCAAGAGCCCCTCGGGTTCTTTTCGCCCTTTTTCGACTAGGCGTTACCGGTTAACAAAAGAATGAAGCGAATGATCGCATCGGTGGCTTTCCGCAACACCTGCGAGATAACATCAAGATTTAGACCGAACTGCGAACCTGCCAAGGGGAGCAGGATCAAAATTGCGATCAGGATCAGCATTCCGAACGGTTCCAGCCGCGCCAGCGGCATGGCGAGCGGCCGCGGCAGGATGCCGACCGCGACCCGTCCGCCATCCAGCGGCGGTATCGGCATCATGTTAAAGACGGCCAGCACGACATTGATAACGACGGTATTTTTGAGATTGTCTGCCACCCATTGCGCATAGTCGGCCGGAACCAGCGGGAGCAGGTGAAAGCCGGCCGCGCCGGCCAGCGCGAGCAGGATGTTGGTGGCGGGCCCGGCCAGCGCCACCATGATCATGCCGAGCCTGGGATCGCTCAGCGCGCGGAAATTCACCGGCACCGGCTTGGCATAGCCGAACAGAAACGGCGAGTGGGCGAACAGCAGCATGGCCGGCAACAAGAGCGTGCCGAAGGGATCGATGTGCCGGATCGGGTTGAAGGAGACGCGGCCCAGGTTCCAGGCGGTGTCGTCGCCGAACCGATATGCGACAAAGCCGTGCGCGGCCTCGTGGAAGGTGATGGCAATGACGAGCGGGATCACCCAGACCGAGAGCGTATAGAGGTTCATGGGTGATGGACCATTTCGTTGGATTTGCGCAGCCGGGGTGCGCCGCGCGGTTTGGATTGTAACGGCGTTTCCTTCGATATGGCCATGCGCAGATGATCTGCCAGCAGCGCGCCGGCAGGCGACAGGTTGGCGGCGCGATGCAGGCATATGTCCGCGGCCGGTAGCGGCGGCAGGCCGTCGCGCTCCGACAGCCGGCGCAGCCGCGAGGGAAACGTGCCTGATTTCACCACGGTGACCGCCAGCCCTTGCGCCGCAATCGACTCCACGGCGGTAAGGCTATGGCTGACAAAGGCGAGGCGCCAGCGGCGCGTTGCCGCGTCCAGCGCCTCCATCGCCCAGCGCCGGAACAGGCAGCCTTGCGGATAGAGCGCAACCGGTAGCGGATCCTGTTCTTCCACCGGATGCTCGGCGCTGGTGGCCCACACCGCTTGCTCCCGGCAGAGAAACTCGCCGTCGCCGCGTCCGGCCGGATGCATGGCGATCACGAGGTCATAGGCCTCGCCCAGCCGTGCCGGCATCGACGACGTCAGCCCCGCCTCCATCTCGACCTGGATCAGGGGATAGCCGGCCAGAAAACTCGCGAGCAGCGGCGGCACGATCAAGGTGCCGTAATCGTCCATCACGCCGAGCCGCACCACGCCCTCGACCTTGTGTTCGCGCAAGTGCGCGATCGCCTCAACGTTGAGCGACAGGATGCGACGGGCATAGCCGAGCAGGCCTTCGCCGGACGGGCTCAAATCGACATTGGCCTTGGTGCGGTGAAACAGCTCCACGCCGAGGCGATCTTCCAGCCGCTTGATCTGCATGCTGACCGCTGACTGGGTCCGGTTCAGCGTCGCGGCTGCGCGTGTGAACGAGCGCTGGTCGGCGACCGCCACGAAGGCCTGTAACAGCTCCGGATCGAGGGCAGGGAGGCTCATCACGATGCGTGATTTCTTGCATCAAGGAAATTCGATTTCGTGATTGATAGCCTCACTCTATGGTTGCCCGCAAGCTTGGAGTTGAGGGAAGGGAATGGGTGAGGGCTGGGGGGTGTTGGCGGCGGTGGCCTCGAGCGGCCTCGGCGGCACTTCGATCGGCGCCACGCGCTATCTCGTGAACACGATCGACCCACTCGCCATCGGCTCGTTCCGCTTCGGCATCGGGTTTCTGTTGTTGCTGCCGGTCGCGTGGCTGCAAGGCGGCCCGTGGCCGGAGCGGGGCGATTGGCTGGGCACGGCCGGGCTCGGCGTGCTCTACTTCGCGCTGTTTCCGATCCTGTTCAACGCCTCATTGATTTTCACGACCGCTGCGCGCGGCGCGCTCGCGCTGTCGACGCTGCCGCTGCTCACGATGCTCGTCGGCGCCGCGCTCAGCAGCGAAGCGTTGTCGCCGCGCAAGACGGTCGGCGTTCTGGTCGCGATGTCGGGTGTTGCGCTGGCGCTGCTGTCCGGGCTCTCCTCCGCGCCCGACGGCGCCTGGCGCGGCGATCTCCTGATGGTCGCGGCCGCACTCTGCATGGCGCTCTACAGCATCTGGTCAAAACCGCTGATCCGGCGCTCGGGTCCCATTCCCTTCACGGCTGTCTCGATGGGCATCGGCGCCGCCTGCCTGATCGCGCTGTCCTGGTGGCACGGCAGCTTTGCGCCGGTGGCTTCCTTCGGCCTGCCGCAATGGGGAGCCGCGTTCTATCTCGGCGCCCTTGGTGCCGCGTTGACCTTCTATCTCTGGGCTTTTGCTCTCGAACGCACGACGCCCACGCGCGTCGCGATCTCGGTCACCGTCAATCCGATCACGGCGTCGACGGTCGGCGCGCTCTTGCTCAACGAGCCGATCGGATGGAACCTCGTTCTCGGCATCGTGACCGTCTTTGCCGGCATCTGGATCGCAACGACGACAAGTCGCCGCGCTGCCTTCACCGCAAATTAACGCAAGCGGCGTCCAGTGGATTCTCCCCACATTCGCGGAGAATGGCCATGTTCAAAGACGGAACCTATTCCGCCTGGTACAAGTCGCCGCTAGGCGAGGGAACCGGCACTGCGCATTTTGCCGACGGCAAGCTTCGGGGCCGCGACAGCATCCTGTTTTACGACGGCACCTATGAAACCGCGGGCGACAACCTCAAAGTCGTCATGAGGACCCGGCGGCATACCGTGGGACATGCGACGATTTTTGGCGTCGACGAATTTGAGCTGAAGCTCGAGGGAACGGTGCTGGGCAATACCGTCCTTTGCAGCGGAACGGCGGATGTCGCACCCGGCGTGATTGTCGAGGTCACGCTCATTCCCTGCAAGGCCGAACCGACGGCCGTCAAGCCGCCGCGAGTGCCAAAGCACGGCTCGAGCAAGCTGTCTAAACTGCCAAAACATTCACGCGGACGCTGACGTCTACTATTCTACTTTGACGCCGCTTTCCTTGATCGGCGCTTCCCACTTTGCGATTTCGCTTTTGACAAAGCCTGCGAGATATTCCGGCGTCGTGCGGTCCTTGGACACGACCTGCACTCCCAGGCTTGCCAGGCGTTCGCGGAACGCGGGTGTGTTCATGGCCTCCACGGCGGCGGTGTTGAGTTTCTTGACGATATCTTCCGGAGCGCCCTTGGGCAGGAACACCGCGTTCCAGCTGTAAGCCTCAGCATCAACGCCTTGCTCCACCGTGGTAGGCACATTCGGCTCCGCCGGCGAGCGTGTTTTACTCATCATCGCAAGCGCCTTGACGGTGCCGCCGTCAATCTGGGGCTTGACGGTGCTCATGAGGTCGCATTCGAAATCGATCCGGCCCGCAATCACGTCCTGCATCGCAAGTTCGCCACCCTTGTAGGGGACATGGGTGATGTGGGTGCCCATGGCGGTATCGAGCACCACACAGCCGAGGTGAGAAGCCGAGCCGGGTCCGCCCGAGCCGAACTTGAGCTTGTCCTGGTTCTGTTTGGCGTAGGCGACAAATTCCGCCAGGTTATTCACCGGCAAATCCTTGCGCGCAAAAAGCACGATCGGCACGTCGGCGACCAGCGCGACCGGCGTGAAGTCGGTCGTCGCATTGTAGACTGGGTGATCGTAGAGCCATTGATTCTGGGCATGCGTTCCAACTGTGCCTATTCCGATCGTGTAGCCGTCGGGACTGGAGGCCGCCAAACGCTTGGCGCCGTTCATTCCGCCGGCGCCGCCGATATTATCGACGATGATCGTCTGGCCGAGTATCTCGCCCATCCGCTGGGCCAGCATGCGTCCAACAAGGTCCGTCGGTCCGCCGGCCGCGAACGGTACGATCATTGTGATCGTGCGCGTGGGATAGTTTTGCGCGACGGCGGGGCAGGAGAGCGCGAGGAAAAGTGCGAAGGCTGCGATCTTGTTTTTCATTGTTATGACTTTCTGTCGGTCGCGGGTGTGGCTCTCCAGCCGAAAGGACGTGCCTCATTGGATTTGCGGAATCTTGGCCCTGGCAATGAGATCCTTGTAGAACGCGACCTCCTTGGCGATGCGCGCCTTTGCCGCCTCGGGTCCTTCGGCGGTCGGAACGAAGCCGAGATCGATGAGGCGCTTCTTGATGTCGTCGCGTGCGACGACCTTGAGCGCCGCCTTGCTGATGCGCTCGATCTCGGCGGGCGGCGTGCCTGGCGGCGCCAGGAAGAAATGCAGATTGCTGAGACTGACGTCGGGATAGCCGAGTTCCTTGAAGGTCGGCACATCCGGAAGCGTCGGCCAGCGCTCGTCCGTGCTCAGTGCGATGCCCTTCATGGTGCCGCCACGGATTTGCCCCTGGGCGCCGGGTAGCGCGGTCGACAGAAGATCGACGGTGCCGGTCATCAGGGCCTGCGTCGCCGGTCCGCCGCCGTTGTAGGGAATGTTCGTCACCGCAGCGCCAGTCGTGAGCTTGAACAGCTCCACCATGAGCTGCGGCGTCGTGCCGTTGCCGGGGCTCGAATAGTTGAATTTCTGCGGCTCGGCCTTTGCGCGTGCGATCAGGTCGGCGACCGATTGGATGCCGTCTTGCTTGGGGCTGACCGCGAACACAGTCGGCGCGGCCGGAAGCAGGCCGATCGGTTCGAGCTTGCTGTAGTCGTAGTTGGCGTTCTGGTACAGCGACGGATTGACGACGAAGGCGCTGGTGGTGATCAGAAGTGTGCGGCCGTCAGGCTTGGCGCGGGAGACCTCGCTGGTGCCGATATTGCTGCCGGCGCCGGCGTGATTTTCGACGATCACCGTCTGCTGCAATTCTTCCTGCAGGGGGGCCTGGAGCAGGCGTGCCAGCACGTCCGCCGAGCCTGCGGGCGCAAAGGGAATGACGATCCGGACGACGCCGCCCGGGCTTTGCGCCAAGGCCGCGCCCGGCGTGGCGCCAAAAATCGCAGCCAGCACAACGGCCGCTATCAGTTTCCCCCGCCTCATATTTCCTCCCGTTATTGGTATACCAGCCGTTTGCCAAGGCGGGCGCGATCGGTCAACGCCGACGAAGGTCCAAGCGGAGGTTATTCGCTCAGGCCACGTGCCAGCTTTTGACCTCGCCAACCATGTTCCAGTTCAGCGTATCGAGGTCGTCGCCGATCTTGGAATTGTTGCGGCTGGTGTTGGTGAGGGCGGCCCAGCAGAAGCCGCCATGCGTGCGCACGGCAATCGTGGTCGTGCCGGCGAGGCTGCCGTCGTGCCACCAGTTGCCGTTATCGGTGATCATCAGGCCCTTGGCATATTGGCGATTGGCCGAGGATGGTGTGGTCATGACCTGGATGGTGTGAGGCTTGAGGATATTGGCGGGCTTTGAATAGCCGTCGATATGCATCAGGAATTGCACGAGGTCGCTTGGGCGAGCGAGCCAGCCGCCGTGCGAGTCCATTCTCGCGACGTTCGCCTCATAGGGATTTTCGCCCTGGCCGTAATATTTCACCTCGTCGCTGCGGCGCTTCTCGAGCCGGTTCGCGGCGATCACCATGTCATTGATGCCGCAGCGGCTCAGCACCTCCGCCCGCACGAAATCGGGATAGGGCTGCGAGGTGAGCTTCTCGATCACGCGGCCAAGAATGCAATAGCCGAAATTGGAATAGGCGAAATTCTTGCCGGGCAGATGATCGAGCGGCCGGTTGGCGAGCGTCCAGGTGATCAGCTCGGCATGGTTCATCGCCGGATGCGTGAACATCGGATCGCGTCCGTCATTGGTCCAGCCGCCGGAAGTGTGGGTCAGGAGCTGCTCGACGGTGATCTCCGCGATCCCGGCGCTATAGGGCGGCTGGCCATAATCGGTGCCGAGGATCGTACCTGGGCCGATGACCTTATCCGAGAGTTTCAGGCGGTTCTGCTCGACCAGCGTGAAGATCGCGGCCGACGTGATCATCTTGGTCAGGCTGGCGATGCGGAAGAGATGGGCCGGCGTCACCGCTTCGTTACGTTCGCGGTCGGCGACACCGAACGCTTCCTCGTGAACGATCTCGCCGGCATAGCCGACCGCAAATGACAGCGCCGGCACGTCGTATTTTTCCGTGAAGCTGCGCGCATGCCGCGCCATCGCGGCGCGCTCCGCCGGCGACGGTTCACGCACCTGGGCCGGGTTCGGGGCAAGTTGGCCGAACGCAGGACGAAGTGTCAATGCCGGCGACGCGCAGGCGCCTGCGGCAAGCTTGAGAACGTCGCGGCGTGGAAATTTGATCATGGTGCGGTGCCCCCTGGGCCCTCAGCAGGAGTGCCCGTGAGGACGATCATGTCCTCAAGATCATACCGCGCGTATGACGCAGCCTGGAACCCGCGACGCGCACTTCATAATGGCAGAATCATCGCGGAAGCCGACAACCCCTCCAACCGGCCTTTCCGCTGTGCTAGCCAATAGCGGTCCATGTCCAAATGGCTCAAACCGCTTCTGTTCGGGATTTGGGGTCTGCTTCTGATCCCTCCCATCGGCACGACCGTCGAAAAATGGCTTTCGGAAAATATCTTCTCCGAGCCCAATGCGGCAGCCAGGTTGATCTCCGATCATCTCGTCGCCGTGGGCGAGCTGCCCTGGTTCAAGTTTGCACTGGTTTTCATGACCGGAATGGTCATCGGCATTTCCCTGGAATCGTCAGCCCGAAAGGCAGGCGAGCGAAAGGCCTTCGAGCTTCGAAACCTCGCTACCAAATTTCGCTCTCTTTCCGACAACCTCAAACTTCGGACCGCTGTCCCGGGATGGCCCGATAACGCCCGCGATCTCAGACCCGCCATCATGTCCACGCTCATCTCCGCGAGGAAATTCGCTCTCTGGGTGCCCAGCGAGCGCATCTACGAATTGCCGGATGCCTCGTTCCTCTGCGAGTACTTCGCTTGTGTCGGAAAGCTCCTCGACGATGGCCGTCTGGAGGAGGCGAGAGGCGAGGCGCTTTCCTGGAGGCCGTTTCTCGACAGGGCAAAATCAAAATCCTAGTACGTCGCCCGTCCTCCCGAAATGTCGAATACCGCGCCGGTGGAGAACGCACAGTCTTCGGAGGCGAGCCACGCCACCATGGCTGCCAACTCTTCCACCAGCACGAAGCGGTTCTTCGGAATCTTCGACAGCATGAAGTCGATGTGCTGCTGCGTGAGCTGGTCGAAGATCGCGGTCTTAGCAGCCGCAGGTGTCACCGCGTTGACAAGAATATCGTGTGCGGCGAGCTCCTTGCCGAGTGATTTGGTCAGCGCAATGAGCCCGGCCTTCGACGCCGAGTAATGCGCCGCATTCGGATTGCCTTCCTTGCCGGCAATGGAGGCAATGTTGACGATGCGGCCGTATTTCTTCTCGATCATGGCAGGCACGATCGCCTTGCAGCAGATGAAGGGGCCGTCGAGATTGATGCGGAGTACCTTGCGCCATTCATCGAGATCGGTGTCCCACACCGTCTTGTTGATACCGGCGATGCCGGCATTGTTGACGAGGATGTCGATCTTGCCGAACGCCTTTAATGTGGCGTCGCGCGTGGCCTCCACCGCCGCGAGGTCGCTGACATCGACCTTGAAGGCGGACACCGCATTGCCGATTTCCTTCGCGGTTTTTTCCGCAAACGCCTGATCAAAGTCCCAGATCGCGACCTTGGCGCCGGATTCGACAAAGCGCTCGGTGATCGCACGGCCAAACCCCTGTGCGCCGCCGGTGACGACGGCGATGCGGCCGTTGAGATCGATCTTGTTCTTGCCCATGGTGGAAACCTCTGGCCGGCCGGATGTCAGAGCATGAAACCGCCATCGACAACGAGGTCGACGCCGGTGGTGAACGCGCTTTCATCGCTGGCGAGATACACGGCCATGGTAGCGATTTCCTCCGCTGTGCCGAGCCGGCCCATCTTCTGGCGGGAGATGAACATCTCCTTGCCCTGCGGGCCGGCGGCGGCGGCCCGGTCGAGCATCGAGGGCGTTTCCACCGTGCCGGGACAGATGCTGTTGCAGCGGATGCCCTGGGTGATGAAATCAAGCGCGACCGCGCGCGTGAGCAGCGAGACCGCTGCCTTGGACGCACTGTAGACATAGCGGTTGGCCGGCGGCCGCAGCGCCGCGCATGAGGAGATGTTGACGATGCTGCCGCCGCCACCCGCCAGCATCGCCGGCAGGAACGCCCTTATGGTCCGGTGCATGGACTTGACGTTGAGGTCGAACGAGAAGTCCCAATCTTCCTCCGAACAGTCCATGATGGTGCCGTGGTGCACGAAGCCTGCGGCGTTGAGCAGGATATCGATCTTGCCGACGCGCTTGGCGAAGGCGTTGACGTCGGCCGTGTTGCGAACGTCGAGCCGTGCCGTCTCGGCAATACCGTCCTGGGCCAGCGCAGCGATGCCCTTTTCATTGATATCGGTGGCAATCACCGTGGCACCCTCGCGCGCGAAGGCGATGGCGCAGGCGCGTCCGATGCCGGCGGCCGCTGCGGTGACAACGGCGCGTTTGCCCTTGAGGCGGTCTGACATTTTGTTCTCCTTATTTTTCCTTCGTCATTCCGGGGCGCGACGAAGTCGCGAGCCCGGAATCCATACTCACGATGGCGGTTATGGATTCCGGGCCTGCGTGCTTCGCACGCATCCCGGAATGACAGTCTCAGTGATTATCCCTCGCCACGCCGACCGTGCCGGCGATGTCGTGGTAGCGCGTGGCGAGCTCCATGCAGGCGCCGGTGGCGTGCTGGCCGACGGTGAAGCGATAGAGCTCCTGCCATGGCGTCTGGTGGGCCGGGTGCGGGAAGCCGCCCTTGGCCTTCAGATCGGCGTGGCGCTGCTTGACGTCCTCGTCGGAGATCAGAATGTTGGCCGAGCCCTTGTTGAGGTCGATGCGGACCTTGTCGCCGGTCTTGAGGATCGCAAGCCCGCCGTCGGCGGCGGCCTCCGGCGAGGCGTTGAGGATCGACGGTGAGCCCGAGGTGCCGGACTGCCTGCCGTCGCCGATGCAGGGTAGCGAGAGGATGCCGCGTTTGATCAGCGCGGCCGGCGGCTGCATGTTCACGACCTCGGCGCCACCGGGATAGCCGATCGGGCCGGTGCCGCGGATGAAGAGCATGCAGTGCTCGTCGATGTCGAGCGAGGCATCGTCGATCCGGTGGTGATAATCCTCCGGACCTTCGAACACGATGGCGCGGCCCTCGAAGGCGTTCGGGTCCTTCGGGTTGATCAGGTAACGGTCGCGGAATTCCTTCGAAATCACGCTGGTCTTCATGATCGCGGAATCGAACAGATTGCCGCGCAGCACCAGGAAGCCGGCGTCCTTCACCAAGGGTTTGTCATAGCTCCAGATCACGTCGCCATCGGGCTTGGCCGCCTCGCGGCAATTGTCGCCCATGGTGCGGCCGTTCACCGTCATTGCATCCTCGTGGATGCGCTGGTGCTTCATCAATTCGCGCACGACCGACGGCACGCCGCCGGCCCGGTGATATTCCTCGCCGAGATAGAAGCCTGCCGGCTGCATGTTGACCAGGAGCGGTACGTCATGGCCGTGCTTCTGCCAGTCGTCGATCGACAGCTCCACGCCGATATGGCGGGCGAGCGCGTTGATGTGGATCGGCGCATTGGTCGAGCCGCCGATCGCGGAATTGACCACGATGCAGTTCTCGAAGGCTTCCCGCGTCAGGATGTCCGACGGCTTCAAATCTTCCCACACCATCTGGACGGCGCGTACGCCGGTCTCATACGCAATCTGTCCGCGCTCGCGATAGGGCGCAGGGATCGCCGCGCAGCCGGGCAGCGACATGCCGAGCGCTTCGGCGAGCGAGTTCATGGTCGATGCCGTGCCCATCGTGTTGCAATGGCCGACCGAGGGCGCCGAGGAGGCGACGATCTCGATGAATTGCTCGTAGTCGATCTCGCCGGCGGCGAGCCGCTCACGCGCTTTCCAGACCACGGTGCCGGAGCCGGTGCGCTCTCCGTTGAACCAGCCGTTGAGCATCGGTCCGCCCGACAGCACGATGGCGGGCAGGTTGACGGTCGCGGCCGCCATCAGGCAGGCGGGCGTCGTCTTGTCGCAGCCGGTGGTCAGCACCACGCCATCCAGGGGATAGCCGAACAGGATTTCGACCAGGCCAAGATAAGCGAGGTTGCGGTCGAGTGCCGCTGTTGGGCGCTTGCCCGTCTCCTGGATCGGATGGGTGGGGAATTCCATGGCAATGCCGCCGGCGGCGCGAATCCCTTCGCGCACCCGGTGTGCCAATTCGAGATGGTGGCGGTTACACGGCGACAGGTCATTGCCGGTCTGGGCAATGCCGATGATCGGCTTGCCGGACTGCAGCTCGTGCCGCGTCAGGCCGTAATTGAGGTAGCGCTCGAGATAGAGCGCGGTCATGCCCGGATTGGTCGGATCGTTGAACCATTCGCTGGAGCGGAGTTTGCGTCTGGTGACGCCGGTAAGCGGCTTGTTCATGTTTTCTCCCGCAGCGCACACGCCTTAATATTGTGCGCCAGTTTCGCCTGATTTTACATGCCACTGATTGCTTCGCAATCTTGGTGGCAAGAGCTGACTCTTACGACTTTGATCCAACGACATCGCCGCAAAAGTCTGGTAAGACCCGTGGCAATAAAAGCAAGACCGCGGCATCGATCGCGGGGCAGATTTGACGATTTGGGAGGGGAATGTATGTCGTCCGTGCATATTCGCGACGTGCGAAAATCGTTCGGAAACTTTGAAGTTCTGCACGGCGTGTCGATACCGATCGAGGACGGCGAGTTCGTCGTGCTGGTCGGCCCGTCCGGCTGCGGCAAGTCGACCCTGCTGCGCATGCTGGCAGGCCTGGAAAACATCACTTCGGGCACGATTTCGATCGGTGAGCGCGTGGTCAACAATGTCCAGCCCAAGGAGCGGGACATTGCCATGGTATTCCAGAACTATGCGCTCTACCCGCATATGACCGTTGCTGACAATATGGGCTTTTCGCTCAAGCTGCGCGGCGCCAGGCAGGACGAGATCAAGAAGGGCGTGTCGCGCGCCGCCGAAATCCTGGCGCTGACCCCGCTGCTCGACCGTTATCCCCGGCAATTGTCGGGCGGCCAGCGCCAGCGCGTCGCCATGGGCCGCGCCATTGTCCGCGATCCCCAGGTGTTCCTGTTCGACGAGCCGCTCTCCAACCTCGACGCCAAGCTGCGCGTCGCCATGCGGACCGAGATCAAGGAGCTGCACCAGCGGCTCAAGACCACCACCGTCTACGTCACCCATGACCAGATCGAGGCCATGACCATGGCCGACAAGATCGTGGTCATGCATGACGGCATCGTCGAGCAGATGGGCTCGCCGCTGGAGCTCTACGACAAGCCGGAGAACCAGTTCGTCGCCGGCTTCATCGGCTCGCCCGCGATGAATTTCCTCAAAGGCAAGGTCGCAGTGAACGGGGTGGCGACCTTCGAGGGTCCCAACGGCGTCAAGTTGCCGCTCAAATCGGCGCCCGCCAATTCCGACGGCAAGCCCGCCGTCTATGGCGTGCGGCCCGAGCATTTCACCATCGCCGATGACGGCGCCGAGGCCGAGATCGTCGTGGTCGAGCCGACCGGCTCGGAAACCCAGGTATTTGCCAAGCTCGGCGGCGAGCAGGTGGTGGCGGTGTTCCGCGAGCGCCATTTGTTCAATCCCGGCGACAAGGTCCGCCTGAAACCCGATCCCTCGCTGGTCCATCTGTTCGACGAGGCCACCGGCAAGCGGCTCAACGCATAAAAAGAAGACGACCAGACCAAATCAAAAAACATCAAACACTTTAGAGGGAGACGAGACGATGCAGGAGTTTACCCGCCGCGCCTTGCTGCAGGGCGGCACCGCGCTGACCGCAGGGGGCATGCTGACCGGTCCGGCGCTGTTCGACTTCGCCAAGGCCTGGGCGCAATCGGCGCCGTGGAAGGCGGAGCCGGGCGCCAAGCTGACGGTGATGCGCTGGAAGCGCTTCGTGCCGGCGGAAGACGACGCGTTCAACGCGATGGTCGCGGCCTTCAAGTCGGCGACCGGCACCGAGATGAACGTGTTCTCGGAATCCTTCGAGGACGTGCAGCCGAAGGCCTCGGTTGCCGCCAACACCGGCTCCGGCCTCGACATCGCCTGGGGCCTGCACACGCTGCCGCAGCTGTTCCCGACCAAGGTCCTGAAGATGAATGACGTTGCCGATTACCTCGGCAAGAAATATGGCGGCTGGACGGAAGCCGCCGCCAAGACCTGCAAGCAGGGCGATGACTGGCTCGGCATCCCCGTCGCCACCATCGGCGGCTATCTCACCTATCGCAAATCGGCGGTGCAGAAGGCCGGCTTCAAGGCCATTCCTTCCGACTTCCCGGCCTATCTCGAGCTCTGCAAGGCGTTGAAGGCGAACAACACACCGGCCGGCTTCGCGCTCGGCCACGCCACCGGCGACGCCAATGCCTGGGTGCACAACATCCTCTGGGGTCACAACGCCTGGACTGTCGACAAGGACGACAAGGTCGTCATCAACTCGCCGGAAACGGCGAAGGCGCTGGAATACGCCAAGGAGCTGTCGGACACCTTCATTCCCGGCGTCGCGTCCTGGAACGATTCGTCCAACAACAAGGCGTTCCTTTCGGGCGATCTCTACCTCACCTCGAACGGCATCTCGATCTATGTTGCCGCCAAGGATGATCCGGCCAAGAAGGAGCTGGCGGAGGACATCGACCACGCGCTGTGGCCGGTCGGCCCGATCGGCAAGCCGACGGAATTGCAGCTTGCGGTTCCGATCCTTGCCTTCAACTTCACCAAATACCCGCAGGCGTCCAAGGCCTTCATCGCCTACATGCTGGAGAAGGAGAATTTCGAGACGTGGCTGTCGGGTGCGCGGGGCTATCTGACCCACACGCTCAATGCCTACGACTCGGCCCCGGTCTGGACCGCCGACCCGAAGAATGCGGTGTTCGGACAGGCCTCCAAGCGCGCGCTGCCGGCCTCCGGCGTCGGCACCCCCGGCGAGAAGGCGGCAACCGCGATCGCCGACTTCATCGTCGTCGACATGTTCGCCAACTACTGCACCGGGGCCAAGGACGCCAAGGGCTCGATCTCGGAAGCCGAGCGTCAGCTCAAGCGGATTTATCGCTCGTAGTATCCGGATAAGGGCGGGCGGCAGGTGACTGCCGCCCGTTTCACTTAAACTCCACTCGGGAACTCGCCCATGGCCGATCTTGCCCTTGCTCCCCAGCACGCCAAACGCGAAATCCGCGAGGCGACGACGTGGGACCAGCTCAAGCACAACAAAAACTTTCTCGCGATCTGGTTCATGCTGCCGGCGATGGGTTTCCTGATCTTCTTTCTGGCCTATCCCTTGGGGCTCGGCATCTGGCTGTCCTTCACCGACGCCCGCATCGGCCGCGTCGGCCAATTCATCGGCACCGAAAACTATGAATGGCTGTGGGACGACTCCATCTTCTGGCTCTCGGTGACGAACACGCTGCTCTACACCTTCGTTGCGAGCGCCTTCAAATTCGCCATCGGGCTCTATCTCGCGCTGCTGCTCAACGAGAACCTGCCGTTCAAGGCGCTCTTGCGCGCCGCTGTCCTGATCCCCTTTATCGTGCCGACGGTGCTGTCGGCGCTGGCCTTCTGGTGGATCTTCGATTCGCAATTCTCGATCATCTCCTGGTCGCTGAAGCATCTCGGGCTGATCACCCAGAACATCAATTTTCTCGGCGACACCACCTGGGCGAGGATTTGCGTGATCTTTGCCAATATCTGGCGCGGCGTGCCCTTCGTCGCAATCACGCTGCTCGCGGGCCTACAGACCGTGCAGCCCTCGCTCTATGAGGCCGCAACACTCGACGGCGCCTCGAGCTGGCAGCGCTTCCGCTACATCACCTATCCCTTGCTGACCCCGATCATCGCGGTCGTGATGACCTTCTCGGTGCTGTTCACCTTCACCGACTTCCAGCTGATCTGGGCGATGACCCGCGGCGGCCCGGTCAATGCCACGCATCTGATGGCGACGTTGTCGTATCAGCGCGCGATCATCGCCGGACAGTTGGGCGAGGGTGCTGCGATCTCCAGCGCCATGATCCCGTTCCTGCTCGCCGCAATCATGGTGTCGTGGTTCGGCCTGCAACGCCGCAAGTGGCAGCAGGGAGAAAACAATGACTGATCTTCCTGCCGCAAAGGTCGACCTCAAATCCATCCTGTCGACGCCCGCACGGGCCGATCATAGCGAGGGCATGAGCTATCTGCAGTCGGTGCCGCGCCGGCTCGTGACGGTCTATCTGCCGCTCTCGATCATCATTATCATCCTCTTGTTCCCGTTCTACTGGATGGGGCTGACCTCGATAAAGCCGGACGACCAGCTGCTCGACCTCGACAGGTTCAATCCGTTCTGGACCTGGAATCCGACGCTCAAGCATTTCCACAAGCTGTTGTTCGAGAGCTATTATCCGCACTGGCTGTGGAACACGATGTATGTGGCGGTCTGCGCCACCATCCTGTCGATCATCGCGAGCGTGCTGGCGGCCTATGCCATCGTGCGGCTGCGCTACAAGGGCGCGAACCTCGTCGGCGGGCTGATCTTCCTCGCCTACCTCGTGCCGCCGTCGATCCTGTTCATTCCGCTGGCGACCGTCGTGTTCCAGTACGGCCTGTTCGATTCGCCCTTGGCGCTGATCCTGACCTATCCGACCATCCTGATCCCGTTCTCGACCTGGTTGTTGATGGGCTACTTCAAGACCATCCCGTTCGAGCTCGAGGAATGCGCGCTGATCGACGGCGCCAGCCGCTGGCAGATCCTGATCAAGATCGTGCTGCCGCTGTCTGTGCCCGGCCTGATCTCGGCCTTCATCTTCTGCTTCACGCTGTGCTGGAACGAGTTCATCTACGCGCTGACCTTCCTGCAATCGACCCCGAACAAGACGGTGCCGGTCGCCATCGTCAACGAGTTCGTCGACGGCGATATCTACCGCTGGGGTGCGCTGATGGCGGGGGCGCTGGCCGGTTCGCTGCCGCTCGTGATCCTTTACGCCTTCTTCGTGGAGCATTATGTGTCGGCGATGACCGGCGCCGTGAAGGAATAGGCGCCGGCCCACACGTAAGAACAGAAGAAACCAGGAGTTAGGCGCTTGCACATATTGGTTCTGGGCGCGGCCGGCATGGTCGGCCGCAAATTGGTCGAGCGTCTGCTCAAGGACGGCCGGCTCGGCAAGACCGACATCACCAAACTGACGCTGCATGATGTCGTGGCGCCCGCCAAGCCCGAGAAACCGGGCTTTCCGGTCGAGCTGCATGCCGGCGATTTCGCGGTCCCAGGTGCTGCCGAGAAGCTGATCGCAGGCCGCCCCGACGTGATCTTCCATCTCGCCGCCATCGTCTCGGGCGAGGCCGAGCTTGATTTCGACAAGGGCTACCGCATCAATCTCGACGGCACGCGGATGCTGATCGACGCCATCAGGCTGACCGGCGGTGGCTACAAGCCGCGTTTGGTGTTTACCTCCTCGATCGCGGTGTTTGGCGCGCCGTTCCCGGAGGCCATCGGTGATGAGTTCTTCCACACCCCGCTCTTGAGCTACGGCACCCAGAAGGCGATCGGCGAGCTGTTGATCTCGGACTATTCGCGCAAGGGCTTCCTGGACGGCATCTCGATCCGCCTGCCGACCATCTGCGTACGCCCCGGTGCGCCGAACAAGGCGGCCTCCGGGTTCTTCTCCAACATCCTGCGCGAGCCGCTGGCGGGCAAGGAAGCGGTCTTGCCGGTGCCGGAGACCGTGCGCCACTGGCACGCGACGCCGCGCTCGGCAGTCGGCTTCCTTCAGCACGCCGCGACCATGGACCTTGCCGCCGCCGGCCCACGCCGCGGGCTCACCATGCCCGGCCTGTCCGCGACCGTCGGCGAGCAGATCGCCGCGCTGAAGCGTGTCGCCGGCGAGAAGGTCGCGGCGCGCATCAAGCGCGAGCCGGATTCCTTCATCATGGGCATTGTCGACGGCTGGCCGCGCAATTTCGAGGCCAAGCGCGCACGCCAGCTCGGTTTCACGACCGCCGAAAGCACCTTCGACGACATCATCCGCATCCACATTGAGGATGAGCTCGGCGGCAATTTCGTCGCCTGAGATGACGGCTAAACTCGTCATGCCCGGGCTTGACCCGGGCATCCATCCTCTTCGCAAAAGCCTTTCTAAGCGATGGATGGCCGGGTCAAGCCCGGCCATGACGAAAGGAGAAGAATGACGGGCGTAGCCTGCATCGGCGAGTGCATGATCGAGCTGAAGCAGGCGGGCTCGGGCCTCTATTCGCGCGGCTTCGGCGGCGACACGCTCAACACGGCGGTCTATCTCGCCCGTCTCGGCGTCACTGTGGATTACATCACCGCGCTTGGCGACGATCCCCTGAGCGACGAGATGATTGCGGGCTGGCGGCTTGAGGGCGTCGGCACGGCCAAGGTCGCGCGGCTCAAGGGCAAGCTGCCCGGCCTCTATTTGATCGCCACCGACGACAACGGCGAGCGGCGCTTCTTCCATTGGCGCGAGAGCGCGGCGGCGCGAAGCCTGCTCGACCTCGCCGAGACAGATAGCCTGCTGCAATCGCTGTCCGGTTACGATCTCGTTTATCTCTCGGCGATCTCACTGTCGATCTACACCGAAAGCGGGCGAGGGCGATTGTTCGCAGCGTTGCGCGAAGCACGCGCAAGCGGCACACGCATCGCCTTTGACACGAACTTTCGCGCCCGCGGCTGGCCCGATCTCGACGTCGCCCGCCGGGTTTTCCGCGAAGCGTTCGAGACCTCGGACATCGCGCTCGCCTCGACCGAGGATTTGCTGCCGCTCTATCCGGACGAAACCGCGGAAGGATTGCTCGCCAAAATTCCGGGCTCCGAGGTCATCCTGAAGCTCGCCGAACCCGCCAGCATCCTGCGCGTCGGCAACACCTCGCGCCGTATCGAGGCCGAACCGGTGGCTGCTCCCGTCGTCGACACCACGGCTGCCGGCGACAGTTTTGCCGCCGCCTATCTCGCTGCACGGCTCTCCGGGGCAGGGCCGGAAGAGGCGGCGCGCGCCGGACACCGTCTGGCGGGGGTTGTCGTATGCCATTCCGGTGCCATTATTCCGCGGTCAGCCATGCCCCCCGTCAATTCGGTTTCATCACGCAAGGCTTCCTCATGAGTTCATCGAAACAGGAAAAGCTCGTCTCGCTGTTCAAATCCGCCCGCGTCGTGCCGGTCATTGCGATCAACCGGATCGAGGACGCGGTGCCGCTGGCGCGCGCGCTGGTTTCCGGCGGCGTGCGCATGCTGGAAATGACCTTGCGCACCCCCATCGCGATCGAGGCGGCAAAGGCGATCATCGCCAATGTGCCTGATGCCATCGTAGGCATCGGCACCATCCTCAATGCCGACGATCTCGCCCGTGCCGAGGAGCTCGGTGCCAAGTTTGGTATCAGCCCGGGCGCCACGCCGGAGCTGTTGAAAGCGGCCGCCGCGAGCAACCTGCCGTTCGCACCGGGCATCGCTACCGCCTCCGAGCTGATGCAGGCGCTGGCGTACGGTTTTGACGTCGTGAAATTCTTTCCGGCCGAGCAGGCGGGCGGTATCAAGGCACTGCGCGCGCTGGCTGGCCCATTTCCGCACGTCCAGTTCTGCCCGACCGGCGGCATCGGCGAGACCAACGCGCCGCAATGGCTCGCCGAGCCCAATGTGATCGCGGTCGGCGGCTCCTGGTTGTGCCAGCCGGTGGATATCAAATCCGGCAATTGGGCCGGCATAACCGCCATGTGCGAGCGGTCGGTCAAGTCGGCGAAAGCCGCGTGAAGTCGCACCGCCGATGGGCTAGAACGCAAGCCAGCGAGATTTCAGGGAGAACGCCATGACAGCCAGCATCGTCGGATGGGCGCATACGCCCTTCGGAAAGTTTGACGCCGAGACCGTGGAAGGCCTTGTCACCAAGGTCGCCAACGAGGCGATGGCGGACGCCGGCATTTCGGCCGCTGATGTCGACGAGATCGTGCTCGGCCATTTCAACGCCGGCTTCTCGCCGCAGGATTTCACGGCTTCGCTGGTGCTGCAGGCCGATCCGCATCTGCGCTTCAAGCCCGCCACGCGCGTCGAAAATGCCTGCGCCACGGGATCGGCCGCGGTGCATCAGGGTATCCGCGCGATTGCGAGCGGCGCGGCCAAGACCGTGCTGGTGGTGGGCGTCGAGCAGATGACGCGCACGCCCGCGGCCGAGATCGGCAAGAACCTGCTCAAGGCATCGTATCTGCCGGAGGACGGCGACACGGTTGGCGGCTTTGCCGGCGTGTTCGGCAAGATCGCGCAGGGCTATTTCCAGAAATACGGCGATCAGTCCGATGCGCTGGCGATGATCGCGGCGAAGAACCACAAGAACGGCGTCGCCAATCCCTATGCCCAGATGCGCAAGGACTTTGGCTTCGACTTCTGCCGCTCCGAGAGCGAGAAGAATCCTTACGTTGCCGGTCCGCTGAAGCGCACCGACTGCTCGCTGGTCTCCGACGGCGCGGCGGCGCTGGTGCTGATGGATTCCGATCGTGCGAAGAGCATGACCAAGGCGATCAACATCCGCGCCACCGCCCATGCCCAGGACTTTTTGCCGATGAGCAAGCGCGACATTTTGCAGTTCGAGGGCTGCACGGTCGCCTGGCAACGCGCGCTGGAGCAGGCAGGCGTGAAGCTCACCGATCTCTCTTTTGTCGAAACGCACGACTGCTTCACCGTCGCCGAGCTGATCGAATATGAAGCGATGGGCCTGACGCCGAAGGGGCAGGGCGCCCGCGCCATTCTCGAAGGCTGGACCCAGAAGGACGGCAAGCTGCCGGTCAATCCCTCCGGCGGCCTGAAAGCCAAGGGCCACCCCATCGGCGCCACCGGCGTCTCCATGCATGTGATGACCGCGATGCAGCTCGCCGGCCAAGCGCCCGAGGGCATGCAGCTCAAAAATGCAAAACTCGGCGGCATCTTCAACATGGGCGGCGCCGCGGTCGCCAACTACGTCTCGATCCTCGAGCCGGTGAAGTAATTTCAATCGTCATTCCGGGGCGCCCGCAGCGCGAGCCCGGAATCCATAGCCACAGGCCGGCATTGTTTCGCACGATGATTGTGCCAAGCCCGGTGTCCTGTGGTTATGGATTCCGGGCTCAGCCCTGCGGGCTGCCCCGGAATGACAAGGAGTAGGAAATGCGCGGACGCCGTGTGCTGATGGACTCTTTCGTGGCGCATGGGGTGCGGCACATCTTCGGCAATCCCGGCACCACGGAGACGCCGCTGCTCGACAGCCTGCCGGCCTATCCGCAAATCGAATACATCATGGCGCTGCATGAGGGCGTCGCGGTGGGCGCCGCGAGCTTCTATGCGCAGGCCGCGCGCAGAACTGTCGTCGCCAATCTCCATGTCGCGCCGGGTCTCGGCAACGGCATCGGCTCGCTCTACGGCGCGCTGAAGGCAGGCTCGCCCGTCGTGGTGACAGCGGGCCAGCAGGACACGCGCATGCGGCTCAGCAATCCGCTGCTCGGCCACGACCTCGTGGCGATGGCAGCACCTGTGACAAAATGGAGCGTGCAGATCGAGCGCGCCGACGAGATCGCGCCCATCCTGCGCCGCGCCTTCAAGGTCGCGACCGATGCGCCGCAAGGCCCGGTCTTCGTCGCGCTGCCGATCGATGTGATGGAGCAGGAGACCGCCGTCGAGGCGGCGGCCGCCGACAAGCTCTGGCGCGCCGCGCATCCCGATCCCAAGGGCATCGAGGCACTGGCTGCCCTGCTCCTGAAATCGCAAAACCCCGTCATCATCGCCGGCGATGACATCGCCCGATCGGACGCGACCGGCGCGCTCGTCGCGCTGACCGAAGCGATCGGCGCACCCGTGTGGTTCGAGGGTCTGCGCCACCACGCGCCGTTTCCGACCAGCCACCCCAGCTATCGCGCCTCGCTGCCGGGTGACGCGGCGCAGGTCCGCAAGGCGCTCGGTGAGGCCGATCTCGTCCTCCTGCTCGGCGGCCCCTTCTTCGAGGACATCTGGTACGCGCCCGGCGGCCATATTCCCGCTGGCGCCGCCGTCGCACAGATCGAGGAATCGGCGGAGCGGCTCGCCTTCAACAACCGCCTCGACGCCGGCGTGGTCGGCGACATGGCCGCAAGCCTCGGTGCGCTGGCGAATGCCCTGAGCTCGCGCGCGCCGCAGGCCTACAAGCGTGCCGCGCAAGGCCGCAACCAGGCGCTCGCCGAGTTGCGCGCGAGCGAGAAGGAGGCCTATCGCGCCCGCGTCGAGAAGAGCTGGAACCGCGAGCCGACCTCGATGCCGCGCGTCACCGCCGAGCTGCGCCGCGGCCTTCCCGACAATGTCGTGGTCGTCGACGAGAGCATTACCGCGAGCCTCGACCTCGCACGCGCCTTCGACTATCGCGGCTTCGGCGATTACTTCGGCGGCCGGGGCGGCGGCATCGGGCAGGGGCTTGCGGGCGCCATCGGAGTCAAGGTCGCAACGCCGGACCGTCCGGTCGTCGCCATCTCCGGCGATGGCTCGGCGATGTACAGCATCCAGGCGCTATGGACCGCGGCTCACCACCGGCTTGCGATCGTGTTCGTCATCCTGGCCAACCGCGAATATCGCATTCTCAAGCACAACACCGATGTGTGGCGGCAGAATTTTCAGGCCGGCACGCAGCATCCCTATCAGCAGATGGATCTGGCGGGGCCGGAGTTCGATTTTGTGCGTATGGCCGCTGGCATGGGCGTCGAGGGCGTGCGGGTGGAAAAGGCCGACGACATCGCGCCGGCCTTATCGAAGGCAGTGGCGGCCAACAGGCCCTATCTCGTCGAGATCGCGATCGAAGGGAAGCGGTAACAGGTGTGTAGGGTGGGCAAAGGCGCGCAGCGCCGTGCCCACCGTCTTTTGCTGTGCGCGAAAATGGTGGGCACGCTACGCTTTCCCCACCCTACAAATTCACGCCGCCCGCACCATCACGGGCGCGCCCTTGCCGCGCACTTCCGCTTCCTCATAGTCAGCTGCCGCAATCGCGCGGTCGAGTGCCGCGCGCAGCTCCTTTGCGGTCTCCAGCGTCAGCTCCACCCCCGCACGTGCGCCCGGTTCGAGCGCCGCGTTGATGAAATCGAGCGTGATGACGTCGCCGAGATTGGCGTGTCGGGCGTGGTCATAGGCGACGACCGCATGCGAGAGCGGAAACCATTCATCGCCGCGCTTGGCCATGCCCTCGGCCTTAGTGACCTCGATGATCGATGTGCACATCTCAGCGCCTCCTATTTCGAAAGGTGCTTGCCGTAGAAGGCGAACACCTTGCTCCAGCCGTCCATGCACTGCTCGGGCCGGTACAGCGGCCGGTGCCAGTAGAAGAAGCCGTGGCCGGCGCCGTCATAGCGGTGGAACTCGTAATTCTTGCCGTGCTTCTTCAGCTCGTCCTCGTGCTGGTTGACCTGCTCGGGGCTCGGCGCGCGGTCGTCATTGCCGAACAGGCCGAGCAGCGGGCAGGAAAGGTCTTTCGTCATGTCGATCGGCGCGACCGGCGTCTTGGCGTTGAGCTCTTCCTGGCCCATCACGACGCGGCCGCCCCACAGCTCGACGCAGGCGTCGACGTCTTTCTTCTGGCAGGAGTAGATGAAGGCGTGCCGGCCGCCGGAGCAGGAGCCGAAGAGGCCGACCTTGCCGTTGTGCGCCGGCTGCGCCCGCATCCATTTCACGGCCGCTTCGGTGTCGCCCACCATCTGGCTGTCGGCAATGCCTCCTTCCGCGCGCACTTTGGCGGCGACGTCATCCGGATTGCCGTCGCCCGCACGCTCATAGAGATTGGCGCAGATCGCCATGTAACCATGGTGCGCAAAGCGCCGCGTCGTTTCGATATAGAGCTCGCTCCAGCCCGGCAAATGGTGGACCAGCACCACGCCGGGAAACGGTCCGCCGCCGGCCGGCTTGGCGGTGTAGGCGGTGATCGGCGTGCCGCCATCGCCCTTGATCGTGACGTTCTCGCAGATCATGCCTCTGTAAAATGACATTTTTTGTGCTCCCTGAGCTGTGTTTCTTGTCCGGTGGCGTGGGCAGTATTCGACAGTCGGCTACCAAGTGCAACACGTAGCCGTCCGTAGGATGGGTTGTGACCGCAGCGAAACCCATCATTAATTCTGACTAGCCGATCCCTCCGAGCCACTCCAGCAGCGCCGCGTTGACCTCGTTCGGACGCTCCTGCTGAATCCAGTGGCCGGCGCCATCGATAATCCGAACAAGCCGCAGATCGGCGACCTGCTTGCGCATGACTTCCACAAGATCGATGCCGGGTATGAAGGTGAGAACCGGATCAAGCTGGCCCGCGATGAAAGCAGCCGGCTGTTCGATCCGGCGATCCGCGATCTCCTCTTGCTGGCCAAAGTCGAGCTCTGACGTACGGTAGCGGTTGAGCGGTCCGCGGAAGCCGCTCTGCTCGAACTGTCCGACATAGTAGTCGAGATCGGCGGATGTGAGCCAATGCGGCAGCGGATCGGGATCGACCAGCCCATCAAGGTATTTAGCGTCGGGGGGCTTCTTCGGACTCGGCCCTGCCTTCCTGCCTTCGCCGGAAGCCAAATAGTAGATCTTCCGAAGCGACGTGCGCACATCTGCCTCGAACTCCGCTTCCGCGACGCCGGGCTCCTGGAAATAGAGCTGATAGAAGAAGCGGTCCTTGTAGAGGTTCTTGAACAGCTGAATGCGTGGCATCGGACCACGCCCGGTGTAAGGCACGCTCAATCCGGCGACCGCGCGAACCTTGTCCGGAAAGAACAGCGCCGTGTTCCAGACGATGGGGGCGCCCCAGTCATGGCCGATCAGGATGGCTTCTTTCTCGCCGAGCCCCTCGATCAGTCCGGCGATGTCAGCGCACATTTGCTTGATTGAATAAGCCTCGATCGGCTCGGGCTTGTCGCTGCCGCCATATCCGCGCACGTCGACCGCAGCCACCCGATAGCCCGCTGCCGCAAGCGCCGGAATCTGATGGCGCCAGGAATACCAGCTCTCCGGCCAGCCGTGCACCAGCACGATCAGCGGGCCCGTTCCGCTCTCGGCGACTCGAAGCCGAACGCCGTTGGTGTTGACGAAAGCAAAATCCGGTTTCATCGACTACTCCGTTCGCAGCGTCGCCTGCTTGCACCTGAAGATAGCCATTGCTTGTACTATGGATGCTGTTGACGAAGGAGTCTGATCGGTGACACCCGCCAACTGATTTGCCCGACGGGGCAAATCGGTGTGCAATTTTCGTCGAAGTCGTGCCGCGCGAGGGCGTATTTTGCGGCAAAATCGGCCGCGCCAAAAAACTGATTTCGCAAGTCCGCTCAATCAATTCGCCGGTTTCAAGGTCAGCGCCGAAAATATTATGCTTCCGTTTTTCAGAATTATGTGATTGTTTGCGCCCCATCCCGCCTCGATCGGAGGGACGTACGCGTCGTCACGGACGTTGAGTGCGGGCTGCGATGGACGCTTTTGGCGTCGCTGGACGAGCGACGATAGAGCGGACGGCAAAGGCGTGTGGTCCTGATCTCCCGACGCTGGGATCAAGCTCGTGGATTTCTTCACGAGCGACGGTGGCTATCAAGCCGGACACCGGGGAGAGCGCGCTATAAGCCGCAAAACCATTGCGCAGGGAAGGCCGGAATGTTTCGGCGTACCTGTATTCACTCGTGTGCTTTCTGCTTTCTATCTCGCACGCGAGGCTGCGGGTGCGGATCGTGCATCCGGCTTTCCCTGCGCCCTCTGATTTTCGAGGGTTCTGGTTGGACGCAAGACTCGGGCATTCCGTGCGGCGAGAATGCCGAGGTGTGCCAAAATTTCCTTCGTCATTCCGGGGCGCGCGAAGCGCGAGCCCGGAATCCATAGCCACCGGCTCGGAGTATGGATTCCGGGCCCGCGCCTTGCGGCGCGTCCCGGAATGACGACGTTGAGAGACGCGGAACCAAACCGCATACCCCCATACGTCCGCCGCCCTTGATCTCGGCTCCGGCCTGCCGTTACTTGGCCTCACAACACAAATCGGGAGTGAAACGCGCCATGGGTCCATTACAAGGCATCAGGGTCATCGACATGACCACCGTGCTGATGGGGCCCTATGCGACCCAGATGCTCGGCGATTACGGCGCCGACGTCATCAAGGTGGAATCGCTCGACGGCGACGTGACGCGGCTCATTGGACCCACACGCCATCCCGGCATGGGGCCGGTGTTCCTCAACACCAACCGCAACAAGCGCTCGATCGCGCTTGACCTGAAGAATCCGGCGGGGCGCGAGGCCGTGCTGCGGCTGATCGAGACCGCCGACGTCCTGATCTACAATGTGCGGCCGCAGGCGATGGCGCGGCTCGATCTCGGCTATGAGGTCGTGTCGAAGCGCAACCCGCGTCTGATCTATGCCGGTGTGTTCGGCTTCGGCCAGAACGGGCCATATGCAGCGAAACCCGCTTATGATGATCTCATCCAGGGCGCGACGGGATTGCCGGCGCTGATGGCGCAGACCAGCGACGGCATGCCGCGCTATGTGCCGAACGCGCTGGTCGACCGCATCGTCGGGCTCACCGCCGTGGGCGCGGTTTGCGCGAGCCTGGTGCATCGCGACCGTACCGGGCGCGGCCAGCGCGTCGACATTCCCATGTTCGAGACCATGGCTGGCTTCGTGCTTGGCGATCATCTCGGTGGTCTCACGTACGAACCGCATCTCGACAAGGGCGGCTACGCCCGCCACCTCTCGCGCGACCGCAGGCCCTACAAGACCTCCGACGGCTATATCTGCGTCATCGTCTATAACGACAAGCAGTGGGAGAGCTTCTTCAAGGCGACCGGCCGCGATGATCTCCGGCAGGACCCGAAATTCGCCACCTTCGCCGGCCGCTCCGTCAACATCGACACCGTCTATGGCGAGCTCGCGCGCATCTTCGAGACGCGCTCGACCGCCGAATGGCAGGAATTGCTGACCAAGGCCGACATTCCCGTGATGCCGATGCATGATCTCGAAAGCATGCTCGAAGACCCGCATCTGGTCGCAACCGGCTATTTCCCCGTCGTCGAACATCCGACCGAAGGGCCGATCCGCAGCATGAAGGTGTCGGCGTCGTGGTCGGAAACGCCGGCCGAGACCGTGCGGCTCGCCCCGCGCCTCAACGAGCATGGCGAGGAGCTGCTTCGATCGGCCGGATTCTCGACCGAGGAGATCGCGGCGATGATCCGCGATGGCGTCACCAAGCCCGCGGCATAGGATTGATCAAATGGACTTCGAACTCACCGATAACCAGGAATCGATCCGCGACGCCGTGGCCAAGATCTGCTCGCGCTTCGACGATGCCTATTGGCTGAAGAAGGACAAGGAGGGCGGTTTTCCGGCCGACTTCCACAAGGCGATGGCGGATGCTGGCTGGCTCGGCATCTGCATCCCCGAGGAATATGGCGGGGCAGGGCTCGGCATCATGGATGCCGCGATCATGATGCGGACGGTTTCCGAATCCGGCGCGGGCATGTCGGGCGCTTCCGCGATCCACATGAACGTGTTCGGCCTCAACCCGGTTGTCGTGTTCGGCACCAAGGACCAATGCCGGCGCATGCTGCCCGGCATCGTCTCGGGCAAGGAGAAATCCTGCTTTGCGGTGACCGAGCCGAACACCGGTCTCAACACCACCCAGCTCAAGACGCGCGCGGTGCGCCACGGCGACAAATATGTCGTCAATGGCCAGAAGGTCTGGATTTCGACCGCGCAGGTCGCCGAGAAGATTCTCCTGCTGGCGCGTACCACGCCGCTGGAAGAGGTGAAGAACGCAACCCACGGCCTCAGCCTGTTCTATACCGATTTCGACCGCAAGAAGATCGCCGTGCACGAGATCGAGAAGATGGGCCGCAAGAGCGTCGACTCCAACGAGCTGTTTTTCGAGGACTTCGAGATCCCGGCCGAGGATCGCCTTGGCGAGGAAGGCAAGGGTTTTGAATACATCCTGCACGGCATGAATCCGGAGCGCATCTTGATCGCCGCCGAAGCCGTGGGGCTCGGTCAGGTCGCGCTCAAGCGCGCGTCGGACTATGCCAAGGGCCGCGTTGTGTTCAATCGCCCGATCGGCATGAACCAGGCGATCCAGCATCCGCTCGCCAAGAGCTGGATGGAGCTGGAGGCCGCCTGGCTGATGACGTTGTCCGCCGCCTGGCAATACGACAAGGGCTTGCCTTGCGGACCGGCGGCGAACTCCGCGAAATATCTGGCGGCCGAAGCCGGCTTTCATGCCTGCGAGCAGGCGGTGATGACCCATGGCGGTTTCGGCTACGCCAAAGAGTTTCACGTCGAGCGCTATTTGCGGGAGTCGCTGATCCCACGGATTGCGCCGGTGAGCCGGGAGCTGATTTTGAGTTTCATCGCCGAGAAGGCGCTGGGGTTGCCGAAGTCGTATTGATGAGAGTCAGATCTATCACCGTCGTCATTCCGGGGCGCGCGAAGCGCGAGCCCGGAATCCATAGCCCCGGGCGCGCTTGGCCCTTGGGCCATTCGCGCAAAATCAAAACAAACAAGCGGGCTCCTATCTTGTTTGCCGCGAATGCGGCAAGCCGCAAGCGCGGACGGTTATGGATTCCGGGCCTGCGCCTTCGGCGCATCCCGGAATGACGACGGAGAGAGTGTTCAAGCCATGAGCTACATCACCGGCGTCGGCCTCACATCCTACGGCAAGCACGAAGGCCTCGCCTCGCTCGACCTCATGAGCAAGGCGGCAGAGCTTGCCATCACCGACGCCGGCCTCAAGCGTTCGGAGATTGACGGCATCCTCTGCGGCTATTCCACGGTCTCGCCTCACATCATGCTCGCGACCGTCTTCGCCGAGCATTTTGGCATTCGTCCGTCCTATGCGCACGCCGTGCAGGTCGGCGGCGCCACCGGGCTGGCGATGACCATGCTGGCGCATCACCTCGTCGATGCCGGTGTCGTCAAACATGTGCTGGTGGTCGGCGGCGAGAACCGTCTGACCGGCCAGAGCCGTGACGCCTCGATTGTCGCGCTCGCGCAGGTCGGCCATCCCGACTACGAGGTGCCGCTCGGGCCGACCATTCCCGCCTATTACGGGCTCGTCGCGTCGCGCTACATGCATGAATACGGCGTGACGGAAGAAGACCTCGCCGAATTCGCGGTGCTGATGCGCACGCATGCGCTGACCCATCCCGGCGCGCAGTTTCATGAGCCGATCACCGTCGCCGACGTCATGGCGTCGAAACCGGTGGCATCGCCGCTCAAGCTGCTCGATTGCTGTCCGGTCTCCGACGGCGGCGCGGCGTTCGTCATCAGCCGCGAGCCGACCAATGCGGCGCGGGTGAAAATCCGCGGCTGCGCGCAGGCGCATACTCATCAGCATGTCACGGCTGCGCCCGCCCTTAGCGAACTCGGCGCCGAGATTGCGATCGCCAAAGCGAAGGAAATCTCAGGCGTCGCGATCTCCGATGTGCGCTACGCCGCCGTCTACGACAGCTTCACCATTACGCTTGCGATGCTGCTCGAAGACCTGGGCCTGGCCAAACGCGGCGAGGCGGCCGCGCGCGTCCGCGCCGGTTATTTTTCCCGCGACGGCGCGATGCCGCTCAACACCCATGGCGGGCTCCTGAGCTACGGCCATTGCGGCGTCGGCGGTGCGATGGCGCATCTGGTGGAGACCCATCTGCAAATGACTGATCGTGCCGGCAACCGCCAGGTCCGCGACGCCTCGGTTGCGCTGCTGCATGGTGACGGCGGCGTGCTGTCGTCGCATGTCAGCATGTTCCTGGAGCGCGCGTGATGGACAAGCCGGCCGACTGGACCACGGGTCACGAAGCGATCCGCTATCAGCTCTGCGGAGCGTGCCATCAGCCGCAATATTTCCGCCGCGGCTTCTGCGCCGCCTGCGGCTCAACGGAATTGACTGAGAAGCGCGCCAGCGGGAAGGGCACGGTCTATGCGACGTCTGTCGTGATGCGCGCCGCGACGCCGGAAACCCGCGCGCATGTGCCCTACAACATCGTGCTGGTCGACACGCAAGAGGGCTTTCGCATGATGGCGCATGGCGCCACGGACTTGAAGATCGGCGACGTCGTCACCGCACGTTATGCGACCTTCACCGGCCGCCTCGTTCCGTTTTTTGAGAAGGCGATATGACCCCTTCGTCATTGCGAGGAGCGTTGGCGACGAAGCAATCCAGACTGTCTCAGCGGAAACGGTCTGGATTGCTTCGCTTCGCTCGCAATGACGATAAGGCGAAGCCTTGTTCCCTATTTCGAGAACGTGACACTAGCCGCAGCGAGGCCTTGGCGCTGGGCGCCGCCGCCGTAAAAGAGGACGCTGGCGATGACGAGCATGGCCGTCACCGCCAGCAATTGCGCGAGTGCCGCCGAGGTTGCCCTCTTGGTGGCGTCTTTCATGCCGGTTTTCTCCCTAAACCTGGGCGCGACTCTTTGTGGCGCAAAGCTGCGCTACATCAGTCAGAATTTTACTCGGAACACCCCGCGCCGAGCATTCGCCTGCATGAGTCCCCACTCGGCGAAGTCGACTGTGCCAGCGTCGAACAGTATTGCGGCGGCAATTTGACTCCGGCGTGGCCGTCAGCGGATAGTGTTCTGGCAAAATAATCAACAACATAGTGGAACCCGAGGAAAACCATGGCCCGCATCGATTATAGCGATCCAGTTGCCTACAATGATCGCACCCGTGACCTCCTGGGCAAGAACCGCAATGCCAATATCTTTCGTATGATGGCGCACTCGCCGAGCTATCTCGAGCAATATTGCCGGCTGGGTGGCGCCATCCGCCACAAGGGCGAGCTCGATCCCATCGTCCGCGAGCTTGCGATCACGCGCACCGGCCTCCTGTGCGAGGCGCCTTACGAGATCGTCGCCCACAAGCGCATCGGCAAGAATATCGGCGTCACCGACGAGCAGAACGCGGCGCTGGAGAACTGGCAGTCCGCCACCTGCTTCAACGAGGTGCAGCGCGCCGCGCTCGCCTTTACCGACGAGATCGTTCGGCTCAAGCGTCCGACGGATGCGACCTTCAATGCCATCCGTTCGAAATTGACGCCGGCCGCGCTGATCGAGCTGCAGCTTTCCGTCGGCTTCTACATCATGACGTCAAAATTCCTGGAGACGTTCGAGATCGACATGCAGCCGGTGAGCGAGGTGGTCGGCTAGGCTACCAAGACAACAAAGAGCTGGAATTTTGAACAAGGGGATTTGATCAAGGTACGGGGTAAGCCGGATGGCGGATCCCGACGGCGCCGAAAGCGAACTGAACCCGTTCCGGCTGGGCTGCTCTCGGCAATTTGGTGCACAATATCCCAGGATATGGTTGCGCAATCTTGCAACCTGGAGCTGAAAGGCTGTTCGGAGGTACAAAGGGGGTATATTGCGCGGTTGCCGCGGGCAACGCGATAATCGGTTTTTGTTGTTATTGCCGTGACGAAGCGTTTTGGGGACAGCACTATGAGTAATGGCTGGGATAATTCGGCGCTTGCATGGATCGAATCCATGGGCGAGCAGGGTGATCGCGGCGATTGGGGACGGCAGAATGTACTCGATCCCGTGATGATGGCGCGGGTGGCGAAAGGCGGCTTTCGCAAGGCACTCGATGTCGGCTGCGGCGAGGGGCGTTTTTGCCGGATGCTGAGGGATGCCGGAGTGAAGGCTACCGGCATCGACCCGACCGCGCAGCTCCTCGATGTGGCGAGGCAGCGCGACCCCTCCGGCGACTACCGGCTCGGCCGTGCCGAACAGATCGACTTCGCCGACCGCAGCTTCGATCTCGTGGTCAGCTACATCACGCTGGTCGATATCCCGGATTTCCGCGCGGCGATCCGCGAGATGACGCGGGTGTTGAAGCCGGGCGGCTCTATGCTGATCGCCAATCTCACCAGCTTCACCTCGGCTTGCGGCGATCGCGGCTGGGTGAAGAACGGCGACGGGGAGCATCTGCATTATCCTATTGACCGCTATCTCGATGAACATTCGTTGTGGCTCGAGTGGTCGGGTATCCGCATCGAGAATTTCCACCGGTCGCTTTCGGCCTACATGTCGGCCTTTCTGGAAAACGGACTCGCGCTGACATTTTTTGCCGAGCCCGATGCCGTGTCGGGCGCAGGGGTTTACCGCGAGCGCCATCACCGCGTTCCCTGGTTCGTGGTGATGGAATGGCAGCGGCCGCGCCGGCGGGCCAAGTCTAAGTTGAGGTGAGCAGATTCACCTTGGTGTTGGCGACGATCAGCCGTTCGGCGAGGATTTGCGCAAGGTTGCGCATGATGCGTTCGCCGGCCTTGGGATGGTGATCGCGAAAGCGCTCGAAATCGGCGATGGCGATCTCGACGGCCGTGGCGGAAGCATCCGCCAGCACATCGGCGGAGCGTTTCGACTCCAGCAGCGCCATCTCGCCAAAGGCCATGCCGGCGGTCAGTGTCGCCAGCCGCACACCGTCCGGCAGCGTGACATGCACCACGCCGCTTCGAAGGAAGAACAGCGAGCTTGCGGGCTCACCGGCGCCGACGATCTTCTCGCCGCGGCGATAGGTCCTGGTCGTGCCGAGTGCGGCGAGTTCCGCAAGCTCTTCGGTCGAAAGTCCGGTGAGCAGCGGCTGCTCGGAAAGCTCGGTCGTGTCGTGGAAGTCGATCGAGCCGCCATGGCGGTACACCACCTGGTCTTCCGCCCATTCAATGGCGGCGTCGA
This sequence comes from Bradyrhizobium sp., assembly GCA_035487555.1. Classification (GTDB taxonomy): domain Bacteria; phylum Pseudomonadota; class Alphaproteobacteria; order Rhizobiales; family Xanthobacteraceae; genus Bradyrhizobium. The sequence goes on along the minus strand of DATHMA010000079.1, from coordinate 4,154 downwards.
GCAGGTAGAAATCGCGGATGTTCTTCGATCCCTCGGTCCATTCGCGCACGATCTTCCAGCCCTCGGACGAGCGCTTGATTCCGGAGAGGATGACGGTGACGTGGAAGTTGGCGAGCTCACGGAATTCCTCCGCGATCATCCGGGCGCCGGCGCGTGTAACGGCGGTAACGCGGCGGAGGTCGAAGATGACGAATTGCGGGCGCGGCTTGGTCGCAAGCTGGCGCGAGACATAGTCGACATTGGAAAAGGACAGCGTGCCGACCAGCTCGATGACGCGGACCTCCTGGTGATGGGCGGCCAGAATTTCCTGCTCATGCGGCCTGCGGCTGCGCCGCGACGGGTTCTTGCCGATGGTGTAGTCGGCGATGATGGAGGTGCGCGCGTCGTCGCTGCGGTTGAGCATGTGCAGGTCGTAATGCGCCGACAGCGCCTCGCAGACCTTGATGCCGCGCACGGAGTTGCCGTGCTTGTCGAGGCGAGGGGAGTAGCTGCCGAGCCCGAGCCGCGCCGGGAGCGAGGCCAGGATGCCGCCGCCCACGCCGCTCTTGGCGGGGATGCCGATGCGGTAGATCCATTCACCGGCATAGTCGTACATGCCCGACGAGGTCATCACCGACAGCGTGCGGGAGATCGCGTAAGGCGTCGTCACCTGCTCGCCGGTCACCGGATTGATGCCGCGATTGGCGAGCGTCGCCGCCATAATCGCGGCATCGCGCGCCGTCACCAGGATCGCGCATTGCCGAAAATAGACGTCGAGCACCGCGCTGACATTGTCCTTGATCACGGAATTGGTGCGCAAGAGGTAGCCGATCGCGCGGTTACGGTCGCCGGTCGCGCTTTCGGAGGAATAGACGGCTTCGTCGACGTCGAGGTCGCGCCCGGCAAAGCGCGACAGCTCGCGGCGGATATGTTCGAACGCGCCCGTGCCCTTGGCCTCGTGGACCAGGCCGGAACAGGCGATCGCGCCGGCATTGACCATCGGGTTGAACGGATGGTTGTCGGTGTTGAGCCGGATCGAGTTGAAGGGATCGCCGGAGGGCTCGACGCCGATTACGCTCTCCACCCGCGCGGCGCCGAGACTGTCCAGCGCCAGCGCGAACACGAAGGGTTTCGACATCGACTGGATGGTGAAGGGCACGCGGGTGTCGCCGACCTCGTAAACGTGGCCATCGAGGGTCGCCAGCCCAATACCGAAATGGCTGGGATCGGCCTTCGACAATTCCGGGATATAGCGGGCGACGTCGCCGCCGTTCTCCGGGAGATAATCGGCATGGCAGCGATCAAGAAACCGCAGCAGCGGCGGCTTCGAGCTGGCCCAGGTGGACGAGGGAGCGGCGGGAGGAGAAACCGGTTTCATAGTTGTCGAGTTTTGCCGCTTAAGACCGCGCGCGCAACGGGCTCACGAAATGGGCAGGATGCCCATTTGCTTCACGTCTCGATGATCGCGACCGCCTGGCCCTCGGCGACGACGTCGTCGATGGCAACGAGGATCGACTTCACTTTTCCGGCCGCAGGCGAGGCGACCGGGATTTCCATCTTCATGGATTCGACAAAGGCGATGTCGTCGCCATCGCCGATGCTGGCGCCGGTCTCCACGGAAAGTGCGCAGACGCGCCCGGCGACTTCGGTGACTACTCTGATATCTGGCATGCCAATCGGCTTCTTGTTGTGGGCGCACAATGCCTGAGGTAGCCTCATCTGCAAGTGGAATTATATTCCGCATAATGGAAAAAGTGAGGGAGCGAATGGGTCGACGCTCGGAGCGCCTGAGCAGGCAGGGAATGCTCGCCTGCGATTTGACGGGGGACGGCGACGTCATCCAGGTGGTATCGCGCGCTTTCGACGTCTTGCGATGCTTCGAGGGCCATGAGGCGAGGTTAGGCAATCTCGAAATTTCCAACCGCTGTGGGCTGCCGCGATCGACGGTGTCGCGCCTCACCCACACGCTGACGCGAATGGGGCAGCTGGTTTACCTGCCGCGCGACCAGAAATATCGCATCGGCCCCAGTGCGGTTGCGATGAGCACCTCGATGATGAAGGGGTTGCAGCTTCGCAACCTGATCCGGCTGCGCCTCCAGGATGTCGCCGAGCAATTGCCGGGCACCGTCGGCTTCGTCATTCCGGACCGCTTCCATCTCGTCTATCTCGAATTTGCGCGCGCCGCGAATGCGCTCGGACTGCATGAGACGACCGGCAGCCGCATCGCGATGGCGACCACCGCGGCAGGACACGCGTACACCGCGGCACTCGCGCCGGAAGTCGGCGACGCGCTGCTCAACGAAATGGAGCGCGAGATCCCGGACGCGGCAAGGACGCTGCGTCCGCGCATCGAGAACAACCGCCGCTCCCTCAAAGAGCACGGCTATGTCGTCGCCTGCGGGCTGTGGAGCCCGCATATCAACGGCTTGGCGGTGCCTTTGTGGTCGCCGCAGTACCAGACCTTCGTCGTGGTAACGATCGGGCTATTGTCGGCGATGTTCGACGAGAAGCGGCTGCACAGGGAGGTGGCTCCCGCCATGATCGAACTCGGCGTTGCTGTCGGCGGACTGCTCGAGGGCGCCGAAGGCGACATCTTCAACAACCGTCTCGACCGGAAGCCGCTTCCGGTGCGGACCAACAATAACAACACGATGATCAAGACGGAGGAGACGAATGATCTGGAAGCCCGAACTCGACGAGCTCGCTCGGCGCGAAGCGTTCGCGCGCGAGATGGGCGGCGTTGAGAAGGTCAAGCGACAGCGCGACCAGGGCCGGCTCACCGTCCGCGAACGCATCGACAAGATGGTCGATGCCGATACCTTCCACGAAATCGGTGCCGTCTCCGGCATCGGCGAATATGACGAGCAGGGCGAGCTGAGACATGTGACGCCGGCGAACTGCGTGTTCGGGCGCGGCAAGGTCGACGGCCGCACGGTCGTCGTCGTCGGCGACGATTTTACCGTGCGCGGCGGCTCGGCGGATGCGTCGATCTCGGCAAAGCCGCTCATGGCGGAGGAGATGGCGCATGATTTCCGCCTGCCCATCATCCGCATCATCGAAGGCTCCGGCGGCGGCGGTTCGGTCAAGACCATCGAGACCAAGGGCGCCGCCAATTTGCCGGGCGGCATCGGCGGCACGCGCTGGTATCGCTACACGACCGAAAATCTGGCGCATGTGCCGGTGGTGGGCCTGGGCCTCGGCTCGGTCGCAGGCCTTGGCGCGGCGCGGCTCGCCGCCAGCCACTACTCGGTGATGACGCGAGCGTCCGCGATGTTTGTCGCAGGTCCCCCGGTGGTGAAACGGCTGGGGCAGGACCTCACAAAGCAGGAGCTTGGCGGCGCCGATATCCAGACCCGCGCCGGCGGCGTCGATGATGCCGTCGATACCGAGGAGGAGGCTTTTGCGAAGGCGAGGCGATTCCTGTCCTATCTGCCGTCGTCGGTGTTCGAATTGCCACCCACGGTGGCCTGCTACGACGATCCGGAGCGCACCGACGAATCGCTGCTCAAGGCCGTGCCGCGCAGCCGCCGCCAAGTCTACAAGATGCGGCCGATCATCGAGTCCGTAGTCGACAAGGGCTCGTTCTTCGAGGTGAACAGCAATTACGGCCGGCCGATGATCGTGGGCCTCGCGCGGCTCGATGGCCGCGCGGTGCTCGTGCTGGCGAGCGACTCCTTCCACTATGGCGGCTCTTGGACGGCGGAAGCCTGTCAGAAGGTGACGCGCTGGGTCGACTTCGCGGAAACCTTCCATCTGCCGGTCGTCTATCTCATGGACTGCCCCGGCTTCATGATCGGGCTCGATGCCGAGAAGTCCGCAACCATCCGCTATGGCGTGCGCGCGATGGCGGCGGTCAACCAGACCACGGTGCCGTGGTGCACGGTGATCATCCGCAATTCCTTCGGCGTTGCCGGTGTAGTGCATCAGCCTGCCGACCGGTTTTCGATGCGCTATGCCTGGCCGTCGGCCTATTGGGGCTCGCTGCCGCTCGAAGGCGGGATCGAGGCGGCCTATCGCGCCGAGATCGATGCGGCGGATGATCCGGCGGCAAAGCAGAAGGAGATCGAAGATCGCCTCAACAAGCTGCGCTCGCCGTTCCGCTCGGCCGAGAAATTCTGGGTCGAGGAGATCATCGATCCCCGAAAGACCCGCTCGCTGCTCTGCGAGTTCGCCCG
>DATHMA010000078.1:0-3053 GCA_035487555.1 Bradyrhizobium sp. | reverse complement strand
GCGCGGGCGCCGCTTGCGGCCAGCGCCGCCGCGGAAGCGCTCAATACCAGCGCCTCGCGGCGCGTGATCCGGCTTTTCATGCTTCTTCCCTTTTTCTTGGTTGTTCTTCTTTCTTGTTGTTCTTCTTGTTCGGGTCGCGGCATTGGATCGCCGGTGTACCCTGCGGTATCAATGTGGCGTCAAGTCTAGCTGTTCGGCCCGCGATCCATGCTGACCGGTTGCCAGCGCCGCAGTTGCGTGTTCTGCAGCACCGAGGGGTTGACGCAGCTTACCGGCCACATCCCCTGCAGCACCAGTGACAATTCGTAGCCCACCCGCCGCTTGCGTGCCTCGTCGAAACGTGCCGAGGCGGAGGCGACATGCGCGGTCAGCGTGGTCTGCTCCATGCGCAGCAGCGGATTGTTGTGAGATGGCGGCTCTTTCTCCAGCACGTCGAGCGCGGCATGCGCGATCCAGCCTTCCTGCAGCGCCTTGATCAGCGCTTCCTCGTTCACGGTGGCGCCGCGGCCGGTATTGATGAAGATCGCGCTCTTCTTCATCTGCTTGAAGTGCTGTTCGCCCAGCATGTGATGCACCTCCGGCCGCGCCGGCGCATGCATCGAGACGAAATCGGATTGCGACAGCACTTCGGAGAGCGTCGCCGGCATCACGCCGTGGTCGTACATCAGCGTTTCCTGGATGAAGGGATCGAACGCCATCATCTTGAGGCCGAAGGGCGCGGCGCGCTTGGCAACCGCGCGCGCGACACGGCCGAACGAGACGAAGCCCAGCGTCTGCCCCATCAGCCGCGGAAGTTTCAGCAGCGCCGGCCGGCCCTCGGACCAGCGGCCCTCGCGCACCATCTTGTCCTGCTCGATCAGCCGGCGGAAGCCGGCGAGCAGCAGCGTCATGGCGTGGTCGGCAACTTCCTCGATGAAGGTGTCGGGGATGTTGGTGACGGGAATGCCGCGCGCGGTCGCCGCCTTCACGTCGACGGAGTCGACGCCGACGCTGCCGAGCGTGATCACCTTGCAGTTCTCCAGCGCATCGATGATCGCCTTGGTGATCGGCATGCCCTTGGCGTAGATGGCGTCGGCCGTCTTCGCGACGGCGATGAACTCGGCCTCGTTCGTGGGAGTCTCGATGATCTCGGCGCCGATCGGATCGAGCGCCTCCTGCTCATAGGCATAACCGCCGCCGGCGACCGTGAAACTTGCGGCCTTCGGCGTCACCACCCTGTATTTCGACATTCATCGCTCCCGATGTTCGTTGGCCGCTTGCCGCGGCAGTCTTTTTGGACGGCGGCCATCAAAGCATGGGCGGCCGCCACTCGGCTAGGCCCGTAACGCAATCAAGGATTGCGATGTGAGTCGATGACTCAGTCGGGTAGCGAAATCTGCGCTTTCGCATCCATGGCTAACCCGAAGTTCTACGGAGCGCGCGTCGTAAGGAACTACTAGGGAATTCACTCTATCGTGAGCTGAATCATCCGTTAATTGCCAGCCTTAACGCCAGTTATCCCCTCCCCGGAGAGACTCCCCGTGAAGCTTAACAATCTTAAGATTGCTCCCAAGCTCGGGATTCTCGTCGGGATCACACTGGTGGGTCTGGCCGCGGCCGGTGTCCTGGCGGGCTACCTGGTGCAGCGCGAAATGAACAATGCGCGCATCGACCAGGTCCATGCCGTCGTCGACATGGCGCGCAACATGGCGCTGGCGCTGCAGAAGGAAGTGGAAGCCGGCAAGCTGACCAAGGAGGCTGCCTTTGCCGAGTTCGGCAAGCGCGCCAATACGCTCACCTACGACAACGGCTCCGGCTATCTGTTCGGCAACACCATGGAGGGCATCACCGTTCTGGCGCCCGATCCGAGCTTCATCGGCAAGAACCGGTTGGACGTGCTCACCAATGGCCGTGCGGTCTCGCGCGAATGGCGCGACGGTGTCGCAACCAAGGGCGAGTACACCATGTATTACGACAACGTGCGTCCGGGTGCGAAAGAAGCGAGCCGCAAGGTGGGCTATGCCGTCGCGCTGCCCTTCTTCAACATGTATGTCGGCACCGGTGCCTATCTCGATGATATCGACGCCAAGCTGCAGCCGATCGCCTGGATGCTCGCCCTCGCCATCCTCGGCATCGGCGTGATCTCCGGCAGCTTCGCCTGGTTGATCGGCCGCAGCATCTCCAGGCCGCTCGGCCTGCTCGGCTTTCGCATGAAGGCGCTCGCCGACGGCAAGGTCGATGGTGAGATTCCCGGCGTCGGCCGCGGCGATGAAGTCGGCGAGATGGCTGCCACCGTGCAGATCTTCAAGGACAACGCGGCTCGCATGCGTGAGCTGGAGAAGTCCGAAGCCGAGACCCAGGCGCGCGCGACTTCCGAGCGCCGCTCGGCGATGGAAAACCTCGCCGGCGACTTCGAGCGCAGCGTCAACGGCATCGTCCGCTCGGTGTCGAGTGCGGCGGCCGGCATGCAGGGCACCGCGCAGTCGATGACGTCGACCGCAAGCGATGCCAGCGCGCGCGCGGCAACCGTCAGCGCCGCCTCGCAGAGCGCCTCCTCCAATGTCGGCACGGTGGCGGCCGCCGCCGAGGAGCTGTCGAGCTCGGTCACCGAGATCTCCCGCCAGGTTTCCCGCTCATCCGAGATCGCGAGCAAGGCGGTCGGTGATGCCGAGCGCACCAACGCGACCGTGCAGGTGCTCTCCACCGGAGCCGAGAAGATCGGCGAGGTAGTCAAGCTCATTCATTCGATCGCGGCGCAGACCAATCTGCTCGCCCTGAATGCCACCATCGAGGCGGCGCGCGCCGGCGAATCCGGCCGTGGCTTTGCGGTGGTGGCTTCCGAGGTGAAGGCGCTCGCCAACCAGACGGCGAAGGCGACCGAGGAGATTTCAGGCCAGGTTGCGGCCATGCAGCAATCGACCAGCGATGCGGTGGCGGCGATCAACGGCATTACCCAGACGATCGCCCAGATGAGCGAGATCACCAACAGTATTTCGACCTCGATCGATCAGCAGGGCGAGGCGACGCGCGAGATTGCCCGCAACATCCAGTCGGTCGCGGCCGGCTCGAGCGAG
>DATHMA010000077.1:0-10509 GCA_035487555.1 Bradyrhizobium sp. | reverse complement strand
CGCACAAAAAGACAGCATACTGTGCATCAGGGATGTTCGTACCCCCGGAACCAATGGACGAAGGCGAGGAGGGCGATCGCTTTGCCTTCAGATGTCAGTACCTCAGGCCTTGGGCCGGACCCTGGAATTCGGCCGGCGCATAATGCGCGACGCTCGATCAATTCGCCGAGAAACTCGTTGCTCGTTCCGCCCGGGTCGAGAATCGTCGACTTGCACGACATCTGGCGCTCGATCCGCGATGGCAACGCTCCGGAGAGCCTGTGGTGTCTCGCTTCTGTGCAGGCTGGAATATGCCCGAGAGCGCCAGCGATACGCAGGGAGTGGGATCTGCAATTGCCGTAGCTCCCCATATCCGTAATTCGCATAAGGTATATTATGGAATATATTTATATCTAATTGGATCAGGTATTTAGCCCAAAAAGCTCGGCCGTAAGGTCATCCACATGAAGATCGCCGTGCCTTTGCGGCGGCAAACCGCTCCTCGCTTTTGTGGCTTCTCGACGGCCCACGGGCTCGGCAGAAAGCCGATATTGCCGCCGCCTGTGGACGCTGCAATAAGCGTTTCTCATTGGCGCGAGATCGTGGATGACCCGTGTGCATCGGGTCCGTATAGAATTGCGTCCGAGAACAAGAAGATCCGAGAACAAGAAGAATTGGGAGAAAACGGGAATGAGTTTTTCACGCCGCACTCTATTGAAGGCTTCCGCCGCGTCAGCGGTGTTCGGCGGCATCAGCGCGCCCCATATTGCGCGGGCGCAAGCAGCCGAGTTCAGCTACAAGTTCGCCAACAACCTTCCGGAACAGCATCCGTTCGTGGCGCGGGCCCGTGAGATGGCCGCCGCGATCAAGACCGAGACCAACGGCCGGTTCGACCTGCAAGTGTTCCCGAACAGCCAGCTCGGCTCGGACACGGACATGCTGAGCCAGGTGCGTTCGGGCGGCATCGAGTTCTTCACGCTGTCAGGCCTGATCCTGGCGACGCTGGTGCCGGCGGCTTCGATCAACGGCATCGGCTTCGCATTCCCGGACTATCCCACGGTCTGGAAGACCATGGATGGCGACCTCGGCGCCTATGTGCGCGGCGAGATCAACAAGGCCGGCCTCGAGGTCATGGAGAAGATCTGGGACAACGGCTTCCGGCAGACCACGTCGTCGACCAAGCCGATCACCGGTCCGGACGATTTTAAGGGTTTCAAGATCCGCGTGCCGGTCTCGCCGCTGTGGACCTCGATGTTCAAGGCGTTCGACGCCTCGCCCGCCTCGATCAATTTCAGCGAAGTCTATTCGGCACTGCAGACCAAGATCGTCGAAGGCCAGGAGAACCCGCTGGCGCTGATCTCGACGGCGAAGCTGTATGAAGTGCAGAAATACTGCTCGCTGACCAACCATATGTGGGACGGCTTCTGGTTCCTGATGAACCGCAAGGCGTGGCAGGCGCTGCCGGACGATATCAAGACGATCGTCGCCAAGAACGTGAACGCTGCCGCGGTCAAGGAACGCGCCGACACCGAGAAGCTTAACGCCAGCGTCAAGGACGAGCTCGCCGGCAAGGGCCTGGTGTTCAATCAGCCCGAACCCGGTCCGTTCCGCGACAAGCTGCGAGCTGCCGGCTTCTATGCCGAGTGGAAAGGTAAATACGGCGAGCAGGCGTGGTCGCTGCTCGAAAAGGCCGTCGGCAAGCTCTCGTAGCGTTGGGGGCTGCGATGGCTCACGTCGAAATATCAGAAGTGAGCGTCGTCGAGGTGGCGGAGACGTCCCCTCGCCGATTTTCCTGGCTGCTGAAGCTCGAATATCAGCTCGGCAGGCTCGTTGAAATCCCGGCCGCGATGCTGGTCGTGGCCGAGATCGTCGTGCTGTTCGCCGGCGTGGTGTCGCGTTACGTGCTGCACGCGCCGCTGATCTGGTCGGACGAGCTCGCCTCGATGCTGTTCCTGTGGTTGGCGATGCTTGGCGCCGTGGTGGCGTTCCGGCGCTCCGAGCACATGCGCATGACGGCGCTGGTCGCCATCGCGGGCCCGAGGCTGCGTGCCTATCTCGACGTGGTGGCCGTCTGCGCGGCGCTGGCGTTCCTGATCCTGATCGTGCATCCGGCCTATGAATACGCCAGCGATGAAGGCGTTATCACCACGCCGGCGCTGCAGATTTCCAACGCCTGGCGCGCCGCGGCGCTGCCGGTCGGCACCTGCCTGATGGCGCTGTTTGCATTGTTGCGCCTGGTTCGCTTCGACGATCTCAAGCTGGTGCTGCTGGCGGCGTTGTCGGTCGCCGTTGTGATCGGCCTGTTCTGGCTGGCGCAGCCGCTGTTTCGGCCGCTCGGCAATATCAACCTGATCATCTTCTTCGTTGGCGTCGCCGGTTTCTGCGTGTTTGCCGGCGTGCCGATCGCCTTCGGCTTCGGTCTCGCCATCTTTGGCTATCTCGCGCTGACCACGCGGACGCCGCTCAGCGTATTGATCGGGCGGATGGACGAGGGCATGAGCCATCTGATCCTGCTCTCGGTGCCGCTCTTCGTATTTTTGGGCCTGCTCATTGAAATGACAGGCATGGCGCGGGCCATGGTGGCGTTTCTGGCCAGCCTGCTCGGCCATGTCCGTGGCGGCCTGCACTACGTGCTGGTCGGCGCGATGTATCTGGTGTCGGGCATATCAGGCTCGAAGGCCGCCGATATGGCAGCCGTCGCGCCCGTGCTGTTCCCGGAAATGAAGCAGCGTGGCGCCAAGCCCGGCGATCTCGTCGCCCTCCTCGCTGCAACCGGCGCGCAGACGGAAACCATTCCGCCGAGCCTTGTGCTGATCACCATCGGCTCGGTCACGGGCGTCTCGATCTCGGCGCTGTTCACCGGCGGTCTGCTGCCGGGCGTCGTACTCGCGATCACGCTGTCGACGCTGGTCTGGTGGCGATACCGCCGCGAGGATTTGAGCCACGTCAAGCGGGCCAGTGCGAACGAGGTCGGCCGCACCTTCATCGTCGCCCTGCCCGCGCTCGCGCTGCCTTTCGTCATCCGCTACGCCGTGGTGGAAGGCATTGCGACGGCGACCGAAGTGTCGACGATCGGCATCGTCTACGGCTTCCTTGTCGGCCTCCTGATCTACCGCCGCTTCGACTGGCGGCGGCTGCTGCCGATGCTGATCGAGACGGCCTGCCTTTCGGGAGCGATCCTGATGATCATCGGCACCGCGACCGGCATGGCCTGGGGCCTCACTCAGTCAGGATTTTCGCGCGCGCTGGCGACTGCGATGACGGGCCTGCCCGGCGGCGCCGCGACTTTCATCGCCGTATCGATCCTGGCCTTCATCGTGCTCGGCAGCGTCCTCGAAGGCATTCCGGCGATCGTGCTGTTCGGCCCGCTGCTGTTTCCGATCGCGCGTGCCGTCGGCGTGCACGAGGTGCATTATGCGATGATCATCATCCTGGCGATGGGCGTCGGCCTGTTCGCACCGCCCTTCGGCGTCGGCTATTATGCGGCCTGCGCGATCGGCCGCGTCGATCCCGCGGAAGGCATCAAGCCGATCTGGGGCTACATGCTGGCGCTCCTGGTGGGGCTTGTGATCGTCGCCATATTCCCTTGGATTTCCATAGGCTTCCTATAAAGTCCTGAGGTGGGAGGTGACCGATGAATCAATATGAAATCGGTCTGGACAAGAACCCGGCCAATTATGTCCCCCTGACGCCGCTGAGCTTCCTGGAGCGCAGCGCGGCCGTTTATCCCAACCATGTCAGCGCGGTCTATGAGGGCCGCAGCTTTACGTGGTCAGAGACCTATCAGCGCTGCCGACGCTTTGCGTCGTATCTTGCGGGCAAGGGCATCGGCGCAGGCGACACGGTCGCGGCGATGCTGCCGAACGTGCCGGCAATGAATGAACTGCATTTCGCCGTGCCGATGGCGGGCGCGGTGCTGAATGCGCTCAACATCCGTCTTGATGCAACCTCCATCGCCTTCCAGCTCGATCATGGTGGCGCCAAGATCATCCTGGTCGATCCCGAATTTGCGGGCGTGATCGCGGAAGCGCTCGAGCTGATGAGCGGGCCAAAGCCGTTCGTGATCGACGTGGATGACGCGTCCTATGCCGGCGGCAAACGCATTGGCGAGATTGAATATGAAGCGGCGGTCGCGCAGGGCGACCCGAGCTTTAGGGCCAAGCGGCCGGCCGACGAGTGGGACGCGATCGCGCTGAGCTATACCTCGGGCACCACGGGCAATCCCAAGGGCGTCGTCACGCATCATCGCGGTGCGTATCTTAACGCCGTCAGCAACATCCTCGCCGGCGGTCTCGGCCAGCATCCGGTCTATCTCTGGACGCTGCCGATGTTCCATTGCAACGGCTGGTGCTTCTCGTGGACGGTGGCGGCCTCGGCCGGGATCAATGTTTGCCTGCGCAAGGTCGATCCCAGCAAGATCTTCGAGCTGATCAGGAAGCACGGCGTCACCCACATGTGCGGCGCGCCGATCGTCTACAACACGCTGATCAACGCACCGGATGCACCAAACGGCAAGAGCGCAAAGCCCGTGGTCGGGCTGATCGCGGGCGCGGCGCCGCCGGTTGCCGTGCTCGAAGGCGCGGAAAACATCGGCATCAAGCTGACTCATGTCTACGGGCTCACTGAAGTCTATGGCCCCGCCTCCGTCTGCGCCGAGCAGCCTGGCTGGGACGATCTGCCGGCGGCCGAGCGCGCGCAATTCAAGCGGCGGCAGGGCGTCGCCTACCCGCTCGAGGAAGCCGTCACCGTGATCGATCCCGAGACCATGAAAGAGGTGCCGCGCGATGGCGAGACCATCGGCGAAGTGATGTTCCGCGGCAATATCGTGATGAAGGGCTATCTCAAGAACGAGAAGGCGACCAAGGAAGCCTTTGCCGGCGGCTGGTTTCACACCGGCGATCTCGGCGTGCTCGACGAGCACGGCTACGTCATCATCAAGGATCGCTCCAAGGACATCATCATTTCCGGCGGCGAGAACATCTCTTCCGTCGAGGTCGAGGACGTCCTCTACAAGCACCCGGCCGTGCTGTTCGCCGCCGTGGTCGCAAAGCCCGATCCGAAATGGGGCGAAGTGCCCTGCGCCTTCATCGAGCTGAAGGACGGCGCCAAGGCGACCGAAGTCGAGATCATCGCCTATTGCCGCAGCCACATGTCCGGCTTCAAGACGCCGAAGGCGGTGGTGTTTGGGACGATTCCGAAGACGTCGACGGGCAAGATCCAGAAATACCTGCTGCGCAACGAGGTGCAGTCGGCCAAAGCAATTTCCGCGTAAGCTGTCACCCGAAGGCGAAGCCGAAAGGGCTCGCCCTACAAGAAAAAGAAGGGGCCGGGGATGAAACTGAAAAGAGTCGTGCCGCTGCTGTCCGTGGTGGCGAGCCTTGTCGTTCTTGCCGCGGCACCGGTCATGGGCGAGGACGCCGGCGTCCTCAAGAACGGCGCGATCCTGAACAAGCTGCTCAAGCAGACTGGCGTCTACGATCGCTCTGAGACCGGCAAGACGCCGGATTTCGTTTCCGATCCGACCTGGCCGCAACCGCTGCCGCATAGCTGGCTGCTCGGACAGATCGGCGGGCTCTATGTCGATCGTCACGATCACATCTGGGTTTACAACCGGCCACGCACCCTCACCGATGACGAAGTCGGGTTAGAGAAGGCTTTGCCCGGCGTCACCGATGCCAAGGGCCAGCCCGCCAACGCGCTCGGCTTTGCGCGCGTGAATGGTTTTGGCGCTGACTGCTGTCGCGCGGCACCCTCGGTGCTGGAATTTGACGCCGACGGCAAGCTATTGCGTTCATGGGGCGGTCCTGCGGATCCCGGCTTTCTCGGCGGCAAATGCAAGGCCGAAGCCGGCTGCGTCTGGCCGAATAGCGAGCACGGCATCTATGTCGACGAAAAGGACAATATCTGGATCTCAGGCAACGCCGCGGCTCCGAAGCCCGATGCCAAGACCATTCCCTGGACCACCAACACAGCCGGCGGCGACGGCTTCATCCTGAAGTTCGATATCGACGGCAATTTCAAGATGCGGATCGGTGGCACGCCGCCCGGCCCCGACAGCAACAACAAAGACGGCGGGATGAACGGCACGCCCCTGCTCTATCAGCCGGCGGATATGGTGGTCGATCCCACGACTAATCGGCTCTACGTCGCCGATGGATACGGCAATCGCCGTATCCTGATCGTCGATGCCGATAGCGGAAAATACATCGGTCATTTCGGCGCGTATGGAAACAACCCGATCGACGACGCGGCGGCCGCGGCTGCCGGCGCATGGCCACAGGCTTCCGCCAAGGGCGACAAGAAGCCGGCGTTCTTTCGCAACCCCGTGCATTGCGTGAAGATCGCCGAGGACGGCAAGCTCTATGTCTGCGATCGCGGCAATGACCGCATCCAGGTGTTCGACGCCAAGGATCCGGCGCTCGGCACCGCTTGCAACAATCCGGGCGGCGAGCCCGGCAAGTGCGGCTTCGCCACCGAGCGCTGGATCAGCGCCGACACCTACACCCAGCCGGTGATGCCGGGAACGGCAGTGTCGATGAACTTCTCGCGCGACCAGGCGCAATCCTGCCTCTATGTCGGAGACAACACCAACCAGACGATCTACATCCTGAACCGCAGCAATCTCGAGCAGCTCGGTCGGCTGGGACGCGGCGGCCGGATGGCTGGTGATTTCCACTGGCTGCACCAGGTGAGCCTGGACAGCAACGGCAACATCTACACCGGCGAGGTAGACACCGGAAAACGCGTCCAGAAGTTCATTCGCTACGGCGCCGACGGTTGCAGCGGCAAGGGATCAGCTGTTGTCGGCGGCGAGGCAGACGAGCGGAAATGATCACTCCGCCGGCGCGGCCACGACGTCCGGCACAACCGGCTTTGGAATGTGCAGGAACGCTGCGCAGATGATGGCCGCGGCCAGGCCGAGAAGCGCCAGCCCGTAAAGCCCGCCTGCGAAGCTGCCGGTCAGGTCTTTCATCGCGCCGACATACCAGGGTCCGAAGAAGCCGCCGAGATTGCCGATCGAGTTGATCCAGGCAATGCCGGCCGCCAGCGCCGGGCCGCTGAGGAACATTGGCGGCATCGCGAAGAACGGGCCCTTCGAGCCGTAAAAGCCCATCGCCGCGACCGACATGCCCACCAGCGACCACCATGTCCCCATGGTCATGGCGGCGATGAGGAGGCCCACGAACGAAAACAGGCAGCCGACGAACAGATTCCAACGCCGCTCGTTCATGCGATCGGAGATGCGTCCCCAGGTCACCATGGCAATGGCGCCGCAGATGTAGGGGATCATCGTCAGCCAGCCCACGGTCATGTTGCTGTAGTTACCCAGCGACTTGATGATCTGTGGAATGAAAATCAGCATGCCAAGGCTTGCGGTGACGATGCCGAAATAATTCAGCGCCAGCAGCAGGACCTTCGGATTGTAGAGCGCTTCCCACAGCGAGTAGCGGCGCACCGCTTCCGTGGCGCGGCGCTCACGCGCGATGGTGTCGACCAGCCATTTGCGCTCATCTTCGTTGAGGAATTTGGCCTGTTCGGGCCGGTCCGTGAGCACGAAATAAGTCAAGACGCCGATCACCAGGGTCGGAACGGCTTCGGCGATATACATCACCTGCCAGCCTTTGAGTCCGAACAGGCCATCGAGGCCGAGCAGCGCCGTCGATATCGGCGCGCCGAATGCAACCGCCACCGGCAGCCCGACCAGGAAGCCCGCGACGATCCGTGCGTGGTGACGCGACGGGAACCAATAGGTGAAGTAGAGGATGATGCCGGGGAAGAAGCCGGCTTCCGCCACGCCGAGCAGGAATCGCACGACCGCAAACGAGGTCGCATCCTTCACGACCGCGGTCAGGCCTGCAAAAATTCCCCAGGTGATCATGATCCGCGCGATCCAAATCCTTGCGCCGATCCTTTCCAGGATCACATTGCTCGGTACTTCGAAGATGAAGTAGCCCCAATAGAACATGCCGACGGCAAAGCCGAACGTGGCCGCCGACATGCCGATATCCTCGCGCATGGTGAGTCCCGCGAAGCTCACATTGATGCGGTCGATATAGGCGAGAATGTAGGACAGCACGGCAAAGGGCAGCAGGCGCAGGTAAACCTTGCGCATGGTCGCACGCTGGAGCGTCACGTCCACGATTCCCTCCTGTGATGTGATGTTCGTTTTTCAGGAGAGCCTACGCCCGCGCCGCTAAGCTGTCACGGATACAAACGAATGCGCAGTGCAGCAAAATGAGCGACGTCGCGCGTCATTCCGCCGCGAGCTTCATCCCGTCATAGGCCGGGATCACGCCCTCGGGGAGGCTCTTCCGCAGCACCTCGTAATCGAGGTCGGAATGCATGTTGGTGATGACCGCACGCCTCGGCTTGAAGCGCTCGATCCAGGACAGCGCGTCGCCAACGCTGAAATGGCTGGGATGGCCAGCATAGCGCAGGCCGTCGACGATCCAGAGGTCGAGATTTTCCAGCGCCGGCCAACTCTCGCGCGGGATGTCGTGGAGATCGGGCGTATAGGCGGCATTGCCGATGCGATAGCCGAGCGCGGGAATGTTGCCGTGCTGCACATTAAACGCCGACAGTGTGATCGTTCCGCCCTTCCCCTCGATGGCCCGGCTTTCGCCGCCTTCGATCGCCTGCTCGGTCAGGATCGGCGGATAGTCGCTGCCGGGCGGCGAGACGAAGCAATAGGCGAAGCGGCCGATGATGTCCTTGGCCGTCGACTGGTTCAGGTACACCGGGATGCGGCGGCGCTGATGCAGCACGACGGAGCGCAGGTCGTCGATGCCGTGGGTCTGGTCGGCATGTTCATGGGTCAGGAACACCGCGTCGATGTGATCGACATTGGCGTCGATCAGCTGCTCGCGCAGGTCGGGCGCGGTGTCGATCACGATCCTGGTCGTGCCCTGCCCGCCGGTGCGTTCAACCATCAGAGAGCAGCGGCGGCGGCGGTTTTTGGGGTTGTTGGGATCGCACGCGCCCCAGCCCAGCGCCGGCCGGGGAACGCCGGCGGAGGAGCCGCAGCCGAGGATTGTCAGTGTCAAACTCATGCGGCGACTGGCTGCGGTACTTTCGAGAACAGGCGGAAGAAGTTTTCAGATGTCTGGCGCGATATCTCGTCAAGCGAAACGCCGCGCGTCTCGGCGAGCACTTTGGCGACCTCGACGACATAGGCCGGCTCGTTGCGCTTGCCGCGGAATTTGCCGGGCGCCAGATAAGGCGAATCCGTCTCGACCATGATGCGGTCGGCCGGAAGCTCTGCGGCGAGCTCGCGCAGGCTTTCCGACTTCTTGAAGGTCAGGATCCCCGTAAACGAGATCGACAGCCCGAGCTCGATCGCCTTCATCGCGAGCTCGCGCCCGCCGGTATAACAATGCAGCACCGCGCGGAAGGGGCCCTTGGCGACCTCCTCTTCCAGGATGCGCTGGCAATCAGCGTCGGCCTCGCGGGTGTGGATCACGAGCGGCAGGCCAGTTGTTCGGGCGGCTGCAATATGTGCGCGAAAACCGCGCGCCTGCGCTTCCGGCGAACCGTTGTCATAGAAATAGTCGAGCCCGGCCTCGCCGAGCGCGACGACCTTCGGGTGCTTCGTCAGCTCGATCAACTCATCCGGCGAAATCCCGTCTTCCTCATCGGCGTGATGCGGATGGGTACCGACGGAGCAATAGACATTGGGAAACCGCTCGGCGATCGCAATCAGTCCGCCGAGCCGTTTGACCCGTGTCGAGATCGTCACCATGCGGCCAATGCCGGCGTCCGCCGCCCGCGCCACGATGGCCTCGAGATCGGCGGCAAAATCCGGAAAGTCCAGATGACAGTGACTATCGACCAGCATGAAGTTCTATCTATGCCGCTGTCGGCTCGATGTAACGGGGAAAGACTGCTTGCGGCGCAGGCAGCACTGTGCCCGGCGCAATGCGCCTGTCCCCGCCGAGAGCCGCAAACATCCGCGCCTCACCCTGGGGAATGCCGAGGCTGTCGAGCAGCTTTTCGGACGCTACCGGCATCACCGGCTGGGTCAGGATTGCGATCTGCCGGATCACCTCGGCCGTGACATAGAGCACCGTGTGCTGGCGCGCCGGATCGGTTTTCGCCAGCGCCCAGGGCGCCTCGCCCGCGAAATAGCGATTGGCCTCCGCCACCACCGACCACACCGCATTGAGCCAGGCATGGATCTGCTGTGTCGCCATCGCCGTGCGCGCGACGCCGATCATGGCGTCGGCCTCGGCGAGGATCGCCTTGTCATTGTCGGAGAACTCGCCAGGCGTCGGCAGCACGCCGCCGAGTTGCTTTGCGATCATCGACAGCGAGCGCTGCGCGAGATTACCGAGATCATTGGCGAGATCGGCATTGATACGCGCGACGATGGCCTCGTGATTGTAGTTGCCGTCCTGCCCGAACGGCACCTCGCGCATGAAGAAATAGCGCACCTGGTCGACGCCATACTGGTCGGCGAGGTTGAAGGGATCGACGACATTGCCGACCGACTTCGACATCTTCTCGCCCCTGTTGAACAGGAAGCCGTGGGCA
>DATHMA010000076.1:0-25093 GCA_035487555.1 Bradyrhizobium sp. | reverse complement strand
TCATGCCGGAGAGGATATAGCGAAAGCCCTTGCCTTCTTCGCCGATCAGGTTTTCCGCCGGCACCCGCATATCCGTGAAGAACACTTCGGTAGTGGCATGGTTCATCATGGTGCGAATGGGGCGGATCTCCAGCCCGTTGCCCTTCACTTCGCGCATGTCGACGATGAACACTGAAAGACCGTCGGTGCGCTTCTTGGCCTGCTCCTTCGGCGTGGTGCGCGCGAGCAGGATCATCAGGTCGGAATGTTCGGCGCGGCTGGTCCAGATCTTCTGGCCATTGACGATATAGCCGTCATTGCCTTCGCGCTTGGCAAAGGTCTTCAGCGAGGAAGTGTCGGTGCCTGAAGTCGGCTCGGTGACGCCAAAGGCTTGCAGCCGCAGCTCGCCGCTGGCAACGCCCGGCAACCATTTCGCCTTCTGCTCCTCGCTGCCGTGCCGCAGCACCGTGCCCATGGTGTACATCTGGGCATGGCAGGCGCCGGCATTGCAGCCCGCGCGGTGAATTTCTTCCAGGATCGCGGTCGCAGCCGAGAGTTTCAGCCCCGCGCCGCCATATTCCTCGGGGATCAGCACGGAGAGATAGCCAGCCTCCGTCAGCGCATTGACGAAGTCGGAAGGGTAAGCCATCTCGCGGTCGAGCTTGCGCCAATATTCGCCGGGGAATTCGGCGCAGAGCTTGGCTACCGCCTCGCGGATATCGGCGTGTTCATCATGTTGGTGTTCTTGTTCTTGGCTCATCTGAAATTCTATCGGTTGGTTTCGGGATCGGTCGTCGTCTTGCTTAGTGTTGTGAAACCACCGCTAACTCCCTATGCTCGATTGTTATAGCGTATGGACCTGCATTCCAAGACTGGCAAGCATGGATTTCCGTCAGATCAGGACGTTCAGGTCCGTTGCCGAACTTGGCAGCCTCAGCAAGGCCGCGGACAAGCTGCGGATCGCCCAGCCGGCGCTCAGCCGGCAGATCAAGTTGCTCGAGCACGAATTGCGCACGGAACTGTTCACCCGCAGCGGGCGCGGCATGGTGCTGACCGAAGCCGGCCGCATCCTGCTGTCGCGAACGGCCGGAATCGTCCGGCAGATCGACCAGATCCGTGACGACATCCAGTCCGCGGCGGGCGCGCCGTCGGGGCGGGTGGTCCTGGGGCTCGTCCCCACTGTGAGCTGCGTGCTTTCCACCCGGCTCGCGCAGCGGACGGTAGAGACCTACCCCGGTATCTCCCTGTGCATCGTCGAGAGCTATAGCGGTCATCTCGTCGAGTGGCTGCATCGCGGCGAGATGGATCTCGCCATCATCTATGGCCCGTCGGCCGATCTGCATCTCAACCTCCAAAGCCTCGGCCGCGATCAGATCGTCGCCGTTGGTCCGCGCGGCTCCGGCCTCGCGCGCAAGAAGGAGGTTGGCATGGATTGGCTGCTGCGCCAGAAGCTGGTCCTGCCCAGTCATTCGCACGGCCTGCGGGCGCTGATCGAACGGGCGGCGGCCAAAAAGAAGTTGCAGCTCGACGTCCAGCTGGAAGCCGATTCCTTCCGCGTCCTGACCAGCCTCGTCGAAGCTGGGCTGGGATATACGCTGTTGCCACCATCATCGGTCCGCGGCGAAATCCGCGAACGGCGGCTGGAGGCTGCAACCATCTCTGGACAGGCACCGATGCGCGAGCTTCTCATCGCCTCGCCGCTCGACCATCCGGATTCGACCGCGACCAGTGTCATCACCGCGCTTCTCCGCAGCGAAACCGGCGCCTGTCGCGATGAAGGCCTGTGGGACATCAAGCTCGCCTGAGCATCGCGCGCGCTAGATAACCGCGATGCCGAGATGCTGCCGGAAGCGGTTTTTGAGGAACACACCGTCACGCGGCGGCAGCGCGCGGTCCACATGCATCGTTGAAATGCGGATCAGCGCCAGCTTCGGCCCGCCGGAGAGGCGCTTCACGTCCGATCGGAACGCGGCAATCCCGTCCATGTCGGTGATCTCGACCGTTGACTGAAAGCCGGCGCCTTTGGCGATTGCGTCCAACCTCGCGCCAAGGCCGGAATGGCTGCGCTGCATGCCGGTCTCGCCGAAATGCCCGTTGTCGAGCACTGCGATCGAGAGATTGGCCGGCGCGTGCGCGGCGATCGTCAGGAGGCTGCCGACGCCCATCAGCTGTTCGCCGTCACCGGTGATGACGAGCACGGGCCGCCGCGGCTGGGCCTGCGCCAGTCCGAGACCCATCATGGCCGCGCCGCCCATCGCGCCCCACAGATAGAAATTGCCGTCATGGTCGCCGGCGTCGAACACGTCGTAGGAGGATGATCCGAGACCGCTGATGACGAGAAGATCGCCGCGGTCGGCGAGCAGCGCTCTGACGGCCTCGCGCCGGTCGAGCAGGTTGGATGCGTGCGTCATCACTTTGTCTCCGTCCACTTCTTGCGGCCGAGCATCTGCTGCGAGATCAGGATCGCGATCGGCTGGTCGCTCTCGAAGGCGAGCGCTGCGGCGGCAGAAACCACTTCCGCCGCGTCCTCGCCCCGTTCGAGCCTGAACACCGTGACGCCCATGATCTCGAACGCCTGCGCCGTCGCCTTTCCCATCGGGATTTGCCAGGGATTGAACTCGGCCCATTCGCCGCGCATGGTCACCAGCGTCAGGAAAGGAAAGCGGCAGCTCGACAGCAGCGACAGCATGTTGATGCAGTTGCCGACGCCGCTCGATTGCATCAACAGCACCGCGCGCTCGCCGCCGAGCCAGGCGCCGGCAGAAAGTGCCACGCCTTCCTCCTCCGTCGTCAGGACGGTGGTCTTGATCGCGGGATTGGTATGGGAAAGCTCGATGAGACGGGAGTGGCCGGCATCCGGCACGTAGGAGATCTGCGCGACACCGTGGTCCTTCAGCGTCCGGTAGATCGCACTCGGCCAATCCGGGCGGCTCGTGATATCGTTGGCGACGGCGGCTATGTTCATTAGGGCCTCAGTGGGAGAAGCGCGTTGTCGCGCATGGTCCCACCCTAGACCGGCGCGGCGCCGATCTCCCTTCTCATCTCGCTCGAACTGCCATGCCGGAATTGTATGGGCCGGCCGCCGGCGCTATGCCGGTATGCGCACCGGCAGCACCTCGATGCCGCGCACGAAGGAGGAATAGACCCGCTTCGGCTCGCCGACGACCTCGATTCGCTCGAAGCGCTTGAGCATCTCCTGCCAGACGATCTTGAGCTGCAGCTCGGCCAGCCGCATGCCGACGCAGCGGTGGATGCCGAAGCCGAATGACATATGCGTGCGCGGCCGCGCACGGTCGATGATGAACTCGTTGGGCTGTTCGATCACTTCCTCGTCGCGGTTGCCGGAGACGTACCACATCACGACGCGGTCGCCCTTCTTGATCTTCTTGCCGCCGATCTCGGTGTCGGCCAGCGCCGTGCGCCGCATATGGGCAAGCGGTGTCTGCCAGCGGATCACCTCCGGCACCATGGTTTCGATCAGCGCCGGATTGGCGCGCAGCTTCTCGTACTGGTCGGGATGCTCGTTCAGCGCCAGCACGGAGCCCGACATGGTGTTGCGGGTGGTGTCGTTGCCGCCGACGATGAGCAGGATGATGTTGCCCATCAGATTGTCGGGATCCATGTGGCGCGTCGCATCGCTGTGCGCCATCATCGAGAGCAGGTCGTTGCGCGGCGGCGCATTGACGCGCTCGTTCCAGAGGCGCGCGAAATACTCGCGGCACTCGTCCATCTCCTGGCGGCGCTGCTCGTGCGATTCCACGATACCGCCCTTGGGTAGCGCCGTCGCGACGTCGGACCAGCGCGTCAGCTTGCGCCGCTCTTCCCAGGGGAAATCGAACAGGGTGGCCAGCATCTGCGTGGTCAGTTCGATCGAGACGCGCTCGACGAAATTGAAGGTCTCGTTGCGCGGCAGATTGTCGAGCACTTTCGTCGAGCGTTCGCGGATCAGCTTGGCCAGCTCGTCCAGGTGTGTCGGCGTGAACATCGGCGACACCGTCTTGCGCTGGTCGGCATGCTTGGGCTGGTCCATCGCGATAAAGCTCGGCCAGTCGTAGCCGGGCGGTGCGTCGCGAATCGTGATGCCGCCAAGCGCGGCGTCGGAGGAGAAGACGCCGTGGCTGGTGTCGACATGCATGATGTCGTTGTATTTCACCACCGACCAATAGGGCTCGATCGGCGAATTGGTGCAGTAATGCACCGGCTCTTCCTTGCGCAGCCGCTCAAACCACGGCCACAGCGTGTCGTTCTGGAACAGGCGCGGCGCGCCGGGATGAAAATCCTTCAGCGGCGTCGAATAGGCTTCTTCGCGTGCCTGGCGCAAAAGCTCGGCCCTGTCGGCTCGGATGGCGGCCTGGACGTTCATGGTGCTTCTCCCCTTTGCGGGTAGATTTGGATCAGCCGGAAATGCGCACCGGCAGGTGTTCGATACCCTTGACGAAGCTCGAATATATCAGCTTGGGCGGACCCGCCACCTCGATGTGATCGAAGCGCTTGAGGATTTCTTCCCAGATGATCTTCAGTTGCAGCTCGGCAAGGCGAATGCCGACGCAGCGGTGGATGCCGAAACCGAATGACAGATGCGTGCGCGGCCGCGCGCGGTCGATCAGGAACTCGTACGGCCGCTCGATTGCTTCCTCGTCGCGGTTGCCCGAGACGTACCACATCACGACCTTGTCGCCCTTCTTGATCTGTTTGCCGCGGAACTCGATGTCTTGAAGGGCGGTGCGGCGCATATGGGCAAGCGGCGTCTGCCAGCGGATCACTTCCGGCACAAAGCTGTCGATCAGTTCCGGGTTCCGCTTCAGCTTGTCATATTCGGCGGGATGCTGGCCCAGCGCCAGGATCGAGCCCGACATGGTGTTGCGAGTGGTGTCGTTGCCGCCGACGATCAGGAGCACCAGGTTACCGAGGAAGTTCTTCGGGTCCATGTCCCGCGTCGCTTCGCCATGGGCCATCATCGACAGCAAGTCGCTTTTCGGCGGCTGGTTGATGCGCTCTTTCCAAAGCCGCGCAAAATAAGTCGCGCATTCCATCAACACGGCCTGACGCTCGTCCTCGGTGGCGACGAGGCCGCCTTGACCAGGAATCGTGGTTGCGACGTCGGACCAGCGCGTCAGCTTGCGGCGGTCTTCCCAGGGGAAGTCGAACAGCACCGCCAGCATCTGTGTCGTCAGCTCGATCGAGACGGTGTCGACCCAGTCGAACACGTCGCCGTGCGGCAGATTGTCGAGGCATTCGGCCGAACGTTGGCGGATGTTGATGGCCAATTGGTCAAGATGCGTCGGCGTGAACATCGGCGCCACGGTCTTGCGCTGCGCCGAGTGGCGCGGCTGGTCCATCGCGATGAAGCTCTCACGGCGGAGATCGGGATCGATGTCGCGGATGGTGATGCCGCCGAGCGAAGCGGCGGAGGAGAACACCGAGTGATTGGTTTCGATGTCCATGATGTCGTTGTACCTGGTCACCGACCAGTACGGACCGAACATGCTGTTCTTGGTGTAGTGGACCGGCTCTTCCTTGCGCAGGCGGTCGAAATACGGCCAGAAGCTGTTCGTGCGGAACAGCTCGGGGTCGCCGGGGTCGTACTCGCTGAGCGGCAGCGAATAGGCGCGTTCGCGCGCGGCCTCGGAGGCAGAATTCCCGGCGAGATCGATGGTGCCCTGCATGGCGTTTCCTCTTGTGTCTAGACGCTTCCGTTTGCGACCGCAGTCGCTGGAAGTCTGTTTTGGCGCGAATTACATCCCCTTGCGTCCGCTCGCGCAAGGGCCACGTTGCGGTGAGTCAACAGGCCGCAGCCTGGTATTCCAGCGGGCGGCGTTTTTCTGCCCGTGACAAGTATAATTCGAGCGAATAAGGCTGTTTCAAACAACGTTTGGTTTGCCGGAGGCACGACGTCCATGATTCCCAACGCGTACCGCATCTTCAATTTCGATCTCGGCGAAACCGCGGACGCGATTCGCGAAACCGTTTACGATTTCGCCAGCAATGAGATCGCGCCGCGCGCCGCCGAGATCGACAAGAGCAACCAGTTTCCGCGCGACCTCTGGCCGAAGATCGGCGCGCTCGGCCTGCATGGCATCACGGTCGAGGAGGAATATGGCGGGGCAGGTCTCGGCTATCTCGAGCATTGCATCGCGCTGGAGGAGATTTCGCGCGCGTCCGCTTCAGTCGGTTTGTCTTACGGCGCGCATTCCAATCTCTGCGTCAACCAGCTTCGCCGCAATGGCAGCGAGGCGCAGAAGCGGAAATACCTGCCAAAGCTGATCTCCGGCGAGCATGTCGGCTCGCTCGCGATGAGCGAGCCCGGCTCGGGCTCGGATGTGGTCTCCATGAAGACCCGCGCGGAGAAGAAGGGTGACCGCTATGTGCTGAACGGCAGCAAGATGTGGATCACCAACGGCCCGATCGCCGAGACGCTGGTGGTCTATGCCAAGACCGATCCGAATGCGGGGCCGCGCGGCATCACCGCCTTCATCATCGAAAAGGGCATGAAGGGATTTTCGACCGCGCAAAAGCTCGACAAGCTCGGCATGCGCGGCTCCGATACCTGCGAGCTGGTGTTCGAGGATTGTGAAGTGCCGGAGGAGAACGTGCTCGCCGAGGTCGGCCGCGGCGTCAATGTCCTGATGAGCGGTCTCGACTATGAGCGCGCTGTGTTGGCGGCGGGTCCGCTGGGCATCATGCAGGCCTGCATGGACGTGGTGCTGCCCTATGTGCACGAGCGCAAGCAGTTCGGCGAGCCGATCGGCACCTTCCAGCTTGTGCAGGGCAAGATCGCCGACATGTACACGACGATGAATGCCTCGCGCGCTTATGTCTATGCGGTGGCGAAGGCCTGCGACCGCGGCGAGACCACGCGCGAGGATGCGGCCGGTGCGATCCTCTATGCCGCGGAGAAAGCGACCCAATGCGCGCTCGACGCGATCCAGCTGCTCGGCGGCAATGGCTATATCAATGACTATCCGACGGGCCGGCTGCTCCGCGACGCCAAGCTCTATGAGATCGGCGCCGGCACCAGCGAAATCCGCCGCATGCTGATCGGGCGCGAATTGTTCGAGAAGTCGGCCTGAAGATCTGGCGTCATCGGCCGCTCTCTCCCCTCATCCTGAGGAGCGCGAAGCGCGTCTCGAAGGATGAAGCCACCAGCCGGGCCTCATGGTTCTCCCGGCGAAGCGAAGCATCGTCCGGAGACGGCGCTGCACGCCTCCTCACCATGAGGGATTAGCTCCTCTAATTTATTCCGCCGCCCGCGCCGGCGGCGCGTGATCGGGCTTCACGTTCCACACCGTCTGCATGGCGGTGAAGGCGTTCGCGATCAACGGATCCTGGCGCCGCGAGACCAGACAGGCAAAGCTCAAATCGCACGCCAGCGACACCTTGTCGGCGACGACAAAATTGCGCTTGCGGGAGCCGACCACGCGCTCGATCACGCTGTCGCGCGCAAGGCTCAGGCAAACACCGGATTCGACGAAATCGATCATCTGCTCTTCATGGTCGGTGAAGCCGACGCGCTTCGGCACCGGCCCGAACCGCCGGAAGATGTCATCGAGCATGCGGCGATGGGCCGAGCGCTGCGGCGTCGCGAGCCAGGGCAGGCCGGCGAGGTCCTGCCAGTCCTTGCCCATCACGCGGTCGCTCCATTCGACCGGTGCGATGACGCGATAGAGGTAGCTGACCAGCGGCGCGAGCAGGATCTTGCCGTCGTCGAGAGGGCGCTCGGCCGGGCTCCAGCCGGATTCCGGCGTCGGATCGACATAGAACCCGACGTCGAGCTCGCCTCTGCCGACCTGGGCGACCACATCGTCGCTCATCCCTGAGCGCAGGAACACCTCGGTCTGCTTCGATCCGCGGGTCAGGCTGCGGACGAAGGCGCCGAGGCGGATAAATTCGGGATCGAGGACGGTGCCGACGCGCAAGGTCCGGCGCTGCGTGTCCTTTAGCGAAGCCGCTGTGGTGCCGAAATCCTGCGCGGCCGCGACCGCCTTGTGGGCGAGCGGTAACAGCGCCGCGCCCGCCTCCGTCAGCGTGAAGCCGCCGGGCGTGCGGTTGAAGAGTTGCAGGCCGGTGCTTTCTTCCAGCGCCTTGAGCTGCAGGCTGACCGCCGGTTGGGTCAGGTGCAGGATCGTGGCGGCTCTCGAAACGGTGCCTTCGCGTGCGACCGTGATGAAACAACGCAGGGCCTGGGAGCGGGGCAGTTCACTCATTTGGAAATCTTATAGCACATTTCCAACAATTCATGGGATGGGAATCACTTCCCTAAGTAACATTTTTCAACGATGCAAACTTGGCGTTGCTTTCTCGTGACAGTTGAACTGCTGCGATTGTGAGCTAGCTTTTGCGCATTGCGTGGGGAAAATAGGCCGTCATGACCGGTTGCCATGGAGCCAGCAGGTTGGTCCGCAAAACTCCCTTGGTCTTATTTGCCGCGCTCATAACCGCGATGTCCGCGGCCGCGCGGAGCGAGACCTATCCGGACCGGCCGATCCAGCTCGTCGTGCCGGCGGGAGCGGGCAGCAGCACCGACACCATGATGCGCTCGCTGGCGCAGGTGGCCTCGCCCATGCTCGGCCAGTCGATCGTGATCCTGAACAAGCCGGGCGCGAGCGGGATCATCGGCGTCAGCTATGTTACGCGATCGGCACCTGACGGCTACCCATTGGCGGGGGTCGTCAATGGTGCTTTGACCATGGCGCCGCATGTGGCGACTGCCAATTACCAACCGTCCGACTACCGCATTGTTGCGATGACCACCCAGGCGGCCGGCGTGCTGTGCGTGCGTCCGGACTTTCCGGCCGATAACGCTCAGCAATTCCTGAGCGAGCTGCGCAGCCATCCCGACAAATACACCTATGGTTCCGACGGTGTCGGTGCCTTCGTGCAGTTCGCGACCGCGCGTATCTTCGAGCCGGCAGGCATCCGCCAGCGCATGATTCCCTATCAAGGCGCGGACCAGACCGTGACCGCCTTCCTGTCAGCTTCGATCGATATCTATGCCGGCGGCATGGCCACGATCGTGCCCTATGTCGCGGAGAAAAAGGCCAAGTGCCTGCTGACGACGACGGCACGCCGCTTTGCCGCGCTACCCGATGTGGAGAGCCTTGCCGACGTCAAAATGCCGCAGGCGGAGACGCGGTTGTGGCGCGCCGTCGTCGCGCCGCGCGATATGCCGCAGGACAGGTTCGACAAACTGCGCGACATCCTCATCAAGGCGGCAACGACAGCTGAGTTCAAGGCGCTCGCCGAGAAGCGCGGGGAGGAGTTCTGGGACATCAGCGCGGACGACGCCAATAAATACGTACAGGACGAGTTCACGCAGATGCAGCGGCTCGCCAAAGAGCTGCATCTGAAACAGGATTGAGCATCGCGATGCCGACATTCGCGACCCCCGATGGCGCCACGCTGCATTATGCGGTTCATGATTTCACCGACCGCTGGCGCAAGGCCGGCACCATCATCCTGGTGCACGGTTTCGCGCGCTCGGGCGAGTTCTGGTTCAACATGATCCCCTATCTCGCCCGGTTCTACCGGGTGATCTGTCCCGATCTGCGCGGGCTTGGGCGATCGCGGCCGCTGGCCGATCCGCACCGCGCGATCTCGCTTGAGGCCTATCTCGCCGACATCGCAGCGGTAGCCGATCACGCTGGCGCCGACGAGTTTCATCTTGCGGGGGAAGCAATCGGTGGGGCGATCACGTTGGTGTTCGCGGCCGAGCAGGCCAAGCGCGTACGTACGCTCTCCGTCATCGCGCCTGCCGTCTGGGCCAACGAATGGCTGCGCAACTCCTATGCGGTCGGCTATCCGAGCTGGGTCGATGCCATCCGCGCGCTCGGCGTGGAGGGCTGGGTGCGCAAATCGAACACGCTGGCGCGCTTCCCCGCCGGTTTCGATCCGGCCTTTATGGATTGGTACGCACGCGAGGTCGGCAAGGCCGACGTCGAGGTGGTCACTGCGATGGTGGATGTCGCGGGATCCGCCAACGCCAAGCCTTATCTGGGAAAGATCAAGGCGCCGGTGCTCGCGCTCTATCCGACCGGCAGCAACATCTCCACCGCCGAGCAAGAGCAGGCCTTGCGCGAACACATCGACTCGGTGCGTGTTGTCCATCTGAACAGTCCCTATGCCTTGCTCGGAATGCTCGAGCCGGCTGCCTGCGCCGGGCAGATCCTGAACTTCGCTGCGATGCATGACGGCATCGTCTGCCACGAATGATTTTTGAAACTAAACCAGCCCCAACCCGTATCTGTGCCTTATGACCAATCCTATCGACCCCACCTTCGCAACGTCGGACACCGAGACGGCAAGAACCTATCGGCAACTCCGTCTGATGAAGGCGTTGCTTCAGCTCGACGACCCCGAGCTGGAACAGGCGCTGACGCTGATCGTCGAGCGCCTCGCGGCGGCGGGGGGAGGAGGCGATCTCGACGCATCGACGGGGCAAAATCCCTCGCTCAAGCCGGTCGAGTGAACCGCTCGTCCCGTCATCTGTGACTGACCTCACGTGGGCAAAAGCAGCCGGCGTGGCAAACTGGCTTCGAATGGCTGCAATAATGATCCGCTAGCTTGGCTGATCAGCAGGCAGGCGGCTTGACCGAGCCGTGATGCCGTTCGATTTTGCAATGCCGCGGAGCTGGAAGCGTGAATGACTTGAACTGGGTGCCGATGCACCCGACCCCAATGCAACCGCCGCCGCTGCCGCCGGTGTCGGCCAAGTTCACTGGCAAGCGCGCCGATTTCATTCGCCTTGTGGCGCGGGGGGCCGGGCTGGAACTGGTCACTGCCGGCTTCTACCGGTTCTGGCTTGCAACCGACATCCGGCGGCATTTGTGGTCGAACACCGAGATCGCGGGCGATGGGGTGGAATATACCGGTCGCGGCAAGGAGCTCCTGATCGGATTCCTGGTCGCGATGGCGATCCTGGTGCCGATCTATCTTGCCTATTTCCTGGTGACGATCGAGGTGGAGCGCCGCTTCAAGGGATTCGCCAGTTTTCCGCTGATCCTTCTCTTCTACGCCTTCGGGCAATTCGCGATCTATCGCGCGCGGCGCTACCGGCTGACGCGTACGGTCTGGCGCGGCGTGCGCTTCTGGATGGACGGTTCTGGCTGGGCCTATGCCTGGCGGGCGATGCTGTGGGGTTTTTTCACGCTCATTACGCTGGGCCTCGCCTTGCCGTGGCGGGAGGCTGCGCTCGAACGCTACAAGATGCGACATTCATACTACGGTGACCTGCAGGGCAGTTTCGAAGGCCGAGGTTGGGAGTTTTTCAAGCAGGGATGGTGGCTGTGGTTGCTGACCCCCTTTGCTCTCTATTTCACCGTCGGAGCGCCCTTTGTCTACGCCGGTTTCAAGGCGGTGGAGTGGCGCTGGTGGCTGTCGGGAATTCGCTTTGGCGAGGTGCGTCTGGAATCGACCATGACACGCGGTGAGCTGGTCGGTTTGTACTGGATAGCCATTGGCTGGATCGCTTTGCTGGGCGTCATTTTCCTGGCTTATTTGGGCGTGTCTCTCGTGCTGGTCGTCGGCGTCAGCGGCATGACGTTCGCCGAATTCTTCGAGACGAAGGCTTTCGCCGGGAGTATTCCGCTGATTGTACTGGCAGTCATCGGCTATCTCGCCTTCGTGCTGGGTGTAAATCTCGTGATGCGTGTCGTTCTGATGCGGGATCTGTGGCTGAAGGTGCTGGACACCGTCGGCGTGCATAACATCGGCGCGGCCGCCAATGTCACCGCCAAGGGCGAGCTTGCGAGCGCGCTCGGCGAGGGATTCGCCGATGGTCTTGACGTTGCCGGATTCTAGCTTGTGAGTATTGTCGCGGACGGCGCATCGCCTCACGACAGCCCAACCGTCTATTTCGACGGGATGTCGAACCGTCGGCGCATCGTCAGCCTCGTGTTCGCAGATGCGCTCGAAATCCGCGAGGACGGCGCGGCGCCGGTCAGTTGGGCCTATTCCGATATCCGTCAGACCGATGGTCCCGGCGGCTTGCTGCGCGTGAGCTGCCTGTCGGCGCCGCCGCTGGCGCGGCTGGAAATCCGCGATGAGGCGCTCGCCGCCGCGCTCACCTCACGCTGCCAGCGGCTCGACGAGAATCGCGTTGGTGGCGGCTCGGTGGCAAAGATCGTGGGCTGGTCGGTGGCGGCCAGCGTCTCCATCGTCATGCTTGTGTGGCTCGCACTTCCATTTGCCGCGGACCATCTCGCGCCGCTGGTGCCGGAGGCCTTCGAGCGGCGCATGGGCGAAGCCTCGGAAGTTCAAATCAAGGCCATCTTCGGCGACGGCGTCTGCGATCGCGCGGCGGGACTAGCGGCCTACAACAAACTCCTGAAGCAGTTGCGCGAGGCCGCCGGCCTCGACACGGATGTGCAGTCGGCCGTGCTCGCAACCGATATCCCGAATGCCTTTGCCCTGCCGGGCGGCAAGGTCTACCTGTTCAGCGCGTTGCTGGCGAAGGCGGAAAATCCCGACGAGATCGCGGGCGTGCTGGCGCATGAGCTCGGGCATCTCAGGCATCGCGACAACATGCGCAGCATGATCTATGACGGCGGCGCCTCGTTCCTGATCGGGCTGTTGTTCGGCGACGTCACCGGCTCGAGCGCACTGATCTTTGCGTCGCGCTCGCTGGTCACCGCCTCCCACTCGCGCGAAGCCGAGCAGAATGCCGACAGCGTCACGATCGAGGTGATGCACAAGCTCGGCCGCTCGCCCAAGCCGATGGGCGAATTGCTGTTCCGCATCACAGGCAAGGAAGGCCGCAATCTCTCGATCCTCGCAGGTCACCCGCTGACGGAGGACCGGTTGCAACGCATGACCGCTGAAGACCGCCCGCCCTCCGGCCCGCCGCTGTTGACGGCGGTGGAGTGGACGGCGCTGAAGGCGATTTGTGATAAGCCGGCCAAGAAGTGACGAGCTGTGTTCACTCCGGCAGATTATTCACCTTCCTCACCCACGCCTTCGCATCCGCAAGCGCGTCCGGGAGTACGGCTTTGACTTCCTCGACGGTCATGCCGGGCTTGATGTGCGGATCGTAGAGGAGATTGAGGATGTATTGGTCAAAGACATCGAAGAAACCCATTGAGACCTTGTCGTTGAACATGGTCCAGGGCACCGTGCTGGTGTCGTTGATCGGGCCTAACGCCTGCAGCAGCTCCTCATAGGCGCAATCGAAAAAGACGAAATCGCCATTGTCGACGGTGAGGATGACGTCGGAATGGGTGATCTCGAAATGCTCGTTCTTGCGAAAGCCGGACAGGCATTGCGGATCGAGCGAAGTCTTGATCTCCCTGGCGCGATCGCCGCCATAGTCTTTCGCGATGGTGCGGTAGAGGTCGCGGTCGCGCACCAGCTGCACGGTGATGGTGGCGTCCTCGGGCCGCTCGGCCATCGCGATGTCGAGATGTTGCACGCGCTGGCCGATATCGGCGACCACCTTGGCGAGCTCAGCCTTGCGGTCGGGACGGTTGCCTCCCGCGTACACGCGCACGGGGCCATCATATTTGCGGATGCGATCGACGCGGCCGGCGAGCTGAAACTCCGCGCCAAAGCTCGTCTTGAAAAATCCCTCGATGATCTCGGCGTCGGTGAAGTCTTTCTTCTCCACGCGCTTGCGTGCGGCGATCTCCGGGTTTTCCGGTGACGGCGGTCGCGGCCAGACAGGAACCGCCACCGCGATCGCCATGCAGGCGGCCGCGATGCGCAGCGAACGCGTAAAAGCAAGGCGCATCATGCCGCGACGCTGCCGCAACCGGCCTGCGCACGCAAGGCGCTGGCCGTTTGACGCGCGAACACGTGGCTAATTCTTTACCACTACCGTGGTGCCAACGGGCACGCGGTTATAGAGGTCGACGACGTCCTCATTGGTCATGCGGAAGCAGCCGGAGGAGACCGCCTGTCCGATCGTCTCCGGCTCATTGGAGCCGTGGATGCGATAGAGCGTTGAGCCGAGATAGAGCGCGCGAGCGCCGAGCGGGTTCTCGATGCCGCCCGCCATGTGGCCGGGGAGATCGGGGCGACGGCGGCGCATTTGCGAGGGCGGGGTCCAGCCCGGCCACTCCTTCTTGGCGCTGACGTGGTGCACGCCGCTCCAGCGGAAGCCGTCGCGGCCGACGCCAATGCCGTAGCGGATCGCCGTACCGTCCGACTGGATCAGGTAAAGCCGGCGCTCGGCGGTATTAACGACAATGGTGCCCGGCGCGTAATTGGTCGGGTAGTCGACGGTGGTGCGGGGAATCGGGCTTGCACCGCCGCCGAAATATTCGGGACCGCCGCCCATGATGTCCCGGGAATCGCCGAAGAAGCCTTGCGCCTGCGCGTGGCCCGCGCCGGCTAGGAGCGCCAGCGTGGCGCCTAGTGCCACCAACCCCCGGATCATTTGTTCCTCGCAAAAATACGAAAATAAAGGTCTGTCGAGACTGGCCGCCCCGGCTCGCTTCCACAAGCCACGGCCGTGTGACTTTTTAAGGATTTCAGATGTCGCGGTTAAGAAGCTCTGCGTCATCGTGGGAGATCAATGCATTAGCCCCCTTTGACGAACGGGCGGAACAATGGTTGATCTGATTTTGCCAACAACAGCCTCGCGAACGGAGCGGAATGATGAACGGTGCGGAAAGTCTGGTGCGGACCCTGGTCGCGGGCGGCGTTAACGTCTGCTTCACCAATCCCGGCACCTCCGAGATGCATTTCGTCGCCGCACTCGACCGGGTCGAGGGGATGCGCTGCGTGCTCGGCCTGTTCGAGGGCGTGGTGACGGGCGCTGCCGACGGCTATTACCGCATGAAGGGCACGCCGGCCTCGACACTTCTCCATCTCGGCCCCGGCCTCGCCAACGGTCTTGCCAATCTGCACAACGCCAAGAAGGCGCGTTCCGGCATTGTCAACATCGTCGGCCAGCATGCGACCTACCACGTCGCGCTCAACGCGCCGCTGACCTCCGACATCGAGGGCCTGGCGCGGCCGATGTCGGAATGGGTGCGGACCTCGCCGAATGCCAAGTCGGTTTCCGCAGACGGCATGGCCGCGATCGCCGCCGCCAGCAGCTCGCCGCCGCAGATCGCCACCCTGATTCTGCCGGCCGATACCGCCTGGAACGAGGCCGACGGCATCGCGCCGGCGCCGGCGCCGAAGCAGCAGCCGGGCTTTTCGACGGAGGCTGTCGAGAAGGCGGCCAAGATGCTGCATTCGGGCGGAGATACCAACCTCTTGCTCGTCACCGGCGGCGCGCTGACCGAGCAGGGGCTGGCGCTGGCGCAGCAGATCGCCGGCAAGACCGGCTGCAAGGTGATGGGCCAGACCTATCATCCGCGCATGGCGCGCGGCCGCGGCCGTTTCTCGATTGACCGCATCCCCTATGTGATCGAGTCGGCGCTGCCGATCCTGAAGAACTTCAAGAACATCGTGCTGGTCGAAGCCCGTGACCCCGTCGCCTTCTTCGCCTATCCGAACAAGCCGAGCATGCTCAAGCCCGAGGGCTGCGAGGTGCTTCAGATGACCGAGTGGGGCGAGAACTCGGTCGCGGCGCTGGAAGCGCTGGCCGATGCGCTCGGCGCCAAGCCGACCGACGTGAAGCCGCAAAAGCTTGCCGAGCTCAACAAGCCGACCGGACCGCTCAACCACTCGTCCATTGCTCAGGCGATCGCGTGCGCCATCCCGGAGAACGCGATCATCGTCGATGAATCCATCACCACCGGCCGCGGCTTCTTCCCGCCGACGGCGGCCGCCGCGCCGCATGACTGGCTGCAGAACATGGGCGGTTCCATCGGCTTCTCGACGCCGGTTGCGACCGGCGCCGCGGTTGCCTGCCCCGATCGCAAGGTGATCTGCATGGTCGGCGATGGCAGCGCGATGTACACGATCCAGTCCCTGTGGACCCAGGCGCGCGAAGGGCTCAACGTCGTCACCATCGTGTTCGCCAATCGCATCTACCAGATCCTGCGCGGCGAGTTCGATGGCGTCGGCGCCGGCGAGCCCGGCCAGCGCGCCCAGGACATGCTCAAGATCGACCGGCCGACCATCGACTTCGTCGCGCTCGCCAAGGGCATGGGCGTCGAGGGCCGGGCGGTCACCACCGCCGATGACTTCAACAAGGCGCTGGCGGAAGCGATCGCGGCCGAGGGACCGCGGCTGATCGAAGTCCAATTTTAAGCAAATACAGAGGTCTGTAGACCTGTCGCAAAAATGCGATAGTCTCGTCATTGACTCCTCGCAATGACGAAGGTGTTTCTCGGCAGACACCATGCAGACCGAACTGAACAAGCTGATCGCCGCGCTGCAGGAGTTTTACGCACGCGAGACCTATATCCTGGAGCGGGATCTGGGTGAGTGCGCGTTGACGCATCGGCTTGCGGTGCTGGTCGAGGTGAACTTCGCCGGCTGGGAGGTCGATTGCGACTATGACCGGCTCGGCGAGCGCACCCTGCGGCTACCGCATGGAACCGTCATCTCGACCGACGATCATCTTGCAAAGTCGATCTACCCCGACATCGTCGTGCATCAGCGCGACATTCCGAACAATCTGCTCGCGATCGAAATCCGCAAGGCGAGCAATCACCAGCCCGTCGAGCACGACCAGCACAAGCTCAAGGGCCTGACCGATCCGCATCTGTGGTTTGCCTACGCCATCGGTGTCTTGCTGACGCTCGCGAAAAAGCACGTCACCTCGTCGGAGATCTATGTCGGCGGCAAGATCGACCAGCCGACGTCGCTCTGGTTTGCCGAGCGGTTGAAGGAAACGGGACTGGCGCAGTAGCGCATGATCCGGAAAGTGTGTAGCGGTTTTCCGAAATGATCATGCGCAAACAGAGACAGGGCTCAATGACCAACAAGAAAAACCGGATGCTCGCGGGCATCGCGTTCGCTGCTGCCATCGCGCTGGCGATGCCAGGGTACGCCGAGCCGCCTTCGAACGTCGATGCCGCCACTCAGGGCCTCGTTGACAATCCGAAGGTGAAGGCGGCGCTGGAGACGATCAAGGCCGACGATGCCGCGACCTTTGCCGAGCAGAAGCGCATCACCGAAATCGCCTCGCCCCCCTACAAGGAGAAAGTCCGCGCCGAATACTACCTGAAACGGATGCAGGAGCTCGGCCTGAAGGACGCCACCATCGATGCCGAGGGCAATGTGATTGCGCTCCGCAAGGGCACCGGCGGCGGCCATCCGAAGCTCGCGATATCAGCGCATCTGGATACGGTGTTCCCCGAAGGCACCGATGTCACGGTCAAGGAGAAGGACGGCACGTTCGTGGCCCCGGGCCTCGGCGATGATGCGCGCGGCCTGGTCGCGCTGCTTTCGATCATCAAGGCGATGAACGCGAACGGCATCTCGACGGTCGGCGATATCATGTTTGTCGGCGACGTCGGCGAAGAGGAACTCGGCAATCTTCGCGGCATGAAGGCGCTGTTCCGCGATCATACCGATATCGACGGGTTCATTTCCATCGACGGGCTCGGCGTCGACCGCGTCGTCAACCAAGGCACCGGCAGTCACCGCTACGAGTTCGTCTTCAAAGGCCCGGGCGGCCATTCCTTCCAGGAGTTCGGGCTGCCGAGCGCGATCCATGCCATGGGCCGGGCGATCGCCAAGATCGCCGATTTGCAGACGCCGTCCGATCCCAAGACCACCTTCACGGTCGGCACGGTGAGCGGCGGCACCTCGGTCAACGCCATCGCTTCGGAAGCGCGGATGGCGGTCGACATGCGCTCGAACTCGACCGAGGAATTGCTCAAGCTCGAAGCGAAGCTGCTCGATCTCGTCAAGCAAGCGGTGGCGGAAGAGAATGCGCGCTGGAAGAGCGACAAGCTTGTCCTCGACATCAAGCTGATCGGCGACCGGCCGGCCGGCATGGTGGCGGCGGATTCGCCGGTCGTTCGGGCCGCGCAAAAGTCGGTCGCGGCAGTTGCGCCCGGACGAAAGGTGACACTCGCCGGCGCCAGCACCGATTCCAACCAGCCGATGTCGCTCGGTATCCCTGCGGTGACCATCGGTGGCGGCGGCGAGGGCGGCAACTGGCACTCGGTCAATGAATGGTACAAGCCCGTGGACGGCTATCTCGGTCCGCAGCGGGCGCTGATGGCGGTGCTCATGCTTCAGGGGCTCGACGGCGTGACCAAGCCAACGCTCGCGGTGCGGCCGGCTGCGAAGTGAGTCGCGGCCGGCGCGTGATCCATCAGCCTTGAACGAAGCGCCCCTGAACGAAAAAGGCCGCCCTAAGGCGGCCCTCATGGCGTGACTGGCCGAAAGCTTACTGCTTCGTGGTGTCCTTGGTCGCGTCGTCGGTCTTCTTGGCCGACTTCTTCGCCTTCTTAGGCGCTTTCTTCATGGTGTCGCCCTTGCTCATGGTGTCGCCGCCGGTCGCCGGCGTCGTTGATGTCTGGGCGAACGCCGTCGACGAGATAAAGGCGAGAGCGGCAGTAGCGATGATCAGTTTGCGCATGCGAAGACCTCCGTTTGTTTTTGCACCGGCTGGCGCACCATAACGGAACAACATCTGCGTCGGTTCAAGCTCAACGATCAGTTATTCGTGAAGGGACTTGCCATCTGGCGGTCACTTTCGCGGGAAGCAGAGCGGTCCTCGGGAACGGCAAGAGCGCCATGAGGTTGACTTGCCAAGGCAGGGCCTTCGGAGAAAGGCCAGGAGAATGGCCATGGATTGGCGCAGCGCAATGCTACGGACCGAGACGACCCATGACAGCCGCGAGGATGACGCGGCCTACGCCGCCGGCTGGACCATCTCGGGGCTTGCCACGCTCGGCACCATCATCGCGGTCTGGGTGTTCGCGATCTGAAACTTGCCCGAATGAATGGCCTCAGGCGAGGCCGCTCGTTGGCAGTGCAGCGTAGCCTCGTTGCACATCAGCCTTTCATCTCGGCGAACTGGCCCGCGATATCGCCCATGCCCCAATGTTCGGCGAACTTCCCGTTGGCGACGCGGAAAATATCGCAAGACGTGAAGCGCATAGGCCTTCCGGTCGCTGGTACGCCGAGCAGTGTGCCCTGCTGGGTGCCCTCATAGACGAAGCTGGCCGCGACCTGATCGTCGGTGGCCACCATCCGCTCGATCGAAACCTTGAGATCCGGCAGGCCGTGCAGCCGCGCCGTGAAGAAGTCCACCGTAAGCTGCTTGTGAGGTGCACCCGCCGGCGGTGGTGGCGCCGCGGCGCTGGCCTGGTGATTGACGTAGTCGTCGGCGAACAAGGCCGCGAAGGCGTCCATGTCATGGGCTGACAAGCTCGCGGCAAAAGCCTCGCCAAGCTGAGCCGGCGTGCGCACATCATCCGCTCTCGCGATGTCGGGCATCACCATCGCCGCGCCACACAAGGCGGCAAGCACATTTCTGCGGTCCATTGTTCACTCCTGGTCAACTTTCAATTCGCGCAAGACTAGTCGAGCTTTATCACAGCGTGAAATCACGCTGTGGCTGGCGATGGAACAGAATTCCAACCAACCTGCTTTCACTCGCCCGTCTTCGCTTGCACTCTGCTTGAGCTGCGCCGGTCACCGTATTCGTCCGGAATCCACAAGCGATGCGGCATGCCGTAGTTTGAGACGTCGGTCGGCGGGGGATGGGGCGGGGGCGCTTTCATTTCCGAAAACATTTTCGACGACAAGCCGCTGAACATCACTTCAGCGGCTTTTTTCTTGGGCCAAGGGGTGCGGCGCTCGGGTGTGCCCTGGGCCGCGCGAAAGACCCTGAGTCGCCAGCTTTCAACCCATTCCTCGTCGCCTCAAGCTCCGCCGGGCATCTTTCGCCCCGGATTTTCCTGGCCGGCGGCGTTGTGCCTCGCCCTGTCTGTGCGCTTCGGCCTGACGGGCTAGGGTTCGGGATATCGCTATTGATTTTATTGAATTTTTGCCGGCTGACCCCCCCAACCCCCAGAGATTTCCATGGACCTGGCCGGGCGATCTCGTGCTGTCCGGCAGTCTTGCCACTTCCGGTTTTATTGGCGTTGTGACTTTCCGGTGACGGTAATTCGCCCCGGTTGAGTTAAGCTTGGTCAAATTTCAAGCCTTGACTTGCGAAATAAGAACTCGGGGGAAACCACATGAAAAAGTTTTTGGTAGCTGCGGTTGGTCTCTTGGCTCTGGGTGCTGCTCCAGCACTCGCGGCTGATCTTCCGGTAAAGGCCAAGCCGGTGCCGGTCGTGCCGGTCTGGAACTGGTCGGGCTTCTACATCGGCTTCAACGGCGGTGGCGCCCAGTCGCACGATTGCATGACCCTCAACAGCATTCTCGGTGTTCCGGTCAGCGTCAATGAAGGCTGCCACGACGCATCGGGCGGCGTGATCGGTGGTCAGGTCGGCTATCGCTGGCAGTGGGCCAGCAACTGGGTGTTCGGCGTCGAAGCGCAGGGCGACTGGGCTGGTCTGAAGGGGCAGGGCGTCAGCCAGGCGACCGCGGCGTTCGTACCGTTCCCGGTCTACAGCAACCAGACCAAGGTCGACGGGCTTGGCCTGTTCACCGGTCAGATCGGCTACTCCTTCAATGGCTGGGCCACCAACAGCATCCTGCTGTACGCCAAGGGTGGTGCCGCTGTGGTCGACGACAAGTACAATGGTATCTT
Organism: Bradyrhizobium sp.; assembly: GCA_035487555.1. Lineage (GTDB taxonomy): Bacteria > Pseudomonadota > Alphaproteobacteria > Rhizobiales > Xanthobacteraceae > Bradyrhizobium. The sequence continues at coordinate 4,563 of DATHMA010000076.1, read as the reverse complement.
CCCTGCCGTTGGCGGTATTGTTTTCGACACCGTTCACGAGACCCGCTGGGGCGGCACGGTCGGCGCCGGTGTTGAAATGGGCTTCGCGCCGGGCTGGTCGGTGGCCATCGAATACGACCATCTGTTCATGGACAGCCACAACGACACCTTCCACCTCGTTCCGCCGTTCGGAGCCATCACCAGCCGCAGCGACAACATCCGTCAGGACATCGACATGGTCACTGCCCGCGTGAACTACACGTTCAACTGGGGTGGCCCGGTGGTTGCCAAGTACTGATCTCAACAGAAGCAGACGCGCTTCAAAAGGCCGGCCTCGCGCCGGCCTTTTTGTTTGCGCCGTCGATCGCCGTGACGGAGCGCTTCGCGCTCGCGCGTCAGGCTTCTGTATCCGACGTTGTCGATAATCCATCGATCTGCTCAAGCTCGGGCTTGAGCATGATGCCTGCTGGGCATCGCTTCCATAACCCATCGGTCGCGCGACATGGTGTTAGCTCAGGTTGCGATGGAGTGAGCGCGTGTCCTTTTCCGTGTCGAAGTGATCGTGCCGGGAATGCTTCCTAGGCTGGGCGTGCAGCAGAGTGGCTGGGATCACTCCTGACGCCGAGCGACATGAAAATTGCTCCTGATTGAGCAAAATTGCTGTCAATTCCGGTCAAACCGTCTTGAAGCGATAGAAACGGCCACATCAGTTGCGACTGGGCCCCGTGTCGGATAGGCTTGAAGCCGTCTCGACTTGGAAGCGGGATCGATGAGAGTGCCTTTCGAGAGAAAGCTTATTCGGCGCGACGTGTTGCGCCTGGCGATCGCCGGTGCGGGCACAGGCTTGGTCGGCTCTCAGCTCCTTGAGCCAACGCGCGCGGCAACGGTCGACCTCAAAAACAAGCGCCGGCCGCGTTACCAGGCCGCCTCTCCCGAAGTGCGAAACTTCTATCGCGTCAACGCTTATCCCGTCCGTTAGCGAGAGGCGATGATGCTGATCAAGAAGTCGGATGATCATCGCAAGTCTCGCAAGTCGACCGATAGCCAATCAAGCGGAAATGGCGGGCTTGATCGCCGAACCTTCCTGAGACGTTCCGGCCTCGCTGCTGGGACGTTGGGTGCCCTTGGCGCTCTCCCGCTTGATGGGGTGCGCACGGCGCAAGCCGGCCCGCCGCCAACACCAGGGGCGACCGTCACGACGCGCAAGAACGTTTGTACGCACTGCTCGGTCGGCTGCTCGGTGATCGCCAAGGTTTCGAATGGCGTCTGGATCGGACAGGAGCCCGATTACGACAGTCCGATCAATCGCGGTTCGCACTGCTGCAAGGGAGCCGCGGTCCGCGACGACGTATTGAACGAGCGCCGGTTGCGCTACCCCGTCAAGCTTGTCGACGGGCAATGGACTCGCATCTCCTGGGAAACCGCCATCAACGAGATCGGCGACAAGCTGCTCGACATCAGGCAGAAGTCGGGACCTGACTCGGTCTACTGGCTCGGCTCCGCCAAATTCACCAACGAAGCAGCCTATCTCAACCGGAAGCTGGCGGCCTTCTGGGGGACCAATAACTCCGACCACCAGGCGCGCATCTGCCACTCCACGACCGTTACCGGCGTAGCGAATACGTGGGGCTACGGCGCGATGACGAACAGCTACAACGACATCCGCAACGCCAAGACGATTCTGCTGATGGGCGGCAACCCCGCCGAGGCCCATCCGGTTTCCCTGCAGCACATTCTCGAGGGCAAGGAACTCAACCGCGCCAACATGATCGTGGTCGATCCACGCATGACGCGGACTGCCGCGCACGCGACCGAATATGTCCGCGTTCGTCCGGGCACGCACATCGCCACGATCTATGGAATGCTGTGGCACATTTTCGAGAATGGCTGGGAGGACAAGGAATTCCTCAGCCAGCGGGTCTATGGCGTCGATGAGATCCGCAAGCAGGCCGCGAAGTGGAATCCGAAAGAGGTCGAGCGCGTCACCGGTCTGCCGGAAGCGCAGGTGAAACATGTCGCCGAACTGTTCGCCAAGCAGAAGCCGGCGACGCTGATCTGGGCGATGGGGCAGACCCAATTTGCCACCGGAACGGCCAATGTTCGCGCCAGCTGCCTTCTGCTGCTCGCCACTGGCAATGTCGGCATGGCGGGCGGGGGTGCCAACATCTTCCGCGGCCACACCAACGTGCAGGGCGCGACCGACCTCGGCCTCGATGTCACCTCGCTCCCGCTCTACTACGGGCTCGCCGAGGAAGCGTGGCGGCATTGGTGCCGGGTATGGGAAGTCGACTATGACTGGATGAAGTCTCGCTTCCCCAGCAAGACGTTGATGGAAACGCCGGGCATTCCAAGCACGCGCTGGTTCGATGCGACCTTGCTGCCGAAGGATCAGGTCAATCAGCCGAATCCGGTGCAGGCCATGTTCATCATGGGACATGGCGTCAACACGATCACCCGGATGCCGGAGGCGGTGCGCGGGATCGAGAAGCTCGAGCTTCTGGTGGTCTGCGATCCCTATCCGACCGCCTGGTCGGTGCTGTCGGAGCGCAAGAACGGCACCTATCTTCTGCCGGCCTGCACCAGCTTCGAGATGGATGGTTCACGCACGGCGTCCAACCGCTCATTGCAATGGGGCGAGAAAATCGTCGAGCCGGTCTTCGAATCGAAGAACGACTACGACACCATGTACATGTTCGCGCGCAAGTTCGGCTTTGCTGAGCTGATGTTCAAGAACATCAAGGTGGAGAACGGCGTGGTCTCGGCGGAAGACATTCTTCGCGAGATCAATCGGGGCGGTTGGTCGACCGGCTATTGCGGGCAATCGCCGGAGCGCCTCAAGGCGCATATGCGCAACCAGGCCAAGTTCGATCTGGTGACGCTGCGCGCGCCAAAGGACGATCCCGAAGTCGGCGGCGACTACTACGGCCTGCCATGGCCGTGCTGGGGGACGCCGGAGTTCAGGCATCCCGGCACGCCGATCCTTTACAACACCAATCTGCCGGTGAAGGAGGGAGGCGGCACATTCCGTGCCCGCTTCGGCGTCGAGCGCGTGGTCAAGCGCAAGGTGATGGAGAACGGTCAGGAGGTCGAGCGGGAAGAGCACGATAACCTTCTTGCCGAGGGCTCCTATTCGGTCGGCTCGGAGCTCAAGGACGGATATCCCGAGTTCACCCTCGGTGTGTTGAAGAAGCTCGGCTGGGACAAGGACCTCACGCCGCAGGAGCTGGAAGTGATCCAGCGCGTCAATTCAACCGATCCTGACAAGGTGTCGTGGTCAACAGATCTTTCCGGCGGCATCCAGCGCGTCGCGATCGAGCATGGCTGCTCGCCCTATGGCAACGCCAAGGCACGCATGATCGCCTGGAATCTCCCGGACCCCGTTCCGGTGCATCGCGAGCCGATCTACACGCCGCGTCCGGACCTGGTTGCCGATTATCCGACGCTGCCGGACGCTAAGCAGTTCCGCGTGCCCAATATCGGCTTTTCCGTGCAGAAGGCCGCCGTCGACCGCGGCATCGCAAGCCAATTTCCATTGATCCTGAGCTCCGGCCGGTTGGTTGAATATGAAGGCGGCGGCGAGGAGACGCGCTCCAACAAGTGGCTCGCCGAGCTCAAGCAGCACATGTTCGTCGAGATCAATCCGGCCGATGCAGCCGCACGCGGCATCAAGGACGGCGGCTGGGTATGGGTAACCGGACCGGAGAACAAGTCGCGGACACGGATGAAGGCGCTCGTCACCGAGCGCGTCGGCAAGGGCGTTGCCTGGATGCCCTTCCATTTCGCCGGCTGGTTCGAGGGGAACGATCTGCGCGCCAGATATCCGAAGGGTGCCGATCCGATCGTGCTGGGCGAGAGTGTGAATACGTTGACGACCTATGGCTATGATCCGGCGACGGGCATGCAGGAGCCGAAGGCCACCCTTTGCCAGATCAGGGCCGCGTGAGAGGAATAGACCGATGGCACGCATGAAGTTCCTGTGCGACGCGGACCGCTGCATCGATTGCAACGCCTGCGTTACGGCCTGCAAGAACGAGAACGAGGTGCCTTGGGGCATCAATCGCCGCCGTGTCGTCACCATCAATGACGGCATGCCAGGCGAGCGATCGGTATCGATGGCCTGCATGCATTGTACGGACGCCCCCTGCGCGGCGGTATGTCCGGTGAAATGCATCTATCCGACCGAGGACGGCATCGTGCTGCACGACAAGGATGTGTGCATCGGTTGCGGCTATTGCTTCTATGCTTGTCCGTTCGGCGCGCCGCAATATCCGCAGGTCGGCAATTTCGGCTCGCGCGGCAAGATGGACAAATGCACCTACTGTGCCGGCGGCGGCGGGCCGGAAGCACCGGGGAGCGCCGCGGAATACGAGAAATACGGATCGAACCGCTTTGGTGAAGGCAAGCTGCCGATGTGCGCCGAAATGTGCTCGACCAAATCCCTGCTGGCCGGCGATGGCGACATCATCGCGCAGATCTACGAAGAGCGGGTTCACGCACGCGGCTATGGGTCGGGTGCATGGGGCTGGGAGACGGCCTATCACGAGGACGTCAAGACCTGAGCGGGCGAAATTCGATCATTGCGTC
>DATHMA010000075.1:0-10527 GCA_035487555.1 Bradyrhizobium sp. | reverse complement strand
CGTTTGCGCAGCTGAACCTGCGCGAGCGTTTTCAACGTATCCATGACACAATTTGTGGGGCGCAGAGGCGTCGGTTTCCGGGCTCGGCTCGGAGTTTGATGCGACCGCCGCGCTGCGGGCGGAATTGCCGGCGCTGTTGCGGCGCCTTGGCGTGACGTCGCTACTGGATGCGCCGTGCGGCGATGCTAGCTGGATCCTCCGCGCCGATCTCGGCGTGCGCATCATCGGCGTCGATATCGTGCCGGATCTCATTACGGCTTTACGCGAGCGCGCCGCGCGCGGCAAAATCGAAGGCGAGTACCATCTTGCCGACATCACGCAGGATGCGCTGCCGCGTTGCGATGCAATTCTATGCCGCGACTGCCTCGTGCATCTCTGCTTTGCCAATATCGAGCGCGCGCTGCAAAATTTTCACAAGTCGGGCGCGGCCTGGTTGATCACCACGACCTTTCCGGAGTGGCAGCAGAATCTCGATGGCGAGGACGGCGACTGGCGGGCGCTGAATTTCGAGCGTGCGCCGTTTTCCTGGGGACCGCCGGTCGAGCTGATCAATGAGAACTGCCTGGAGGCCGGTGTCGGCTGGCGGGACAAGAGCCTCGGTGTGTGGCGGCTCTAAGTGGCGCGTCGTTTGCATTTGCAGGTGCGGCACCTATAGTTCGAGGTGCCAGGGACGAGTTCAGCCGATCATGCGGGTTTCCATCATCACCGGAGGCGGGTCCGGCATTGGCGCTGCGGTCGCGCGGCGTCTGGCGGGCAGGGATCAGTGCCTGATGCTGCACGGGCAGGGCGTTGATGCGGCCGGGCTCGAGCGCTTGAAGTCGGTGGCGGCGGAATGCGAGCACGCCGGTGCCAAGGTCGAAGTCCAGAGCGGCGATCTCGCGCGCGCCGGCATCGCGTCCGAACTGGTCGACGCCACGCGTGCCGCGTTCGGGCCTGTTGATGCGATCGTGCACGCTGCAGGGTTCGCCGATCGCCGCGGTTTTGCGAAACTGCCACGCGAGGGTCTGGAGCGCGCCTTTGCGGTGATGGCCGCTGCGTTCCACGAACTGGCGGTGGCCGCGATGGCCGATTTGACGCGCGGCGCGCACGGCCGGGTGGTCGCGATCTCCAGCTTTGGCGCGCATCGCTTTGTGCCCGACGGCACCTATCCCGCTTCCGCCTCCGCCAAGGCCGCGCTGGAAGTGCTGGCAAAATCGCTCGCAATCGAGCTCGCGCCATCGGGCGCGACCGCCAACATCGTGATGCCCGGCTATACCCGCAAGGATCCCGGCCTGTTCGGCGCGCTCGATGCGAAAGCGTGGGAGAAGGTGGCCTCCGCCAATCCGCAAGCACGGCTGGCGGAAGCGGACGAGGTCGCTGCTGCGGTCGCGTTCCTGTTGTCGAGGGAAGCAGGTCACATCACCGGCGCGCTGCTGCCGGTCGATGGCGGGCTGACGCTGATGTGAGGACTGGATGATGTCTGAAAATAACAACAACACGGACGTCGTCGTGCTCGGCGCCGGCATTGTCGGCGTGTCATCGGCGTATGCGGCGCGGCAGCGCGGCCTGTCGGTGGTGCTGGTCGACCGCCGCGAGCCCGGCAGCGAGACGTCCTATGGCAATGCCGGCATCCTCTCGAGCGGCTCGATCTTCCCGCTCAACCAGCCCTCGCTGTTCGGCAGTCTGCCGAAATATCTCTCCAACCAGCATCCTGCGCTGCGCTGGGATGTCGGCTGGGCGCTGCAAAACCCGAGCTGGATCGCGCGCTTTCTGGCGAGCGGACGGGCCTCGCAAACCAAGCCGCGTGCGCTCGCACTGCACGGCCTGATCAAGGCGTCGCTGAAACTGCATCGCCAATGGATCGTGGACGCCGGCGCCGGCAACCGCATCCGCGAGACCGGTTGGCTCAAAGCTTGGCGCAGCGACAACCTCGCCGCGGCGAAGGCCGACCAGGCGGCGCTCACTGAATATGGCATCAAGAGCGAGCTGCTCGACCGGCAGGGCATTTCCGCGCTCGAGCCGAACATCCTTCCGGTCTACAGCGTCGGCCTCCTGCATACGGAAACCGCTTCGGTGGATTCGCCCGGTAATGTCGTGAAGGCCTATGCGAGGATGTTGGCCGGCGCGGGCGGCGAGGTACGACAATCGGAGATCAAGTCGATCGCGCCCGATGGCGACGGCTGGCGCGTGGTGTTGTCTGACGGCGAGATCCGCGCGCGCCATGTCGTGGTGGCGCTTGGGCCATGGGCGCCGGATCTGTTGCGGCCGCTCGGCTACAGCGTGCCGCTCGCAACCGAGCGCGGCTATCACCGCGAATTCCAGCCGAACCCGTCGCGGCAATTGCGGCGTCCGATCCATGATGCGGAGAACGCCTTCCTGATGACGCCGATGGAGCAGGGCATCCGTGTCACCTCCGGCGTCGAGCTCACCGCGCGTGACGCGCCTTCCAACTATGCGCAGCTCGAAGAGGTGGTGCCGCTGGCGCGCAGCGTGGTCGAGTTCGGCGAGCCCGTCGGCGACGTCTGGCGCGGCGCGCGACCGACCTTGCCCGACAGCCTGCCGATTATCGGCCCGGCGCCGCGGCATCAGGGCCTGTGGCTCGCCTTCGGCAACCAGCATATCGGCTTCACTACGGGACCTGCGACGGGCGCCGCCGTCGCCGCGATGATTGCGGACGTGGCGCCATCGTTCGATATTTCGGCGTTTTCGCCAAAGCGCTACTTGTAGGGCTAGCATGCATTACGTCTGGGACTTTGGCATCCTCTCCAAATACAGCCATCTGTTCTGGCTCGGCGTCGGCTTCACGCTGCTCTATACGATCGGCACCGTCTTTCTCGGCACCTTGATCGGCCTCATCGTCGGCGTGCTCCGGCTCGGCCGGATTCCCGTGATCGATTGGCTGCTGGTGGCCTATATCGAGCTGTTCCGCTGCACGCCGCTCTTGGTGCAGATCATCTGGTTCTATTACGCCTTTCCGGTCCTGCTCGGCGTCAACATCCCGGCGCATGTCGCGGCCGTCAGCGTGCTGTCGCTCTACGGCGGGGCGTTCTATGCGGAGATCGTGCGCGGCAGCATCGAGAGCGTGCCGCGCGGCCAATGGGACGCGGCGCGCGCGCTCGGCCTTGGCTACGTGCGCATGCTGCGCTTCGTCATCATTCCGCAGGCGCTCAAGCCGATGATGGCGCCTTATGTCAACCAGTCCGTGACGCAGCTCAAGAACACCTCGCTGGTGTCGGTCATTGCCGTGCCCGATCTCGTCTACAACGCGACCTTGATCAACGCCGATACCTATCGGCCGCTCGAAGTCTATACGGTCGTCGCGCTGATCTATTTCGCGATCCTGTTCCCCGCGACCTTGCTCGGCCGCCACCTCGAGCGCGGTATGACCTACGACAAGGCATGAGTGAGAAGGTCTTGTAGGGTGGGCAAAGGGCGCGATAGCGCCGTGCCCACCATCAAGCGCACGTCACTCGTCGGTGGGCACGCTACGCTTTGCCCACCCTACGAGATCCGGACTTCAATGATGGGTGTGATGCCGCTTGTGGCGGACAACGGGTCCACCGGCTGCCGGCCCGCCATGATAATACGGGTTGACCACGCAGGAGGCGTGGCGTCCGGACGCTGAAGCCTGGCACTGGCCCATCGTCTGATAGGCGCACTCGAAATAGTAGTCGACCATGCTCTGGTAGACTTGGAGACAAACGGGATAGGCGGGATCGTAAGTCTGTGCCCGCGCCGGTGTGACGGCATAGGCCGCGCCTAGAGCCACAATCGCCAAAGCCAGAACGCGCATCGGAACCTCCCGGGCACAAAACACCAATGCGACACTTGATGTCGCCTTTCAGTGCACGTGCAATACACCGGGCTCCGGCTCGCTGGAAATCAAATATTCAATTCGACCGGCACGTCTTCCGGCTTCACGCCCGACAGCGACAGGCCCTTGACAAACCATTCGCGCATCTGGCCGACGCCGCGGTTGTAATCGACCCAGACCGAGAGGAAATCGCGCCAGCGCTTGTCGCTCTCGCGGCGGACCGCCATGCCGCTTGCGATCGTGACCGACGGCGTTTGCAGGATCTTGTAGGTGCCGAGATTGGGATTCTTGGCGATCGCAGTCAGCCCCAGCACCAGCGCGTTGACGACGCAATCGACGCGGCCGGAGGCCATCTGCAACATCACGTCGTCGCGCGTCTTCAGCGAGGTGATGGTGGCGTTGGGGGCAAAGCGCCGTGCCACCGCCTCATTTGCGGAGCCGACGTCGACCGCGATCTTCACCTCGGGCTTGTTGATGTCGGCCCAGGTCTTGGCCTCCAGGCCCTTCTTCAGCATGGCGCCGAACGGATGCGGAAACACCAGGTTGGTGAAGTCGACCACCAGCGCCCGCTGTGGCGTCGGATTGAGCGCGAAGCCGAGATCGATCTTGTTGGCCTGCAGGTCGAGGATCGAATTGCCGTAGGTGGACTCGGTGTAGTCGAGCTTGACGTCCAGAAGTTTGGCGATGTCATTCGCCATCTCGATCGAGAAGCCGGACCAGGTGCCGGTGGCGAGGTCCTTGTTGAAATAGGGCAGCTCCCCCGGCAGCACGGCGATGCGCAGCAGCTTGTCAGCGCGGACCCGGTCGAGCGTGTTGTCGGCAGAGGATTGCGCGGCCGCCGGCGTCGTGAGCGCCGATGTCAGCGCCGCGCCGCTGCCGATCGCCAGCGCATAGCGCAGCGCCTCGCGGCGATCTTCGGAAATTTTTGTTTCGTCGGATGAGTTCACGCGGGGCCTCCTGCACTGGTCCGGCAGGGAGCGTAGCGTTGGCGCCGGGAGGCGGCAATAGCGGGCCTGCTGCATTAGCGGGCACGCGTTGCTTCGCCTCAGGCAAATCGCCAGATCAGCACCCACAGCGCGTAAAGCGAGATGCTGATCGGCAGTGCAGCGAAGGGCGCATTATCGCGGCGCATCACAACCATCACGGCACAGGACGCGAGTGCAAGTAAAGCAGCGGTCAGGATCGCGACGATCCTGGCCCAGATCGCGTGGCGGCCGATGCCGCTTCCGGTCAGATAGAGCAGCACGCTAACGAGCAGACCGAACACGGCTGCGACCGCGAGGACAACCAGCAGGATGCTGAAGAAGGCGGCCAGCGCGTGCACGCCGTAGCCGAAACCGCGCGCGGCGTTATGGAGCAGGCCGACCAGGCCGTAGGTCTTGATGTCGAGCGGCGGCCCTGCATCGGGAGGCGGCAACCGCCGGATTTCGAACCAGGTGTCGGCCACGTCGACCAACGTCGTGATCGACGCGACGGCCAGCAGGATGCCGGCGAGGCGAAAGCCGAATGCGACGATCAGGAGATGGCGTATCACCGCACGCCCGTCAGGCCGTGCGCCGGCCGATGACGCCGAAGATCGCCATGACGAGGCCGATGGCGCCGGCGCCGCCCGACACCTGTCCGACGATCTGCATCATCGCCACGGGATCATTGGAGCGGCCGGTCATCAGCGCCATGCCGACGAAAAATACCACAGCCAGGATGATCAGGGCGAGCCCGGTGATCACCAGGCGCCAATTCGTCTTGCGCATGCGCGAAGTTCCCCCTTCTCAGCCGCAGGACGCGGCTGGTTCCGGGGTTGGTCGCGATGAAGCGCGGACCGGTTCATGGCGGTGCAACGTGTCGCAATGTTTTTGCGCAGCCATCCTTCGAGACGCGGCTGACGCCGCTCCTCAGGATGAGGCAGAACAAGCGGCACGAAGCCTGTTCCTCATGGTGAGGAGGCGCGCGGCGCCGTCTCGAACCATGAGGCCCCGACAGCAATCTCACACCGGCAGCGCGATCGAGTACTTCACCTGACTCAACGCAAAACTGCTTTCGATCGACGCGATGCCATCGAGCCTTGTCAGCTTCGTCTTCAGGAACGCTTCATACGAGGAAAGGTCGGCCGCCACCACGCGCAGGAGATAGTCGCGGTTGCCGGTCATCAGATAGCACTCCAGCACTTCCTCCCATTTCGAGATCGCGCGCTCGAAGCGGTTGAGATCCTCTTCCTTCTGCCGTGCGAGCTTGATGGAGATGAAGACGGAGACGTGCAGCCCCAGCGATTTCTGGTCGACGGTCGCCAGATAACGCGTGATGACGCCGCGCTCTTCCAGGAGCTTGACGCGGCGGTGGCAGGGCGAGACCGACAGCCCGACCTTGTCGGCCAGTTCCTGCATGGTGATGCGGCCGTCCGATTGCAGGTGGCCGAGGATTTTGCGGTCGATGGCGTCGAGGTCGGGCATTGGGATAAAATCCGATTAAATGGCCTATTCTTGATAATATATCCCAATAATGACGGGTATGGCGCGAAAAATTGAGATATATCGGCGCCGCGGCAGGACTAGAATTTGCGGACTCAAATCACCTCCGCGAGGCCCGCCATGGCGATCGAACCCGCACGTCTTGAAATGCTGTCGGCGCTGTCGCGCAAGGCGCTGTGGCTGTCGTCCTGGACCATCCATCACGCCAACCACATCCGTCCCAACAGCGACGGCTTGAAGGTCGGCGGCCATCAGGCTTCTTCGGCGTCGCTCGCGACCATCATGTCGGCGCTGTATTTCAGCGTACTGCGGCCCGAGGATCGCGTCGCGGTGAAGCCGCATGCGAGCCCGGTGTTTCACGCGATCCAGTATCTGTTCGGCCGCCAGACCCGCGAGAACCTGGAAAACTTCCGCGGCTTCAAGGGCGCGCAATCCTATCCTTCGCGCACCAAGGATGCCGACGACGTCGATTTCTCAACCGGCTCGGTCGGCCTCGGCGTGGCGCAGACGCTGTTCGCCGCGCTGGTGCAGGATTACGTCAAGGCGCACGGCTGGATGAACGACCGCCGCGAGGGGCGCATGATTGCACTGGTCGGCGACGCCGAGATGGACGAGGGCAACATCTTCGAGGCGCTCGCCGAGGGCTGGAAGCACGGCCTGCGCAACACCTGGTGGGTGGTCGATTACAACAGGCAGTCGCTCGATGCCGTGGTGCGCGAAGGCCTCTGGGAAAAATTCGAGACCATGTTCCGCAATTTCGGCTGGGACGTGGTGATCGTGAAATACGGCAAGCTGATGCGGCAGGCTTTTGCCGAGCCCGGCGGCGAGGCGCTGCGCCGCTGGATCGACAATTGCCCGAACGCGCTCTATGCCGCGCTCTGCTTCCAGGGCGGCGCAGCCTTCCGCAAGCATCTCGAAGACGAGATCGGCGACCAGGGCGAGGTCACGGCGCTGATCGATTGCCGCAGCGACGATGAATTACTCGCGCTGATGTCCAATCTTGGCGGACACGACATGGCGAGCATGCTGGAAGCCTTTGAGGCCATCGATCACGATCGCCCGGTCTGCTTCATCGCCTACACCATCAAGGGTGTCGGCCTGCCGTTCCAGGGCCACAAGGACAACCATGCCGGGTTGATGACGGTGGCGCAGATGGAGAAGTGGCGGGCGCAGCAGGGCATTCGCCCCGGTCATGAATGGGAGAAGTTCGAGGGCTTGTCGCAGGACGAGGCCGCGCTTCAGGCCTTCCTCGACAACGTCCCGTTCAACCGCGAAGGCGCGCGGCGGCTGGAGGCGCCCACGATCGAGGTGCCGCGGCAGCTCGAGTACAAGCCGGCAGCGCAGATGTCGACGCAGCAGGGTTTTGGGTTGGTGCTGAACGAGATTGCGCGCGGCGACAGCGAACTCGCGGCGCGCATCGTTACGACGTCGCCCGATGTCACGGTGTCGACCAATCTAGGCGCCTGGGTCAATCGTCGTGGCCTGTTCGCGCGTGCGGAGAAGGCCGACCTGTTCCGCAGTGAGAAGATTCCCTCGACCTACAACTGGGATTTCTCGCCGGATGGACAGCATATGGAGCTCGGCATTGCCGAGATGAACCTGTTCACGTTGCTGTCGGCGCTCGGTCTGTCGCATTCCATCAATGGCGAACGGCTGCTGCCGGTCGGCACGCTCTACGATCCCTTCATCGAGCGCGCGCTCGATGCGCTCAATTACGCCTGCTATCAGGATGCCCGCTTCATGGTGGCGGCGACACCTGCCGGCATCACGCTGGCACCGGAGGGGGGCGCGCACCAGTCGATCAAGACGCCCCTGATCGGCATGGGACAGGACGGGCTCGCCTCGTTCGAGCCGGCCTTTGTCGACGAGCTCGCCACCATCATGCGCTGGGGCTTTGAGCACATGCAGGGCGCGTATGGGGAGGGCGGTTCGGTGTATTTGCGGCTCTCGACGCGCTCGATCGATCAGGTGCAACGGATCATGACGCCGGATCTGCAGCGCGACATCACCGATGGCGCGTACTGGCTGCGCAAACCCGGACCGAATGCGGAGGTGATCGTCGCTTATACCGGCGCGGTCGCGCCCGAAGCGATCGAGGCGACCGGCTTCATCGGCGAGAGCAGGCGGGATGTCGGCTTGCTCGCCATCACCTCGCTGGACCGGCTGCATGCGGGCTGGACCGCGGCGCGGAGTTTGCGGCGCGACCGCCGCGGCGTCGCCCATCTCAGCCATATCGAGAAGCTGCTGGCGCCGCTGCCGCGCGATTGCGGCATCGTCACCGTGATCGACGGCCATCCGGCCGCGCTCGGCTGGCTCGGCAGCGTCCGCGGTCATCGTGTCGAGGCGCTCGGTGTCGAGCATTTCGGCCAGACCGGCACCATCGCCGACCTCTACCGCGCCTACGGCATCGACGCCAACGCCATCATCGATGCGGCGGAAAGCCTGACGTCAGGTGCGCCGGTGTTGCATCGCAAGATGGCGGTGTGATCGACATTCTAAGGTCGTCATTCCGGGGCGCCGCGAAGCGGCGAGCCCGGAATCCATAACCACCGGCGGTACTTTTTTGCGCGCTGGTCGACGACCTTTTTTAACGACTTCGCCCTGTGGTTATGGATTCCGGGCCCGCGCCAAAAGGCGCGTCCCGGAATGACGACGGGGATGGAGCCTTGCCACCTCCACGCCTGCGTCCTTATATCCAGTGTCCGCCGCAACCCGGCGCCCCGTATATGGCGGGTTCAATTGGTGCAGCTTTCGTGCAAGGATGCCTGCCGAACGCTTTCCGTTCCCCCTCCTTACGCCCCTGAAATAACGAGGTTTTCGATGGTCAATCGTATGCAATTCTACATCGATGGCGCCTGGGTCGATCCGGTCGTCAAAGGCAAGTCCACCCCCGTCGTGAACCCGGCGACGGAAGAGCCGATGTATGAGATCGCGCTCGGCTCCAAGGCCGACGTCGACAAGGCAGTCGCGGCTGCCAAGCGCGCTTTCGAGACCTATTCGCAGACCAGCCGCGAGGAGCGCGTTGCGCTGCTCACCAAGGTCGTCGAGATCTACAAGGGCCGCATGAAGGAAATCGGTGCTGCCGTCTCCGACGAGATGGGTGCGCCGCTGCCGATGGCAGAGCGCCTGCAGGCCGGCGCCGGCCTCGGCCATCTCATGAACACCCTCGACGTGCTCAAGAAGTACGAATTCGAGGAGACCATGGGCACCGCCGTCATCGTGCGCGAGCCGGTCGGCGTGATCGGCATGATCACCCCCTGGAACTGGCCGCTCAACCAGATCGCCTGCAAGGTTGCGCCTGCGCTCGCCGCCGGCTGCACCATGATCCTCAAGCCCTCCGAGTTCACCCCGACCTCGGCGCTGATCTTCGCCGAAATCCTGCATGAAGCCGGCGTGCCGAAGGGCGTGTTCAACCTCCTCAACGGCCTCGGCCCCGAAGTCGGCGCGGCCATGAGCGAGCACCCGGACATCGACATGATCTCGTTCACCGGCTCGACCCGCGCCGGCATCGATGTCGCCAAGCGCGCGGCGCCCACCGTGAAGCGCGTCAGCCAGGAACTCGGCGGCAAGTCGCCGAACATCATCCTCGAAGGCGCCGACCTGCAGAAGGCGGTGACCGGCGGCGTGATGCACATGTTCAACAACTCCGGCCAGTCCTGCAATGCGCCCTCGCGCATGATCGTGCCGTTGTCGAAGATGAAGGAAGTGGCTGCGATCGCCAAGGGCGTCGCCGAGAAGACCAAGGCGGGCGATCCGCGCGCCGAAGGCACCACCATCGGCCCGGTCGTCAACCGCACGCAATGGGACAAGATCCAGGCGCTGATCAAGAAGGGCATCGACGAGGGTGCGACGCTTGTTGCCGGCGGCCCGGGCCTGCCCGAAGGCGTCAACAAGGGCTTCTATGTCCGTCCGACCATCTTCGCCGACGTCACCAACGACATGACGATCGCGCGTGAGGAAATCTTCGGACCGGTGCTGACCATCCTCGGCGCCAAGGACGAGGCGGAAGCGGTCAAGATCGCCAACGACACGCCCTATGGGCTGGCCGGTTACGTCTCGGCCGATACGGTGGAAACCGCGCGCAAGGTCGGCCGGCAGATCCGCGCCGGCAACGTCAACCTGCAGGGCGTGCCCAACGAGCGCTCCGCGCCGTTCGGCGGCTACAAGCAGTCCGGCAACGGCCGCGAATGGGGCCGCTACGGTCTGGAGGAATATCTCGAGGCGAAGGCAGTCGCGGGCTTCAACGCCGCGTAAGCTGGACGCGAGATT
>DATHMA010000074.1:0-98122 GCA_035487555.1 Bradyrhizobium sp. | reverse complement strand
GCCGACCTTGCGGGCGAGACTGGAGAAGAAGCCGTCGGATTGCCCTGCGTCGGCTTGCGGTTGCGGCGCGGCTTGCGCGGGCGTGGCGGCGGCGAGCTTGGTGTTGCCCTTCGCGGGCGCGGCCGGCGCAGGCGCCTGCATGGGAGCGGCGGCGAATGCCGGTTCATCGGGCTGCTGACCAGGCAGATGCGGAGGGTTCACCGTGCCGGGGATGGTGCCGGGCGCGCGCGACACCGAGAGCAGCGACAGGCCCTGGCCTTCGCCGCCCTCAGACAGGCCGGTGTTGCCGCCGGGCACATGGGAAGCGAAGATCGGGTTCATGCCGCCATCGATGCCCGTATTGAGCTTGGCCATCGGCACGCCCTTGTTGGCGAGCTTGTTGAATTCGGCGTCGTCCTGCTCCTGCTTCTGCCGGGTGGCGTCGGCGAGCTCGTCGGGGATCGCATAGGCCGGGCATTTGGCGGAAGCGTTGAATACGGGATCGCTCTTGGCGTTCGGCGCGCGGACCGCATCGAACACGTAATGCTTCTCGCAGAAGTCGACCTTCGGCTCCTGATGCGTGATCTCGAAGTGGTCGTAGCCTTCCTTGATCATGCGCCAGAACGGCATCGCCGGGTTGTTGCGGTGCTTGGCCATGTTGATCGGCGTCATGTGGAACGGGAACGCCCCGAACTGGAACGCCTTCTGGCCGCCGAAAAAGGACTCGCGGCCGAGCGCATAGATCTCGGCGATCTGCTCGTCGGTCATCGCGTAGCAGCCGCGCGAGGAGCAATCGCCATGCACCATCAGCTCCGAGCCGGTATGGCCGAGCGCGCGGTCATAGGCGTTGGGATAGCCGGTGTTGAAGGAGAGATAATAGGCCGACGTCGGATTCATCTGCGCGGGCGAGATCGAGTAGAAGCCTTCCGGCGCCTGGCGGTCGCCTTCGCGCGTCTTGGGGCCGAGATCGCCGGACCAGCGGCAGATCGGATAGGTCTTCAGGAGCTCGAACTTGCCCGAGCGATTCTGCTTCCAGACCTCGAGCTCGGCCTCCTGCTTGAACAGGCGGATCAGGATCGGCGATTGCAGATCCATGTCCTTCTCGACCATCGCGGCGATCAGCTTGGGCGAGACCGGCTGATTGGCCTTGGCGTTGGTGGCAAGCACGGCTTCGTCGACCTCGCAGCCGGCAAGCAGTGCGCCGGTCGCGGCCAGCACAACCGACGTGATGAGCGCGCGAAGCAGCGTGCGATTGATCAACTGAGAAGCTCCACACCCACTGGATATCCGCCAACCCCGATATTCTGCGAATACCCTGAAGCCATTACTAAAATTCTACCCGTTCGGCCCCCTCCCGGCAACCCGACACGGGCACCGCACCAAGCGCCTCACGCGGGCATGGTCAAGGAAGGATAAATATGGGCTCTAGGCCTAATTGCGGCCGAACTACGCAATTTAGCCGAATCCGCGCAAAAAGACCCCGACTGTGCCCTTTCGGTACGGATTTGCCGCCCGGTCAGCCGAGTTTGCGGCCGATATCGAGGAATTTCTGCCGCCGCTGCTTGCGAATGGCGCTGGCGTCGAGGCCGCTCAGCTCGGAAAAAGCCTGGGCGATGGCGTCCCCCGTGGCCGCGATCATGGCCGTGGGGTCGCGGTGGGCGCCGCCGACGGGCTCCCTCAGGATGGTGTCGATCACGCCGAATCGCAGCATGTCCTGGGCGGTGATCTTCATGCTGTTGGCGGCTTCCTGGGCCTTGGTGCCGTCGCGCCAGAGGATCGAGGACGCCGCCTCCGGCGAAATCACGCTGTAGATCGCATGCTCGAACATCAACACGCGGTTGGCCGTGGTGATCGCGATCGCGCCGCCGGACATGCCCTCGCCGGACACGATCGCAACGTTAGGTACTCCGAGCGAAAGACAAGCGTCGGTCGAGCGCGCGATGGCCTCGGCTTGTCCCCGCTCCTCGGCGCCGATGCCGGGATAGGCGCCGGCGGAGTCGGCGATGCAGAGCACGGGAATGCCGAAGCGCTCGGCCATCTCCATCAGCCGCACCGCCTTGCGATAGCCTTCGGGCCGCGCCATGCCAAAGTTGTGCTTGATGCGGGATTCGGTGGAGGCGCCCTTCTCCTGGCCCATCACGCAGATGGCTTCGCCGCGGAAACGGCCGAAGCCGCCCATCAAGGCCTCGTCCTCGCCGAACTTGCGGTCGCCGGCGAGCGGGGTGAACTCGGTGATCAGCGCGTCGATGAAGTCGGTGAAGTGCGGGCGCTGCGGATGCCGCGCCACCAGCGTCTTCTGCCACGGCGTGAGGTTGGCATAGAGGTCGGCGAGCGCGGCCGCCGCCTTCTCCTCGATCTTGCCGACCTCCTCGCCGATGTCGGTGCCGGAGCTTGCGAGCGCGCGCAGCTCGTCGACCTTGGAATCGAGCTCGGCAACGGGCTTTTCGAAATCGAGGTAGGAGCGCATCTGGTCCGGCATTACGGCAATATAGGGAACAACGGTGGGGAGAGCGAAAGGCTTTCGGCGGGATTGAAGAAAACGCGCTGCTTCAAGGGTTTAGCGCGTCGTCCGGGGCACGTGGCAGGGGTAGCGGGAACGCCGGGGCTGTTTTGCGTCAGATACTGCGGAAGTCAAGGCGCGATGGTCGCGGCCTGGTTTATTTCTCCGCCAGCGGATGCAGGTCGCGCACCAGGCTCTTCAGCCGCTCCTCGACCACATGGGTATAGATCTGCGTGGTCGAGATGTCGGTGTGGCCGAGCAGGGTCTGCACGATGCGCAGGTCCGCGCCGTTGTGCAGGAGATGGCTGGCAAAGGCGTGGCGCAGCACGTGCGGCGATACCAGTCGTGGGGCGAGGCCGGCGGCGGCCGCAAGCTCCTTCAGGTCGCGGGCAAAATGCTGGCGCGTCAGGTGGCCGCTTTCGCCGAAGGACGGAAACAGCCATTTCGAGACGGCGGCGCCCTTGTTCTTGGCGGATTTCGTGGCTTCGGTCATGGCGAGATAATCGCTCATCGCCTGCCGCGAGGCGTCGTTCAGCGGCACCAATCGCTCTTTATTGCCTTTGCCGCGGACCACGATCATCCGCGCATCATTGCGCGCCGCCGAGCGCGGCAGCGACACCAGCTCGGAGACGCGCAGGCCGGTGGCGTAGAGCACTTCGAGCAGGCAATAGAGCCGCATCGCGCGCAGCCGATGCGAGGGTGATGCTTCCGCCGCCTCAGTCAGTTCCTTTGCCCGCGTCAGCATGCGGTCGACGTCGGAGATCGACAGCACCTTTGGCAGGCCGCGCCCGCGCTTTGGCCCGGACAGGATCGCCGCCGGATCGTCGCTGCGGATGCGCTCATTGAGGAGGAAACGGAACAGATGCCGGATCGCGGACAATCGCCGCGCCACGCTGGAAGACTTGAAGCCGCGGGTGTCGAGATCACTGAGATAGTCGCGGAGCTTGTCGGTCTGGGCGGTTGCGAAACTCTGCTGGGAGCGACCGAGAAATTCGGAGAAATCCTCGAGGTCGCGCCGATAGGCCTCGAGCGTGTTCTCGCCGGCGCCCTGTTCCGCGGCCAGCATGTCGAGGAACAGGTTGATCAGTTTGCTATCTGAGGCCTTGCTGCGCATCCCCAGAACCTAGTGCCTATTTCTTTAGAAACTTATCCGGCGGGATCGTCACCGTCATCTCCCGCGTCGATGGCTTGACGAAATTCGCCAGCGCGTAAATCGCGCCATAGACGACCCCGACGATCACGGCAACGACCGCCAGGAAACGGAACAGGCTGGGCATCGAAACAGGCCTTAACGCACGGAATTAACCATTGAAATCATCCAACATGTTCGTAACGCAGTTGCAAGTCTCTCTAGCAACGGTATCGACGAGGGTAGTATAGGTGGCAAAGAGGGCGGCAATGCCGCCAAAATGCCTGAAAACCGAGATGTCCGAGACCGTTACACCCGTGCCCACGACCGCGCCCCAGGAAGCCGAGATTTTGGCGGCGATTTCGGCCGCCTTGGGCATGCGGCTGGTCGTGCTCGTCGGCATGATGGGCGCGGGCAAATCCACCATCGGCCGGCGGCTGGCTGCCCGGCTCAATTTGCCTTTTGTCGACGCCGACACCGAGATCGAGGCGGCCGCCGGCATGACCATCCCGGAGATTTTCGAGGTTCATGGCGAGCCGCATTTCCGCGACGGCGAGGCGCGGGTGATCGCCCGCCTGCTCGATGCCGGACCGGCGGTGCTGGCGACCGGCGGCGGCTCGTTCATGCGCGAGGAAACCCGCCGCCGCATCGGTGAGAAGGCGGTGTCGATCTGGCTGAAGGCCGATCCCGATGTCATCATGCGCCGCGTCAAGCGAAGAGCCGATCGCCCGCTGCTCCAGACCGTCGATCCCGCCGCCACCGTCAACCGTCTGATCAGCGAGCGCGAGCCGACCTATCAGCATGCCGACATCACGATTTCCTCGCGCGAGGTGCCGCACGACAAGATCGTCGATGAATGTCTCGATGCCTTGCATGCGAAGCTGATCAATCCGGCGCCCCCAATCGAGATCGTGAGTGCCGCAAGATGACCGCGCCGCTGAAACATTCGGATACGACCATTGTCGAGGTCGCGCTTGGCGAGCGCGCCTATGAGATCGTGATCGGCCGCGACGAGCTCGCCTCGCTCGGCGCGCGCATGGCAGCACTTCGGCCCGGCGTGCGCACGGCCATCGTGACCGACAAGACGGTCGCGCAGCATTGGCTTAAGGCGACCGAAGCCTCGCTTGCATCGGCGGGTATCCCGACCTCGCATATCGTCGTCGATGAAGGCGAGGGTTCAAAATCCTATGCGGGCCTTGAGAAGGTCTCGGAAGCGCTGATCGCGGCCAAGATCGAGCGCAATGATCTGGTCGTCGCGCTCGGCGGCGGCGTGGTCGGCGATCTCGCCGGCTTTGCGGCCGCGATCCTGCGCCGCGGCGTCGATTTCGTGCAGGTGCCGACCTCGCTCTTGGCGCAGGTCGATTCCAGCGTCGGCGGCAAAACGGGGATCAACTCGCCGCAGGGCAAGAACCTGCTCGGTGCGTTTCATCAGCCGGTGCTGGTTATCGCCGACACCGCCGTGCTCGACACGCTGTCGCCGCGCCAGTTCCGCGCCGGCTATGCCGAGGTCGCCAAATATGGCGTGCTCGGCGATGAAGCTTTCTTCGCCTGGCTGGAAGCCAATCACAACGATGTGTTCAGGGGCGGCGCCGCGCGCGAGCATGCGATCGCCACCTCCTGCCGCGCCAAGGCTGCGATCGTGGCGCGCGATGAGCGCGAGACCGGCGACCGTGCGCTGCTCAATCTCGGCCACACCTTTGGTCATGCGCTGGAGGCTGCGACGGGTTTTTCTGACCGTCTGTTCCATGGCGAGGGCGTTGCAATCGGCATGGTGCTGGCGGCGGAGTTTTCGGCGTCGCTCGGCATGATCCCGCAATCGGCCGCTGTACGGGTCGAGCGGCATCTCGTCGAGGTTGGATTGCCGACAAGGCTGCAGGACATCGCAGGTTTCGCGCAGGAAGGGCTCGCGGATGCCGACGCGATGATGGCATTGATGGCCCAGGACAAGAAGGTCCGGCGCGGCAAACTGACGTTCATTCTGCTGGAGGCCATCGGCCGCGCGGTGATCGCGCGTGACGTCGAGCCTGCGCGGGTACGCGACTTCTTGAAAGACAAGCTCAAGGCGTGATCGCCCGCCGGGGCTGGCGTTTTGCCGCGTTGCGGGCCGCTTATTAAAAGCATCATGCTCCGGGCGTAGGAAAGACGACGATCGAATCATGTGGCTCACTTTTTCCATCATGGTTGCGCTGCTCGGCCTGTCCGGGTTTTTCGCGGCCAGCGAGACCGCGCTGACCGGTGCCTCGCGCGCCAGCATGCTGCGGCTGTCGAAGCAGGGCGTGCGCGAGGCCGACGTGGTCTCCCGCCTGTTCGAGATGCGCGAGCGGCTGATCGGCGCGCTCCTGCTCGGCAACAACATCTGCAATATCGGCGCCTCCGCGCTCGCCACCGGCATCTTCACCGAGTGGTTCGGTGATGTCGGCGTGCTCTATGCCACCGGCGTGATGACGGTGCTGGTCGTGATTTTCGCCGAGGTCTTGCCGAAGACGATCGCCTTCAACGCGCCCGACCGAGTTGCGCTGGCGGTTGCGCGCCCGATGCGGCTCACGATGTTTGTGCTTGGGCCGCTGCTCACCGTGATCGAGACCGTGGTGCGCGTGTTGATGCGGCTGTTGGGAATCGCAGTCGGCGCCAACCAGCCGATCCTGTCGCCGTCCGAGCGCCTGCGCGGCGCGGTCGATCTGCTTCATCATGAGGGCAAGGTGGAGAAGCAGGATCGCGACATGTTCGGCGGCTTGCTCGATCTGCGCGAGCTGCAGGTCTCCGACGTGATGGTTCACCGCACCGAGATGGTGATGGTGAACGCAGACCTGCCGGCGGAAGAACTGGTGCAGGAGGTGCTGGCCTCCGAATATACCCGCATTCCGCTATGGCGCGAAAAGCCGGAGAACATCGTCGGCATCCTGCATGCGAAAGATCTGCTGCGCGCGCTTCGCTCCGCCGAGGGCGATGTGGCGCGGATCGATGTCACCGCGATCGCGCTGCCGCCCTGGTTCGTGCCGGAGATGCGGCCCGTCTCCGAGCAGCTGAAGGCGTTCCGCCGTCGCAAGACCCATTTCGCCCTCGTCGTTGACGAATATGGCGAGGTCGAGGGCCTGGTGACTCTGGAAGACATTCTGGAGGAGATCGTCGGCGATATCTCGGACGAGCACGACGTGGTTGTGGCCGGCGTCCGCGCCCAGCCGGATGGTTCGGTGGTGGTCGACGGCTCGGTACCGATCCGCGATCTCAATCGCGCGATGGATTGGAGCCTGCCTGACGAAGAGGCAACGACGGTCGCGGGCCTCGTGATTCACGAAGCACGTTCGATCCCCGACCGCGGCCAGAGTTTTACCTTTCACGGCTTCCGGTTTCGCGTACTGCGCCGGGAGCGCAACCGCATCACGGCGTTGCGCATCGTGCCGGTGCCGCGCGAGGGTGAGATCGAAGAGGTCAAGCCCAAGCGCGCGGGCACCGCATTCTAAGCGCGCGGGCACCGCATTTTGAGCCCGCGGGCACCGCACTTTAACGGGTATTGGAGTTAACCTTCGCCGGGAGATTTTGCATGAATGGCCAGCGCATGCACGGAACCGGCGAGTTCGCCCGCGAGCGTCGTGTTTATCATGCGATGGCGCTCGATCCGGCTCTTCCCTTGGAAGGCCTGCGACACAATATATACCCGGAAATGCGTCTCGCCGCCCGGCCTGTGGCCGGCATGGCCCTCATGCAGATGAGATTCGTCCTGGACCTCGAGGCTTTCGGGAAGGAAAGCTTCGCGCAACTTGTTTGTGATAATCTGCCGGGTTGTCATGTGGCGGCATTAAATCTTTCGACCGCTTTTCGTCAATGCCGCGACCCGATTTAAAGGTTTCGCAATGTCAAGACTTGAAGCTTTTCGCGTTGCGTAGTCAAAGTCCATCATGCCGATCGATTCATCAAAGATCTTCGACTCCATTCGCATCAAGCCGAACAAGCTGAGCGCGAAGCAGCAGGCGCAGGCGCGCGAAGCTGCCATCATGTGCGAGTGGCCGGGCTGCAAGAACAAGGGCCCGCACCGGGCGCCGAAGGGGCGCGAGAACTCGAAAGAGTACTGGCACTACTGCCTCGACCATGTGCGTGAGTACAACCAGTCCTACAATTTCTTCTCCGGCATGAATGCTGATGCCGTCGCCCGTTACCAGAAGGACGCGATGACCGGCCATCGCCCGACCTGGAAGATGGGTGCCAATGGCAGCCCCGGCAAAGGCAAGGGCGGAGCTGCCGACGACTTCGACGGCGCCGCCGATCCCTTCAGCGTATTCGCCGAGCTCGGCGGTGGTGGCGGACGCTTCCGCCCGGGTCCGGATGCTTCGCCGAAAGCCGAGACGCGAAAGATCTTCAACGCCGAGCGCAAGGCGCTGCAGGTGATGGGGCTCGGCCCCGATGCGACGCTGGAAGACGTCAAGGTCAAGTACAAGGCGCTGGTCAAGCAGCACCACCCCGACGCCAATGGTGGCGACCGCTCGACCGAGGACCGCCTGATCGAGATCATCAAGGCGTATAATTACCTGAAGACCGTGGTGCGCGCGGGCTAGCGCCCTGCACGCTCCCGATCGCTTCTTCAGGTCTGCAAAGCCGCAGGCATTCTCCCGACATAGGAAGAACTCGGCCGGATCAGTCGTCCGGTCCGACGCTGCTCCATGGCATGCGCGGTCCAGCCGGCGGCGCGCGCGACGGCAAAGATCGGCGTGAATGCCTGTCGCGGAATGGCGAGGGCATCGAGCAGGATGGCGGTGAAGAACTCGACATTGGTCTCCAGCGGCCGGTTCGGGTTCTTCCGGCGCAGCGCCGCGCGGATATAGCTCTCGACCTCGCTGGCGAAGGGCAAGTCAGCGCCGTCATCGGCCAGCCGCTCGATGGCGGCTTTCAGGACATCCGCGCGTGGATCGCGAACCCGGTAGACGCGATGGCCAAAGCCCATCAGCCGTTCGCCGCGCGCCAGCGCGTCGTCGACCCAGGGCTTGATGCGCTCACGCGTGCCGATGGCGTCCAGCATCTCCAGCACCGGCTCCGGCGCGCTGCCATGCAGCGGACCGGTCAAAGCGCAGTAACCGGCCGTGACCGCCGCAAACAGATCCGCCTGCGTCGAGGCGACCACGCGGGTCGCAAAGGTCGAGGCGTTCATGCCGTGATCGCAGACCGTGACGAAATAGGCGTCGAGCGCGGCAACCTCGCGCGGCTCCGGCCTCTGTCCGAGCAGCATCCGCAGCGTATCGGCTGCATGGCTGGTGTTCGGATCGGGAGCGATCGGCGGGTTGCCCTTGGCCTGCTGCACCAGCGCGCCGGCGATCACGGGAAATGCGCCGACAATGGCCGCCTCATGATCGAGCCCGCTTTCCGCGCGCAGCCCTGCGACGGCTGCCCGGAAGCCGTCGACGATCGACAGCCCCCGCGTGGCCGGCAATAGGTCGGGCAGGCGAGCGAAAGCGCGGACGCGCGCGGCGCCGAGTGCGGCGCGCACATCAGCCTCGGTGAACGACTTGCCCGTCGCGCCGTTCCAGAGGCGCGAGGTGACGCTCTCGAAACTCGCGCTCCCCGCAAGATCGCCGACGCGCTCGCCCGCGATGATCAATTCGCCGCGCTCGCCATCGACATGGCTCAGCACGGTCTCGGCGGCCGGAACGCCGTCCAGACCAATCTGGCTTTTGGTGAGGTGCATATTCATGACCGGATCTCCTTGTCTCGCCCGGGAAGGGGGGCAGCCCGAAAGGTCGTTCGGCTCGACAGATTGATCAATCTTGATTATATCAATCAATATGAAAAAATCCGCCGAGCTCTACCTTTCCGCCCGGGAGGCGGCCGCTGAGCTGGCGATCTCGCCGGCCACGCTCTATGCCTATGTCAGCCGCGGCCTGATCCGCTCCGAGCCCGCGCCGGATTCCCGCAGCCATCGCTATCGGGCGGAAGACGTCCGCGGCCTCAAGGAGCGGCGCGCCCCGTCGACCGTCGAGCCGCGCGGCTTCCGAAGCTTTGATCCCGATCTGCCGGTGATGGATTCGGCGATCGCCACCATCACCGAGGAAGGCGCGATCTATCGCGGCGTGAACTGCGTCGATCTTTCGGAAAAGGACACGCTCGAGCACACTGCCACGCTGCTCTGGGATGTGACCGGCGTTGATCCGTTTGCGGCCGACAACTGCCCGCATGTCTCCGACGAGATGCGAGCCATCGCTGAGGCTGCGCGCCGCGCGGCGCCGATCGATCGTGCCATTGCCGTGCTGGCGCTTGCGACCAGCGCCGATCCCGGTGCATTCACCCGCGCGCCGGAGGGGCGCGCCATGGTTGGCGCGCGCATTGTGCGGCTTCTGGTGGCGACCATGCTCAATGCGGAACCTTCGAGCGAGTTGCTGCACCAGCAGATCGCGAAAGCCTGGGCGCCGGACAACAAGCATGCGCCCGATCTGATCCGCCGCGCGCTGGTGCTGCTCGCCGATCACGAGTTGAACGCTTCTACATTCACGGTGCGTTGCGCCGCCTCGACCGGGCTTAATCTCTATGACTCCGTCATCGCCGGGCTTGCCGCGCTGAAAGGCCCGATGCATGGCGGCGCCGGTGTGCTGGCCTCCCGGCTGGTGAAAACCCTGATCGACCAGGACGCCGAGCCGGTGATCCGCGAGCGTGTCGCGCTCGGTGAGCGTTTCGCCGGCTTTGGTCACGGCGTCTACAAGCGCGGCGATCCGCGCGCGATGTCGCTGCTCAATGCCCTGACGCGCGCCGGCGCCGCGCGAAAATTCACCAGGGAGGTTCCGGAAAGGATTGCGGAAGCGACAGGGGAGTTCGTCAATATCGATTATGCGCTGGCCGTGCTCGCGCACAGCCTGCGGCTTGCGCCGGGCAGCGAGCTGAGGCTGTTTGCGATGGCCCGCACCGTCGGCTGGATCGCCCACGCCAGCGAGCAGCTGCAATTCGGCCGGCTGATCCGCCCGCGCGCGCGTTATGTCGGCCCCGCGCCGGGCCGCGGCGGAAGCGCTCAATAAAACCGAAGTCTATTTGGCTGGTTTTGCCGGCTCGATGATGCCGCCGCCATTGCGGCGCCGGATGGTCCAGAACGCGAGCCCCAGGACCAATGCGCCGGCGATGACGAACGGCATCCAATGATGCTTGGCGCTGCCGCCGGTGTGCTTGAAGACATCATATTTGTCGAGCAATGACACCGCCATCACGCCCGGCAGCACATGGGCCGGTGCCCAGATCAGGATGGCCGGGATGTTGACTGCATAAAAGCGGAAAGGCGGCATCCCGAGCGCGCCCGCCGTGATCGGCACGAAAGCGCGGATCGGCGGCACGAAGCGCGCAAAGAACACGGCCCACGAGCCCCACCGCGTGAAGAAGGCTTCGCTCTGGGCGACAACGCGCGGGTAATTCGTCAGCGGCCAGGTCGACAGGATCTCGCGCTGGGAACGGTGGCCGGCCCAGAACGCGGAGCCGTCGCCCAGCAGCGCGCCGGCCGTCGCGGCCAGCAGCACCCATTGCAGCTTCAATTCGCCGCCCGGCACCAGAGCACTCAGCGCCAGAATGATGGTCGAGCCCGGGATGACCGACCCCACCACGGGAACCGCTTCCAGGAGGGCGGCGAGGAACAGCGTCAGGTAGGCGAGCCATGCATTGGCCGATACGAACGCAATCAGGGGATCGATATAGGGAGCCACAAAATTCCTGTGCCGCTGCGGGGACCGTTCGACTTTCGACCTACCATAAGTAACGAGCGGCACGGAAAGTGCCACACAAACCGGATGCGGCCCCCGGCAGGTGCGCGCCCAATCCCTCGCGAAAATGCGGCGTGATTCGCAGGGCAGCCTTCCAAAAACTGCGTCCCATGCCTATCTTTATGAAAAATCAACGGAACTTTGATTTGGGGGCGGGCTTCTGCCCGTCCAATCTCTCTGCTAGGCTTGTTGGAAGCCCACATCCGCAGCCAAACACGAATATCTGGTTTCGGGAAACGCCCGGGACCTCGGAGGATCAATGACGACCGCTGCCTTGAATAGTAAGCAGGAAATTTCAGGTTTGCCCGACATGAAGGTGTCGGTGCGGCAGGTGTTCGGCATCGACAGCGACCTCGAAGTGCCGGCCTATTCCGAAGTGGACCCGCATGTGCCGGAAGTCGACACTGATTATCGCTTCGACCGCGCCACTACGCTTGCCATCCTCGCGGGCTTTGCCAAGAACCGCCGCGTGATGGTCACCGGCTATCACGGCACGGGTAAATCCACTCATATCGAGCAGGTCGCGGCGCGGCTGAACTGGCCCTGCGTGCGCGTCAACCTCGACAGCCACATCAGCCGTATCGATCTGGTCGGCAAGGACTCGATCGTGATCAGGGATGGCAAGCAGGTCACCGAATTCAGGGACGGCATCCTGCCCTGGGCGCTGCAGAACAACATCGCACTGGTGTTCGACGAATACGACGCCGGCCGTCCGGACGTGATGTTCGTGATCCAGCGCGTGCTGGAAGTGTCCGGCCGCCTGACCCTGCTCGACCAGAACAAGGTGATCAAGCCGCATCCGTCGTTCCGCCTGTTCTCGACGGCGAACACCGTTGGTCTCGGCGACACCTCCGGCCTCTATCACGGCACCCAGCAGATCAACCAGGGCCAGATGGACCGCTGGTCGATCGTCACGACGCTGAACTACCTCGCCCATGACGAGGAAGTCGAAATCGTGCTGGCAAAGGCGCATCATTACCGCACGCAGGAGGGCCGCGACATCGTCAACAAGATGGTGCGGCTGGCCGATCTCACCCGCAACGCCTTCGCCAATGGCGACCTGTCGACCGTGATGAGCCCGCGTACGGTGATCACCTGGGCGGAAAACGCCGATATCTTCGGCGATATCGGCTTTGCGTTCCGTGTCACCTTCCTGAACAAGTGTGACGAGCTGGAACGGTCGCTGGTGGCGGAATTCTATCAGCGCTGCTTCAACGCCGAGCTGGCGGAATCTGCAGTCAACGTGGCGCTTTCGTAAAGCGTCACGCGGCGAGGCGCGATGTCCACATCCAACAGCAAGTTCCGAACCGGAGCCAAGGAAGCGCCGACCGAGCCGTTCAAGCGCGCGGTCACCTCCTGCCTGCGCGCCATCGCGCGCGCGCCGGAGCTGGAGGTGAGCTTTGCGGCCGAGCGCCCGGGGCTTGCGCCCGGCAAGGCGCGGCTGCCGGAGCCCGCGCGCAAGATGACCAGGCGCGATGCGGCGATCGTGCGCGGCCACGCCGATTCCATCGCGTTGAAGCTCGCCTGCCACGATCCCAAGGTGCATCGCAAGCTGATGCCGGGCAATCCGCAGGCGCGCGGCGTGTTCGAGGCGGTTGAGCAGGCCCGCGTCGAGGCGATCGGCGCGCGGCGGATGTCGGGCGTTGCCAAGAATCTCACCGCGATGCTCGATGATCATTTCCATCGCGGCAAATATGACGAAATCACCGACCGCGCCGACGCGCCGCTGTCGGACGCGCTCGCTATGCTGGTGCGCGAGCGCCTGACCGGCATGGCGCCGCCTGCGGCCGCCAAGAAGATGGTCGACCTCTGGCGGCCAGCCTTGGAAGACAAGATCGGCTCGCGACTCGACCAACTCGCCCGTGTCACCGAGGACCAGGCCAAATTCGGCGACCTCGTGCACGATCTCTTGTCGGCGCTTGATCTCGGCGAGGACCGCAGCGCCGATTCTGACGAAGACGATAACGACGAGAACAATCCCGACGGCGACAGCGATCAGTCCGGCGCGGAAGGCTCGCCCGACAGCGACGCCGCGCAGGAGATGAGCGCTGATCAGGCGGAGGCGACGACGGACGAAATGTCCGACAGCGCAATGGAAAGCGCGCAGGCTTCCACCAGCGATACCTTCGACGACGGCGAGCTCGGCGACGACGAGACGCCGGGCGAGGCGACGCGGCCGAATTCGCACGGGAAGAACGAACCGCGCGGGCCGGAATATCACGCCTTCGCGCCGAAATTCGACGAGGTCATTGCCGCCGAAGACCTTTGCGATCACGACGAGCTCGAACGCCTGCGCTCCTATCTCGACAAGCAGCTCGCGCATCTGCAGGGCATTGTCGCGCGGCTTGCCAACCGCCTGCAGCGCCGCCTGATGGCGCAGCAGAACCGCGCCTGGGAGTTCGACCTCGAAGAGGGCATTCTCGATCCCGCGCGGCTGTCGCGCGTCGTCACCGATCCCTATCACCCGCTCTCCTTCATGCATGAGAAGGAAGCGACGTTCCGCGATACCGTGGTGACGCTGCTGCTCGACAATTCCGGCTCGATGCGCGGACGTCCGATCACGGTGGCTGCGACCTGCGCCGATATTCTCGCGCGCACGCTGGAGCGTTGCGGCGTCAAGGTCGAGATTCTGGGCTTCACCACCCGCGCCTGGAAGGGCGGGCAGTCGCGCGAAGCCTGGCTTGCCGCGGGCAAGCCGCCGAACCCCGGCCGTCTCAACGATCTTCGCCACATCATCTACAAGTCGGCGGACGCGCCGTGGCGGCGCTCGCGCAAGAATCTCGGCCTGATGATGCGCGAGGGCCTGCTCAAGGAGAACATTGACGGTGAAGCGCTCGACTGGGCGCACAAGCGCCTGCTCGGCCGCTCCGAGCAGCGCAAGATCCTGATGATGATCTCCGACGGTGCGCCGGTCGACGATTCCACGCTGTCGGTCAATCCCGGCAACTATCTCGAGCGGCATCTGCGCCACATCATCGAGGAGATCGAGACCCGCTCTCCGGTGGAGTTGATCGCGATCGGCATCGGCCATGACGTGACGCGCTACTATCGCCGCGCAGTCACCATCGTGGATGCCGAAGAACTCGGCGGCGCCATCACCGAAAAACTCGCCGAGCTGTTCAGCGAGACCCATAACGCGCCGTCGGCTCCGCGCGGCAATGGGCGCCGGTTGCATTCGTAACTGAGAATGCGCGCGCATCTAAGCCGCCGCCGCTTGTTGGAATATGCGGCGGCGGGGATTTCGACGCTCGCGGCTCCCGGTCTCGTTCGCGCGCAATCGGCCACCAAGCCGATCGTCAGGGACGAAACCTTCGTCGCCGCGCCGGTGTCGATCGACGTCAACGCGCGCCCCATTGCCTCCTTCGATCCGCGCGATCGCTCACATGTGCGTTTCGGCTCGCTGGAATGGCGCAGCGGGCTCGTGCTCACATCCGCATTTCATGGCTTTGGCGGCCTGTCGGCGTTGCGGCTCGATCCCAAGGGGGAGAAATTCATATCCCTCAGCGACAAGGGAAGCTGGTTCACCGGCCGCATCGTCTATTCCGGGCGCGAGATGAAGGGGCTCGCCGACGTCGAGGCCGCGCCGATGATCGGGCCGGATGGCAAGCCGATCACCGCGCGCGGCTGGTTCGATTCCGAATCGCTCGCGCTTGATGGGTCGTTCGCTTATGTCGGGCTTGAGCGAGTCAACGAGGTGCTGCGCTTCGATTTCTCCAAGGGCTATACGCGCTCGCGCAGCGAGGTGGTGCCGATGCCGCCGGGGGTGAAGAAGCTGCCCTATAACCTGGGCCTCGAGGCACTGGTGTTCGTGCCCAAGGGCCAGCCGCTTGCCGGCACACTGATCGCGATGTCGGAACGCGGACTTGATCCGCAGGGCAATTTGATCGCGTTTCTGGTCGGCGGGCCGACGCCGGGACAGTTTTCCGTCCGCCGCACCAATAATTTCGACATCAGCGATGCCGTGTTGCTCCCTTCCGGCGATCTGCTGATCCTCGAGCGGAAATTTTCCTTGTTCTCCGGGGTTGGTATCCGCATCCGGCGCATTCCCCTGGCGTCCGTCGCGCCGGGTGCGGTTGTTGACGGGCCCTCGATCTTCGATGCGGATCTGGGGCAGGAGATCGACAACATGGAAGGCATCGACGCCTATGTCACGCCCGAAGGCGACACCGTGCTGACCATGGTTTCGGACGACAATTTCTCCCTGCTCCAGCGCACGCTGTTGCTGCAATTCACGCTGGTGGAGTGAGCGCGCGGAACGGTTCTTGCAAAGCTTCCCTGCGTTCACGAAAACAGGTCAAGCATGCGTCAATTTGTAAAGCTCTTCGTTGTCCTCACGGCCTTGATCGCCACCTCCGCGCAGGCGGATGAATGGCCAGCCCACCTGATCAAGGCGACGATCCCCTTCGGCGCCGGCAGTGCGGCGGACGTGGTGCCGCGCGTGGTGTTCGATCGTCTCGCCGCGGAGCTGGGCCAGCCCATCATCATTGAAAACCGCGCCGGCGCTGGCGGCATGCTCGGCACGCTGCAGGTGACCAGGGCCGAACCTGATGGCTACACGCTCCTCGCCAACTCCTCGGCGCTGACGATCGCGCCCGCGATCTTTTCCAGCATGGCGTTCGATACCAGGGATCTCGTCTCGGTGCTGATGATCGGCTCCAGCGCCAATGTCATGATCGTTCCCAATTCGCGTCCCTGGAAGACGCTTTCCGATTTCATCGCCGACGCGAAAGCCAAGCCCGGCACGATCTCGTTCGGCTCAGTCGGCATCGGCAGCGCCGTCCATATCAGTTCGGAGAAATTCCGCCTCGCCGCCGGCATCGAGGCTTCGCACGTGCCCTATCGCGGCGGCGCGGAGGTCATTACCGACATTCTCGGCGGCCGGATCGATTTCTATTTCTGTCCGGTCGCGACCGCGCTGCCGCTGATCAGGGAAGGCAAGGTGCGCGCGCTGGTGGTCTCGACCGCGAGCCGCGTCCCCGATCTTCCTGACGTGCCGACGCTCGCGGAAGCCGGCGTGAAGAACGCCGAAAGCGAGATCTGGTTCGGCGTGTTCATGCCGGCCAAAACTCCCGGTGCGATCATCGAGAAATTTCATGCGGCCGGCCAGCGCGTGCTGAACGATCCCGCGGTGCAGGCGAGCCTGAAGAAGCTTGGCATCGAGACGCGGCCGATGAAGCCGGCCGAGATCGACGACCTGGTCCGGCAGGAGACCGCCTCGAACCTCGAAATCATCAAAGCTGCCGACATCCACCAATAGGCGAGTGCTTCAATAGGCAAGCCATTGAACTTCGGTGCGGCCTGCGCGACCAACGGGAATGCGTATCCCCCTCCTGATATCGTTCGCCGTCGTCGCCGGTCTCGCGCTGATGCCGGCGCGCGCCACCAGCGAATACAATTACGGCAAGGACGAGTACGTCACCATCCGTAACGGGCTCGCGCCGAACCAGCAGCTCTCACTGGCTTCGCATGGCGACGGCGAGTATGGGACAGGCGGCTTCCATGTCTGGCTGATGGCCGAGCCAGCGCATCGCCGGATCGAGGCGCTCGACAACATTTCCGAAGACAATATTCTCGACTCGGCGGCCGAAGCCTTTCACGCCTTCTGGTCGAAGGATTCCCGCTATGTCGGCGTCGGCCACCGCTATGACAGGCATGAGGTCGCGCTCGACCTCTATCGGATCGAGGGTCGGCGGGCCCGTCTGATTGCGGCACCAAACCTGTTCAAGGAGGTGACCAGCCGCAATGTGACCGAGGGCGATGACCTGCGCGTATATAACTCAATCGTTGAATGGCACGGCGGCAATCGTTTCCAGCTCAAAGAATTTCGATCCTTCGTCATTCCCGATGACCGTCTTTTAAAACTGCTCGGTGCCTACGGGAGCGTCGCGGAAAAGATGGATGGCGGCAAACTCTACATCGAGTTCTTTGCCAATGCCGAGTGCGAGTGGCTCGCCGGCGACCGTGTCCGCGTCATCGATCTGAAGCCGGGCAAGCACGGCGATGCCGATAACTGGTGGAATCCTTGAAGCCCCGCTGATCGCGCATGGCCGCCATCTGCGGCGCTGACGCTGGTAATCGCGGCGTCGCGACCTAAGATTAGGCTCTCGCCGACCTCCCACCCCCGGATTTCCCCGCATGAGCGCCCTGTTTTCCCCGATCGAGTTTCGCGGCCTGAAACTGGCCAATCGCATCATGGTATCGCCGATGTGCCAGTATTCGGCCGACGACGGTTCGGCCAATGACTGGCATTTCACCCACATCAACAATCTCTCGCTTTCCGGCGCCGCGATGTTCTGCATCGAGGCCACCCATGTCGAAGCCATCGGCCGCATCACGCCGGGTTGCCTCGGCCTTTACAACGACGCCAACGAGGCCGCGCTGAAGCCGATCCTGGAGTCGGTGCGCAAGCATTCGAACGCAGCGGTGGCGATGCAGCTCGCCCATGCCGGCCGCAAGGGCTCGAGCCATCGGCCATGGGAGGGTGGCCAGCAGATCGCGCCCGATGCCGAGGACGGCTGGCGGACGGTGGCGCCGTCGGCCGTGGCCCACAAGGAAGGCGAGGTGGCGCCGACTGCGCTCGATGCCGCCGGGCTGAAGCGCATCCGCGACGCCTTCGTCGAATCCGCCAAACGCGCCGAGCGGCTCGGCATTGATGCGCTCGAGCTGCACGGCGCGCACGGATATTTGATGCACCAATTTCTCTCGCCGATCTCCAACAAGCGCACCGATCAATATGGCGGCTCGCTCGAGAACCGCATGCGCTATCCGCTCGAAGTCTACGACGCCGTGCGCGCGGTGTTTCCGCACGACAAGCCGATCGGCATGCGGGTGTCGGCGACCGATTGGGTCGAGGGCGGCGGGGATGTCGCGCAAACCGTCGAATTTTCCAAAGAATTGAAGAAACGTGGCGTCGACTGGATCGACGTTTCCTCCGGCGGCGTATCGCCGTTGCAAAAAATCCCGCTCAGCCCTGGCTACCAGGTGCCGCTGTCGCAATCGGTGAGGGAAGCAACGGGGCTGACCACCATTGCCGTCGGCCTGATCACGGAAACGAAGCAGGCCGAGGACATCGTCAGCTCCGGCAAGGCCGACATGGTCGCGCTGGCGCGAGGGATGCTCTACGACCCGCGCTGGGGTTGGCACGCCGCAGCCGAGCTTCACGGCGAGGTGAGCGCGCCACCGCAATATTGGCGCTCGCAACCATCAGACCAGAAAGCCCTGTTCGGCAAGATTACCTTCGGCGCGCGGTAAACAGGAACCGCCCGTCCGCTCGGCGGTTGCCTGTCAGGTTTCTCGCCGAGCCCGGATAGGATAAGCTCCCCTTTGCCGGCGACCCGCGAGGGGGTGCGCATTGCGATTCCGCGTCCGAAAATCTGCTCACGTTCTGGAACGCATCGGGCTTGCGATGGCCGGCGCATCCTGCGGGCTGTTCGTCTCCGCCCACGTCGGATCGAGCATCGGGGCCCTGACCTCACAGGGCTTTCTCTTGAGCATGATGATCATAGGCGCGATCGCCTTCTATCTCGGCATCGACACGCCGCAGATGTCCTTTCACGGCGATGATGACCCCCAGATCGATGCCGCCGAATTCCTGAGCGCGGTCGGGACCTTCCTTGCAACGCTCACCGCTTTCCTCTCGGTCGGCATCATCATCTTGCGCCAGGAGCCGCGCATCGCCTGGACCTGGCTCATCATGATCGGCTGGGTGGCCGGCATCTCGATGCAGATCGTCGCCGGTGCGAAGGCACGCATGCGCAAGTGACGGAAGGAAATGCTTAACCCTGCGCGCCGTCTTTTGGTTGCGTCGGGTTGTCACAGCAACCAATCCGAGGCAGCATCCTTGCGCGGTCGGCGGGCGTTGGCCGGACTGGTCCGAAACCCGTTGTTCCGAGCCTTCCGTTGTCGACCGAATTGGACAATGCTGAATGCGAGCGTGGCGGCTTCTGGCGCCGCCTGCTCGCATTGCTGATCGATGCCGTCGCGATCGCCTTCATCCTGCAGCTTGCCGCCTTTGCCGCGTTCCCGCTCAGTCACGGGCGCGTGCAATATCTCGGCGGGATCGTTGCCCTCACTTGCGACAAGCTCGACAAGGTACCTGAGGGTATCTCGGTGCCCGACGATTTTGGCCCCACATCGATCAGCGATTGCCGCCGCGGACTGTTCGGCCTGATCTCGGGACGAACCCTGGTGGTCACGCGGACCAACCAAGTTGGCGCGATCACGACGATGAGGCAGATCATCCGGACGCTCGACGCCGACGGCAACCCGGTCGATGTCGTAGCCGTCGATTTCCTGTTCGTGCCGTTGCTCCTGGCCTTGCGTTTTGCGTTCGATCTCGGCCGGGGCAGTCCGGGCCGCAGGATTTGCCGTCTCCGCCTCGCTACCGCCTCCGGCGCCGAGCATCCGTCCGCGGCGAGATTGGGCTATCGCCATCTGGTGCAATTCGCGCCGTTGCTGATCGCTACGGTCTGCGGCCTGGGGATCGGAGCCTTCCCGGAGGGAAGCCGGCTCTGGATTCGGATTGCGATCATGCTGCCGACGTTCGCGCTCGCGATCGAAGCGATCATCGCGATCTGCCGCCGCAAGGAGGCCTGTTACGATCGCTTTGCCGGAACGCGTGTGCTGCGGCTCGACAAAGCCGGCGTGTTCATGCCGGTCGCCACACCGCCGTCGCCACAACCCGCCGCCGCAATGTCTGCTCCGGCGGCGCTCGACGGCGAAATCTCCGCGTTGGTGGCGGCGCAATTCCACGGGGCCGCACCGTTGCCTGATCGGCCCGCGCCGCCTGCGCCGGTGCCGCCCGGCGGCGCGACATTTGATCCGGAAACGATCGAAGGCCATGTTGCTTCACTGGTCGAGGTAGAGTTTCGCGATGCCGCATTGCCGGATGCGAATGCGCCGCAGGCGATAGCGTTGCCGCCGCCGCTGCCTCCGCAGCAAGCGCAAAACTATTTTGCGCGGCATTGGCGCGGCGAACTGTCCTTGCCACTGTCCTATTGGGTCAATGGCGCGGTGTTTGGCTGCGCCTGCGCGTTCGCCATCGGCTTTCTCAACGCCTTCATCTATCGCGGCAACGAGGGGCGGCCGCTGCTCTGGCTGTCGTCGCTGGTCGCGATCTGGCTCGGTCTCATCCTGCTGACCGCATGGCAATCGGTCGGGGTCTGGCGCTCGGCGAACCATTACCGACAGGATGGCAACGCCTTCTGGGGCACGGCCGCGCAGGTGATGATGGTGATCGCGGTGCTCCAGGTCGGCTACCGCTTTGTCAGCGCGGGCGCGCCGCAAATCGCCGGCATGGTCGAGATCGTCGCCGGTGACCGCCGCCTCGGCCCGCACCAGTTCCGTGTCGTCGGCAAGGGGACGGTGCTCGAATTTTCCGGTGGCATCACCTTTGGCGTCGCCGAAGAGATGGAGAGCTTCCTCGCGGCGATGGAAAACGTGCGATGGGTGCGGCTCAATTCGATCGGCGGCCGAATTCTCGAGGCGCAGAAGATGTCCGACCTGCTCAAGGCACGCGGGCTGATCACCGTTGTCAACAAGGACTGCCTGTCCGCCTGTACGGTCGTGTTCCTCGGCGGCAAGGAGCGCTGGATCGGTCCGAATGCTCGGCTTGGATTTCATCAAGTCGCTTTTCTCGGCATGACCGCCACGGACCGCCGCATGTCGATCGCTCGCGAAGAACAGCGCTTGCAGAGATTCGGCCTGAGCCGTGACTTTGCCGAGCGTGCCAACAAGGCCGAGCCGGGCAGCATGTGGTTTCCGGAAAAAGACGAACTGTTGCGGGAGCATGTGATCACCCGGATCCTGGTGCCGAGCCCCAAGCCTGCATCCAGCGTGCCGCCATCCTCGCCCGGCGTACCCGAGGCCAAAGCACAGGACACCATGACGCAGTCTGAGCAATCCGGCGGCGTGTCGGTCGCTTCGACGCCGAAAGCCACGGTGGGTTCCTTCGATCCGCCGTATGCCGTCACTCCGTCCGACCTGGTCAATCGTCTGACTGCGGAAAAGCTGAAAGCTGCGGCATCCGTAGCCCATCCGTAGCCCATATGAAGTGAGACCATGCGCCGCGCGGCACGCGGCCTGCATCCTTGCGCCATCACCATCATTTCGCCGCAGCACAGCCAATGATTGAAGGCGTGCGTCGTGTTAGGCTGCGCGCGCGGGCAAGGCATTTGCACCGCAAAAAAAACGACAAGAACAGCAGAGGAAACCCCATGGAACTCGGATATTTCGCGATGCCTTCGCATCCGCCGGAGTGCGGGCTGAGAGAAGGCCACGAATGGGACTTGCAGGTGATGCGCTGGCTCGATGAGCTCGGCTATCAGGAATGCTGGATCGGCGAGCATCATACCGCGCCGTGGGAGCCGCATCCGGCACCCGATCTCCTGGTCGTGGAAGGCTTTCGGCAGACCAAAAATCTTCGCATCGGGCCGGGCGGTTTCCTGCTCCCGTATCATCACCCCGCCGAGCTCGCCAATCGTGTCGCGATGCTCGACCATCTCTCCGGCGGCCGGCTCAATTTCGGTGTTGCCGCAAGCGGCCTGCCGAGCGACTGGGCGATGTTCAATGTCGATGGGATGAGCGGACAGAACAGGGAGATGACCCGCGAGGCGCTCGATATCATCTTGAAGCTCTGGAACGATCCTGCGCCATTCACCTACAACGGCAAATACTGGACGGTGAACAAGCCGGAGGTGATGTTCGATTTCCTCAAACCCCACCTCAAGCCCGTGCAGGCGCCGCATCCGCCGATCGGTGTCGCGGGCCTGTCGAAGAACTCCGACACGCTGAAGCTCGCGGGCGAGCGCGGCTTCATTCCGATGAGCCTCAACCTCAACCCGGCCTATGTCGGCAGTCATTGGGACTCGGTGGAGCAGGGCGCGGCGAAGACCGGCCGCAAGCCGAGCCGGCGCGACTGGCGGCTGGTGCGGGAGGTCTTTATCGCCGATACCGATGAAGAGGCGTGGAAGCTCTCGACCGGCGACATGATGGGCCGGATGATGACCGAATACTTCCTGCCGTTGCTCGGCCATTTCGGCTTCAAGGATTATCTCAAGCACTCGCCCGAGGTGCCGGATTCCGACGTCACCGCCGAATATTGTGCACGCCAGAACTGGATCATCGGCTCGCCGAAAACCGCCGCCGAGAAGATCGAGCAGATCTGGCACGAGGTCGGCGGCTTCGGCGTGCTCCTGGTGTTCGGCTTCGATTACAAGCACAAGAGCGAAGCCTGGCACCACTCGCTGTCGCTGCTCAAGAACGAGGTGCTGCCAAGGTTGAAGCATCTCGACGTGGGGCTTGGCAAAGCGGCGTGAGACCGTCGCCGCATGGGAAGCGCACCCTCTCCCACAAGGGGAGAGGGTTTTCTTTGCGCGGCGAGATCAGCACCAAGTCACCCCGCCTTCTTCGCGTGGTGGCTGTGGAGCTGTGACGACAATAGCCGACGCCATTCATTGAATTCCGGGCTTGCGATATCGCGGGGCCTCGCGAGATCGATGGTGTATTCATTGTCGATGCGGCCGGGGCCGGGCGACATCACCACGACGCGGTCGGCGAGAAAAATCGCCTCCTCGATCGAATGGGTCACGAACAGCACGGTCAACCCTGTGCGCGACCACAATTCGACCAGCTCATCCTGCAAGCGTTCTCGTGTCATGGCGTCGAGCGCGCCGAACGGCTCGTCCATCAGCACGATCTCGGCGTCGTTGGCGAGCACGCGGGCGATCGCGACGCGCTGCTTCATGCCGCCGGAGAGCTGGTGCGGATAGACATCGGCGAAATTCGTCAGCCCCACGAGCTCGATGAAGCGGTCGACGGTCTCGCGCACCTCCACCTTCGGTCGCCCGCGCGATTTTGGGCCGAAGCCGATATTGTCGCGGACGGAAAGCCAGGGAAACAGGCCGTAGTCCTGGAACACCATGCCGCGGCTCGGCCCGGGCCCTGATATCGGCATGCCCCACATCAGGCTTTCGCCACTCGTCGCCCGCTCGAAGCCCGCGGCCATGCGCAAGAGCGTGGACTTGCCGCAGCCGGAGGCGCCGATCAGGCAGATGAACTCGCCTTTCCGCACGCGCAAATTCGCGCCGCGCAGCGCCTCGATCGAGCGGGTGCCTTGCGCATAAATCTTGCCGGCATTTTTCATCTCGAGAATGGGGGTGACGCTCTCAGCCATGGGACGGGCTCCATGCCAGCAGGCGACGGCCGATCCACATCACGAGCTGGTCGGACAGGAAGCCGAACACGCCGATCACGATCATGCCGGATATGACGATCTCGGTGCGCGAGAGCTGGCGCGCTTCCATGATGATGGCGCCAAGCCCGGTCTGCACGCCCGTCATCTCGCCGACTACGATCACCACCCAGGCAAAGCCGAGGCCGAGCCGCATGCCGGTGAAGATCGAGGGCAGTGCCGCCGGCAGCACGACGCGGAAGAACTGCGCCTGTTGGCTGCAGCCGAGCATCGAGGCCGCCTCGAACAACCGCGGCTCGACCGAGCGCACGCCGAAGATGGTGTTGACCAGGATCGGATAGAACGCGCCGAGGAAGACGAGAAAGAACGCCGAGCGCGGCCCGAGCCCAAAGATGATCATCGCCAGCGGCAGCCATGCGGTGACGGGGATCGGCCGCAGGATCTGGACGGTCGGATCAACGAGCTGGCGCACGATCGGCACGCGCCCGATCAGCATCCCAAGCGGCAGCGCGACCGCGAGTGCGAGCGCGAAGCCGCCATAAACCCGGCTCATCGAGGCGAAGAGATGGGTGAGCAACGTGCGACTATAGGCGTCATCATTGATGCCGCCGACGGCCAGGTCTTCCAGCTCCTGCCACACATCATAAGGCGGCGGGATCAGGCTCGCCGGCCGGTTATGCGTAGAGATGTGCCAGAGCGCGAGGAGGATAAGCGGGAAGGCGATGGCAAGGAGGATGGGTTTGATGCGGGGCCAGTAGACCGCAGCCGCCGGCCGCGTTGCGGCCGTCGTTTCCTCGCGTTCGGTTGTCAGTGTCGTCACGGTCTTCAACTCACCTTCAACGTCGTAGGATGGGTTGAGCGCCAGCGAAACCCATCATCTGTCTCGTCGCATCGTGATGGGTTTCGCTACGCTCTACCCATCCTACGCTTCCAGCGAAGCGGCCTAGAAAGTCACCTCTCCCCTTGCGGGAGAGGTCGGATCGCGAAGCGATCCGGGTGAGGGGTATCTCTCCGCCAACTCGCTCTCTCACGCGCGGACAGAACCGCTCATCCGGCGCTTCGCGCCACCTTCTCCCACAAGGGGAGAAGGGAAACGGAGCAAGCCTCGAAATCGAATCAACCAAATTCATGCTTCTCGCGTCTTCATCCCCCTCACGTCGGCTTCACCGCATCGACAAAGCTCGTATCGATGAGCATCGCGAAATCGGGGAGGTGCTTGATCTGTTTCAGCGCCAGCATGTGGTCGGCGTAGATCTTCGATTCCTCGATCTCCTTCGGCCCCAGCCGCCAGTTCAGCTCGACATTGGGCACGGAGGCCTCGATTGCCTCCTTCTTCTGGCCGAGCTTCTGGCTCGCCATGGTCACCAGCGCATCCTTGTTCGATTGCGCATAGTCGGTGGCGCGCTGGTGGATGCCGATCATCGTCTTCACGACCTCCGGCTTCTCCTTGATCAGGTCGGCGCTGGTGCTGAAGATCATGTTGAGCGAGCCCATCGCCGTCGAATAGGGATATTCGACCAGTTGGCCGATGCCGGTCGAGAGCGACACGCCGGGGGCGGGTTCGGCGCCGACATAGGCGTCGACATCGCCGCGCGCGAGCGCGATGTGCATCTCGGAAAACGACACGCGCACCGGCTCGACATCCTTGACGCTCATGCCTTCCATGCGCAGCCGCTCGAGGAAAAACACTTCCTGCGTGGTGCCGGGAAACAGCGCGACGCGCTTGCCCTTCAGATCTTTCAGCGAATTGATGCCGGAATCCTTTTTCGCGACGATCGCCATGCCGCGGTTGCAGGTGGAGGCGATCACCACGACCGGCTCGCCGGCGACCGAACCCAGGATCGCGGCGGCGATGCCGAAGGTGCCGAAGTCGACCGACTTGGTGACGACCGCGCTCTTGCATTCGGCCGGCGTCTCGAACGGCGTCACTTCGACCTTGTAGCCTGCGGGCACGAATTGTTCGTAGAAATAGGGCGCAATGGAATGGATCAATTTCAGCGTGCCCATGCGGATCACGACCGGCTCGCCGGCCGCGCGCACGATGGAGGGTGCGGCAATCAGTCCCGCACCCAAGGTAGCGATGAATTCGCGGCGGTGAATGGTCTTTTTCATATCGGTTGGCTCCTTATGCAACTGACGGGAAAACAAGCAACAAACATGCCGGGGAGGGGTGTTCGGGGGGCCGTGTGAGCCGGCTCGCGGGGATGTGTTTCGCGCGATTTCGACGGGCGGAGCCTGCCCCTCGCTGCCGTCCTGGCAAAAGCCAGGACGACAGCGGAGTTTCCCCGCGCCGGTTGATCGCCGCGCCCATCCCCTTAATCTCCCTGCCGCAAATCACGCAAACACCGGGAGGGGCGCCATGCGCATCATGATCATCAACGGACCTAACCTGAACATGCTCGGCATTCGGGAGCCGCACATCTATGGCTCGACGACGCTGGAGGCGATCAAGGCGGCTTGCGAGGAGTTCGCGCACCTCTCCGGTGCGCAACTATCGTTTCACCAGTCGAACCATGAGGGGGTCATGGTCGATCTCATCCAGTCCGCGCGCACCCAAGCCGACGCCATCGTCATCAATCCCGCCGGCTATTCCTTCACCTCGATTGCGATCTTCGACGCGCTGAAGATTTTCGAGGGCCCGATCTTTGAGGTCCACATCTCCAACATCCACGCCCGCGACGAGCTGCACCGGCACTCGAAACTCTCGGCCGCGGTAAAAGCCGTCATCGCCGGCCTTGGCCCTTACGGCTACATCGTCGCCATGCAGGCCGCGTTGCAGGGTGCCGGAAAGCTGCCGGCGGCCTTGCCTGCGGCACTGCGCGTCGGGCCGAAGTGAGCGCTCGTCACTCCGACTTGTCGATGTTCCAGAACACTGGCGTTGCGGGGCCCTCGAGCACGCCGGAGAGCGACTTCCGCCATGCGGCGACGCGGCGCCATTGTCCGAGCGGGATGTAGAGCACCTGGTCGTAGACTTCGCGCTGGATGTCGGCAGCGATCCTCTTCTGCTCCTCGGGCGAGGAGGAGCGGACGAAGGCATCGCGCATCGCTTCCACCCTGGCGTCTTCCGGCCAGCCCCACCAGGCTCCCTTGGTGCCTCGACCGCTGATCAACTCGTTGACGGCGGGGTCCATCACGTCGGCGATGTTGAAGTTGCTGAAGAACATGTTCCAGCCGCCTTCCTGCGGCGGCTTCTTGCTGGTGCGGCGGGAAACCAGAGTCTGCCAATCCATCGCTTGCAGATCGACCTTGAAGCCGGCTTCACGCAACAGCTGTGCTGCGACGATCGGCTGCGTCTTGTAGGGCAGGGCGTCCGTGGGTGCCATGATCACGACGGGTGTGCCGTCGTACCCGGATTCGGCAAGCAACTTTTTCGCTTCCGCCATGCCGTTGCCCTTCACCAGCGTTTCCGAGCCGACATCGGTCGCGAGTGGCGTGCCGCAGCCGAAGACGGCGCCGCAAATCTGATAGTATTTGGGATCGCCGACCTGCGCGTCCAGCACATCCTTTTGGTTCAGCGCCAGGAACGCGGCGCGGCGGATCTTGACGTTGTCGAAAGGCGGATGGAGGAAATTCATTCGCCCGAGATTCTGGAAGCCGAGCTTGTCCAGGGTTTCGAGCTTGAGGTCTCGATTGGCGGCCAGCGTCTTCACAAGCTCGAACGGCACGTTCTCGACGAAGTCGATGTCGCCGGATTGCAGCGCGTTCACGGCGGTTTGTGCATCCGGCATCGCGATCCATTCAACGCGATCGACCTTCACGACCTTGGCCCCGGCGGTCCCGCTTGGCGGCTCCTTGCGTGGTACGTAATCCTTGTTTCTTTCGTAGACCGCCTTCACGCCCGGCTGAAACTCGGCCTGGACGAATTTGAACGGGCCCGAGCCGATCTGCTCCGGAATCCGTTGTCCCGGCGGCGTCTCGGCGAGGCGCTTGGGCATCATGAAGGGAACGACCGACGAGGGCTTTGCGATCGCTTCGAGCACCAACGCATAGGGCTCCTTCAGCTTCAGCGTGATGGTCTTCTCATCGGTGGCTTCCAGGCTGGCGGTGAAGTCCATGAGTATCTGGCCCGACGTCTCGTTCTTGCTCCAGCGCTTGAGCGAGGCGACGCAATCCTCCGCCGTGACCGGGCTGCCGTCGTGCCATTTCAGCCCGTCGCGCAGCGTGAAGGTGTAGGTGAGCTTGTCGTCGGACACTTTCCAATCCGCCATCTGCGGCCGGACGTTGAAGTTGGCGTCGGTCCCCAGCAGGGTGTCATAGACCATGTAGCCGTGATCGCGCACGATATACGCGCCGGTGAAGATCGGATCGAGGATGCGCAGATCGGAATGCATCACCGCGGTGATGGTTCTGGCATTCGGTGGGGCGGCGAATGCCGGCGCAGCCGACAGCAGGGCGGCCGACAAGGTGGCGACAGCGATTGCGGCGCGGCGTAGC
The DNA here is from genome assembly GCA_035487555.1 of Bradyrhizobium sp. Classification (GTDB taxonomy): domain Bacteria; phylum Pseudomonadota; class Alphaproteobacteria; order Rhizobiales; family Xanthobacteraceae; genus Bradyrhizobium. The sequence continues at coordinate 70,169 of DATHMA010000074.1, read as the reverse complement.
CGATGTGAAATCTGAAACATCAGGGATGCCAGTGCATGAGGACAATGCGTTGCCAAGTCTGCGTTGCTAAGTCTTCGGGGGGGCAACCTCGTCGCAGCGCAAGCCAGCCGGCTTGCGCTGCGACGAGCCAAAAGGGTTTTTCTACTGCATCCCCGCTTTCTTCAGGCCGGCCAGCATCTGGGTCACAGCGGCTTTGGCGCCAGGATCCTGGAAGCGCTGCTGGGCGTAATACTGCTGGACCGAAGCGATATCCGGGAACTTGGTGTGCACCTTCTTGTACCCCTCGAGCACCTGCTTCGCCTCCGCGTCCTTGTTGCAAAGGGCGAGAGCGGCCGCCCAATATAGATGGGCGAACCAGAGATTGTCCCGCGCACGCACCGACTCGCCGAGAGTCTCCGCCGCCTTCTCGTAGTCGCCGACGGCGAAATAGGCGCGTCCCAGCACATACCCGAACACATGGACCGACTTGTCCTTGGGGCTGAGTTCGATCGCTTTTTTAGCCATGGGGATTGCGCCCTTGGCATCGCCGAGGAACACCAGCTCGTTGGCGGCCTGGGCATAGGACACCGCGAAGTTGGGATCACTCTTGATCGCTTTCTTGAAGGCAGCGAGCGACGCCTTATGGTCGCCGCGAATCCGATAAACCCAGCCGAGCGCGTGGTGCGCGATCGCCAGATTGGGGTCGAGGCTGATGGCCTTTCTGGCCAGGGTCTCCGCGCGATCCACTTCCGCCTGGGCTGCGCCGTTCCAGCTGTTGAGGTAATCTGAAGCCAGCCAGTAGGCGAGCAAGCCCAACAGGCGCGCGTTATCCGGATCGGCGATGAGGCCAGCCTCCGCATGCTGCCGCGTTTCGAGAATTGACTCGGGCGTTGGATACCCGACGCTTGCCGCCATAGCTCTCATCCTCTCATCCAAGGGGTTGTGATCTGCGGCCAATGTCCCGACCTCGTGCCGCACGCCGGATTTGATCACCTCGTCGTTGAGCGAGGTGGCTATCCGGCCCATCAATTTGTCCTGCAGGTCTATCAGGCTACTGGTTTCATACGCAAAAGAATTGGCCCAGAGGTTGGTGCCGCTTTCGGTGTCGATCAGCTGCGCGTTCACCTGGACCAGCGGTCCGGTGCGGCGGACGCTGCCCTGGATCGCATAGCGCACCTTGAGCTCGCGGCCGATCGCGCGCGGATCGTTCGGCTTGTCCTTGTAGGTGAAGGCCGTGCCGGCAGCGATGACCCAGGCACGTTGCAGCCGCGACAGCTCGGTGGTGAGATCATCGGTGATCGCATCGGCGAGGTAGGAGTCCTGCCCCACCTTCTCGTCGAAATTCTTGAACGGCAGCACAACGATCCGGTTGGTCCGCGCGACCGTTCCATGCAGTGCACTGAACATCAGCGCGGACGCAAGGCAGGCGACAGCGACCGCCCCGATCGCGGCGGCGATCACCGTTCCGCTCAGGCGGGCGGCGCTCCATCGCAGGAACGGCACCTTTATCCGCTCATACGCCACCTCATAGACGTGGACCGGGTGCGGGATGTTCTTGACGCGGCGCTCGCCGCGGTCGGCGAAAAAGAACTGCGGCAGGGTGTGGATTTGATCGTACATGCTCTGGCTGACGCAAACCGTTCCCGGCGACGCCAGGGCCTCGAGCCGGGCCGCGATATTGACGCTGTTGCCGTAGATGTCGCGGTGATCGACCAGCACGTCGCCGAAGTTGATCCCGATCCGCAGCTGGATGCGGTCCTTCTTTTCATCCGCCTGGCGCGCGGCAAGCTCGCGCTGGATATCGAGCGCGCACCGCACCGCGTCGACCGCGCTGGAAAATTCGACCAGTATTCCGTCGCCCATGCTGCGCACGAGGCGGCCGTTGTATTTGTCGATGGTCGGCTCGATCAATTCGCCGGCATGGCGCGCAAAGCGCTCATGCGTCTCGTCCTCGCTGCGGCTCATCATGCCGCTGTAATCGACAACGTCGGCCAGCATGACGGCCATCAGCCGGCGGCGCTGCGGCGCGGCCGGCTCCATTGCCGTCGGCATTTTTCGCACGGTGACCAGCTCGATTGGCATCGACGCCATCCCTCAAGGACTGTCAGTACGATCTGCGCGCCGCCGAAGCGCAAAAACAGCAATTATGCTGCATAGCAAAAAAGCATGTTTTGGCGTTTCGTCAATCCCCGCAGTTCACATAGATGAATGGAATTCCGTAGTCCAGCGGCGGCTTTGGCTGTCCACCCCTGGTTGAAACCGTAAATGCCACCGCGGCCTGGGGGACGGGGCGTCCTTTTGCCTTTCTTAGGGAAAGGGCAGGACGCATGTCATGAGGTTCGCGTATTGTCACAACCGCGTCACATGACCCATCGCCTGACAAACCTCCTCGCCATCGCGCTCGCGCTGCTTGCCGCCTCCGCGCGCGCCGAGCCCGAGACCGTCTATTTCAAGAGCGCCGATGGCGCGACCGAGATCGTCGGCTATCTCTTCAAGCCGGCAGGCACCGGCCCACATCCCGCCATCGTCCTCCTGCACGACCGCGCCGGGCCTTACTCGGCCAATGACAACAGGGATTGCACCTTTGTCGCGCGCGGCGTGACGTCGGCCTGCAACGCCGGCACGCTGTCGAAGCGTCACATGATGTGGGGCGAGTTCTGGGCTGACCATGGCGTGCTCGCGCTCTTGCCCGACTCATTTGGCCCGCGCGGCAAGGCGCATGGCTTTGGCCGCTTCACCCATGACGATCCCGACCGCGCGGACGTCAACGGGTTGACGGTGCGCCCGCTCGACGCCGAGGGCGCGCTCACATATCTGCGCGCCCGCGACGATGTCGTGCGTGAGCGCATCTTCCTGCAGGGCTGGTCGAACGGCGGCTCGACCACGCTGACCGTGATGATCCGCCAGGGCGCGAAGGAGGAGGCCTCCGCAATGCGGGATCCGCCGGGACATGTTGTAGCTGGCTTCCGCGCCGCGCTCGTCTTCTATCCCGGCTGCGGCAAGGAGGCGCTGCTGGACGACAAGGTTCTGACCACGGAGCCGATCGCGCTGTTCATGGGCACCGCCGACGAAGAGGTCCCGCCCCCGATCTGCCAGCACGTCGTCAACCGCTCGATCGGCACCACCTTCGCCGTCTCGCTCTATATCGGCGCGACGCACGATTTCGACGACCCCGGCGAGAAGCGGCAGGAGGTGCCGGCGAATGTCACGGCGAAGGCGGACGCGATGGCGAAGGCGGCGCGAATTGTGGAGGGGATGAAGTAGCAGCGACCATCGCTTGCTCGGTCTTCATCAATGCCAGACATTCGAGGTTCAAAATTTCTTCCTAAAACAAAACGGCCGGGTCGTTTCCGACCCGGCCGCCTGCCATCTCACTCAACTCTTTGCTTACGCGACTGGACGCTACTGACTAGCCCCGCGTCGCCTCAGCCCCATTCAAAAAACTTGCTTAGCTCGCCTTCGCTACCGGCGCGTCGCCGACCTTCTTCTGGATCTGGCGCTTCAATTCCAGCGCGCGTGGCGAGAGGTTGGTGGCCGGCGCCTTCAGGAGGAAGGCATCGAGGCCGCCATTGTGGTCGACGCTCTTGATCGCGTTGGTGGAGACGCGCAGGCGCACGTTGCGGCCGAGCGCGTCCGAGATGAACGTGACGTTGCAAAGGTTCGGCAGGAAACGCCGCTTGGTCTTGATGTTGGAGTGGCTGACCTTGTGGCCGACGAGGGGGCCCTTGGCCGTCAGTTCGCAACGCCGCGACATGTCGAAAATCCTCAAAGTTGCCCCGGCAGCCCGTTGGCGCCTCGGGGGGTCCAAAATTCGTGTCCTGCTTACAGGGAGCGCGCGGACGTATAGGGCGGAAGGCCCTATGCGTCAAGGTTTCAGGCCGCGCCAAATCCGTCAAAATGCAATTTTGGCAGGGCCTTCCGGCACTTAAGCCATCATCTAAAGGACACATTCGGGTTCGAAGACAAAAGCATAGTCCCCCGCCCGGGCGATCGGTCGATGGCCCAGAAAAGTGTACCGGGGATTGCCCGGTGATTTTGCGGAATTTTCGTTGTCCGCGGGAATTTATTGCTTAGATCACCCGGAAAGCGCCTTGCGCATAAGGACTGCTGCGCCGTGAAGAAAAACAACAGGATTTCAACCCGATCGGCGCGATGGGTGGCGGCCTCGCTGTGCGCGGGCGCCTACTTGGCCGCAGCCAGCGCGCATCCGGCCTCCGCACAGGGCAAGCTCGAGGCGCAATATGAGGCCTCGCTCGCCGGCATCCCGGTCGGCCGCGGCGCCTGGAACGTCGAAATCGGTGACGATTCCTATGCCGCAGCGGCGACCGGCGGCACCACGGGCTTGCTCAAGACCATCGCCAATGGCTCCGGTACGGGTGCCGCCCAGGGGCGCGTCGTCAATGGCGCGCTGGTCCCGCAGGCCTACCAGGCCTCGACCACCACCTCGAAGAAGTCCGAGAGCATCCACATCACGCTTTCTGGCGGCAATGTGAAGGAGTTCGGCATCGAGCCGGAGCCGCCGGTCGATGCCGACCGCATTCCCGTCACCGACGCGCACAAGAAGGGCGTGTTCGACCCGATGACGTCGTCGCTGCTGCGCGTGCCCGGCAATGGCGAAGTGCTCTCGCCCGAAGCCTGCCGCACGGGCGCAGCCGTATTCGACGGCCGCATGCGCTACGATCTGAAGCTCGATTTCAAGCGCATGGAAACGGTCAAGGCCGACAAGGGCTATTACGGCCCTGCCGTGGTCTGTTCAGTCTATTTCACGCCGGTCGCGGGCTACATCCCCGACCGCCCGGTGATCAAATATCTGGCCGGGCAGCGCAACATCGAGATCGCGTTTGCGCCGATTGTCGGCACCCGCATCCTGGTGCCGTTCCGCATGGTGATCCCGACCCCGCTCGGCACCGCCATGCTGGAGGCGACGTCCTTCGTGACGCAGTCGACGCACGTAGCGAAGACGCAGTAGGCACACGCTGAAGCGAGCACTCTGCCTTCCTTCTCCCCTTGTGGGAGAAGGTGGCGCGAAGCGCCGGATGAGGGGTTCTCTCAGCGAGCACCTAGAGCGAGTTTGCTGAGACAGACCCCTCACCCGTCGCCTCGCTCCGCGAGGCGCCACCCTCTCCCACAAGGGGAGAGGGGACGGAGGCCGCCGCAACGCGTTGAATCAATGCAAAGACTCGTCATTGCCGGGCTTGACCCGGCAATCCATCTCCTGGGAACGAGCGTTCTCTTTTTGATGGATGCGCGGGTCAAGCCCGCGCATGACGAGTGGAGCGCGAGGCGAGAGCGCGGGCCATAACGCATGAGAATGAGTCCTGTTGACTCCTGGTCGATTCTGATTCGACTCGGACCCCGCGAAAATTTAAGGAATTTCGTCCTCGAACCGTCGCTTGTGGAGGCGCGTCAAACTTGATCTAGTGCTGAGTCAAAGCTGCCAGCGCGAGATGTTGCGGTGAACGAAACCGGTTACTGGGGTGAGTCAGCGATTCGGCCGCGATTCGTTCCAGACTCGTTCTCAAGCTTAAGCGCAGGCCCTATATCTTCACCGAAGCGTCGCAATCTGAAACACATTTGAGAGTACGCAGGGCCCAAAGCCGGCGCACAAGAAACACCCGAAAAATATGGCTTTCTCTCCGCAATCAGGGTTCGCGAATGATCGCGCACCCGGCGCCGGCGTCACCGCGGTGCTTGGTCCCACCAACACCGGCAAGACGCATCTGGCGATCGAGCGGCTGCTGGCGCATTCAAGCGGCATCATCGGCCTGCCGCTGCGGCTGCTCGCGCGCGAGGTCTACAACAAGATCGCCGATCGCGCCGGCATCGATAGCGTCGCGCTGATTACGGGCGAGGAGAAGATCAAGCCGAAGAACCCGCGCTTCTGGGTCTCCACCGTCGAGGCGATGCCGCGCGATCTCGACGTGTCGTTCCTCGCCGTCGACGAGGTCCAGATTGCCGCTGATCTGGAGCGCGGTCATGTCTTCACCGACCGCATCCTCAACCGCCGCGGCCGCGACGAGACCATGCTGCTTGGTGCGGCCACCATGCGCCCCATCATCGAGCGGCTGCTGCCGGGCGCTTCCATCGTCACGCGGCCCAGATTGTCGCAGCTCGAATTCGCCGGCGACCGCAAGATCACGCGGCAGCCGCGGCGCACCGCCATCGTCGCCTTCTCGGCCGAAGAGGTCTATGCGATCGCCGAATTGATCCGCCGCCAGCATGGTGGTGCTGCCGTGGTGCTGGGCTCGCTCTCGCCGCGCACGCGCAATGCGCAGGTGGCGATGTTCCAGAACGGCGACGTCGATTATCTCGTCGCCACCGATGCCGTCGGCATGGGCCTCAATCTCGACGTCGACCACGTCGCCTTTGCCTCCGACCGGAAATATGACGGCTATCAGTTCCGCCGGCTGACGCCGTCCGAGTTCGCGCAGATCGCGGGCCGCGCGGGACGGGCCACGCGCGACGGCACCTTCGGCACCACGGGCCGCTGCGAGCCGTTCGAGCCGGAGCTCGTCAATGCGCTGCAGAACCACACCTTCGACAGCGTGAAGGTGCTGCAATGGCGCAATTCGAAGCTGGATTTCTCCTCGCTCGGCAGCCTGCAGGTCTCGCTGGCGCGGCCGCCCGGCCATGAGGCGCTGACCAAGGCGCCGATCGCCGAGGACATGCGCGTGCTCGATCACGTCGCAAGAGATGCGGACGTACGCGAGATGGCGCATGGGGCGGTCGCCGTGGAACGGCTGTGGGAGGCCTGCCAGATACCGGACTACCGCAAGATCGCGCCCGCCGCGCATGCGGAACTGGTGACCACCCTTTTCGATTTCCTGATGCGGAAGGGGAAGATTCCGGATGGCTGGTTTGCGGCCCAGGTCGACCAGGCCGATCGCACCGACGGCGATATCGACACCTTATCGGGCCGGATCGCTCAGATCCGCACCTGGACCTTTGTCGCCAATCGGCCGGATTGGCTGGGTAATCCCGACCATTGGCAGGAAATCACGCGAGAAGTCGAAAATAAATTGTCGGACGCGCTGCATGAACGGCTCACGGAGCGTTTCGTTGACCGTCGTACCAGTGTATTGATGCGCCGCCTGCGGGAGAACACGGTTTTGAGTACGGAAATCGGCAAGACTGGCGAAGTCATCGTTGAGGGGCATGCAATCGGCCGCCTCGACGGCTTTACCTTTGCGCCAGACGCTGCGGAAGCGGGATCGGATGCCAAGGCGCTGCAGGCCGCAGCCCAGCAGGTGGTCGCGAAGGAAATCGACGCGCGTGCCGAAAAATTGGGCGCGGCGGCTGACGAGCAGTTCGTGCTCACCTCCGACGGCACCGTGCGCTGGACGGGAGACGCTGTCGCCAAGCTGGTCGCGGCCGAGGATGCGCTGCATCCGCGGCTTCGCATCATCGCCGACGAGCGGCTGACCGGCGCGTCACGTGAGAAGGTGCAGGCGCGGCTCGATCTCTGGCTCAAGACGCATATCGAGAAGCTGCTCGGGCCGATGTTCGAGCTCTCCAAGGCCGCGGACGTCACCGGAATCGCGCGCGGCATCGCCTTCCAGCTCGTCGAGGCGCTGGGCGTTATCGAGCGCAACAAGATCGCGGCCGAGATGAAGGATCTCGACCAGCCCTCGCGCGCGGTCCTGCGCAAATACGGCGTGCGCTTCGGCGCCTATCACATCTATTTCCCCGGCCTGCTCAAGCCCGCCGCGCGGGCGCTCGCCGCGCTGCTCTGGGCGCTGAAGCAGGACAATGTCGATCTCACCGTGCTTTCAGGCGCACAACATCTGGCGAGCTCCGGCCGCACGTCGTTCCCGGTCGACAAGACGCTGCCGCGCGATGCCTATCGCGTGCTCGGCTATCGCCAGGCGGGCGAGCGCGCGGTGCGTGTCGATATCCTGGAGCGGCTCGCCGATCTGATCCGCCCGGCGCTGGCCTGGCGCGAAAGCTCGCCCGGCGACAAGCCGGCCGGCGCGTTCGATGGCCGCAGCTTTATCGTGACGCAGGCCATGACCTCGCTCACAGGCTCGGCCGGCGAGGACTTTGCCTCGATCCTGCGCGCGCTCGGCTATCGCATGGAGCGCCGCCCGCCCTTGCCGCCGAAGCCCGCCGCTGTGGCAGCGCCGGCCGCGGAGGCGCCTCCCGCTGAAGCAGCTGTTGCCACTGAAGCCACGGAAGCAACCGCCGACACCCCTGCTGAGGCCGCGAGCGCCGAGGGGCCCGCCGAGGCCGCAGCAGAGGCTCCTGTCGAGATCACCACGGAGGTCGTCGACCAGCAGGTCACCGGCGACCCCGCGCCGTCGGCCGCGCTGCTGCCGGAGGTCTCCCCGCTTGCGACCAGCGAGGAAACACCTGTCGCCGTTGAGGCGCAGCCGGAAGTCGCGGCCGAGACCGAGGCGCCTGTCGAGCAAGAGGCAGTTACAGAGCCCGCCGCTGAAGCGTCTGGCGAAGCTGCGCCCGCCGCAGAAGCCTCCACCGAGACCGCAAGCACTGAGGCCGCGCCGGCCACGCCCGCCGAGCCCGCGATGGTCGAGGTCTGGCGCCCCGGCGGCCGCTCGGAAGAGCGCCGGCCGCGGCACGAGCGGGGTGGCCGCCATCGCCACCAGGGGCAACGGCAGGACGGCGCGGCCGCCGAAGGCCAGAAACCGGCTGACGGCGAGAAGCGCGAGCGGCATCGCAACCATGGCCGCCGTGATTTCCGCAAATCCCGCGACAACGCGCCGGCAGCGCCTTCCGAAGTGGCCGCCGCTCCGGCTGAAGGCGCGCCTGTAAGCGAGCAGCGCCCTGAGCAGCGTCAAGAACAAGGTCCCGAGCAGCGCGACCGCCGCGAGCGTGAGGGCAAAGGCCGTGACCGCGATCGCGACAACAAGCGCGAGAAATTCGGCGACCGTCAGGGCAATCGCCGAGATGAACGCGACCGCGGCCGTGATCGCGACAAGGGGCGCGACAAGCGCGACCGCGAGAGCGGCCCGGCGCTGCGCCACTATGCGAGTTCGTCCAATCCGCGCGAGCGTGATCGCGCCGTCGATCCCAATTCGCCCTTCGCCAAGCTTGCGGCGCTGAAGGAGCAGCTTGCGGGCAACCGGAAGGACTGACGCGCAACTTGGATCGCCAGCGCCTCGACAAATTTCTGTGGCATGCGCGGGTCGTCAAAGCCCGCACCAGCGCGGCAGAGCTTGTCGAAAGCGGCTATGTGCGCATCAACGGCGTGCGCGAGAGATCGCCCGGACATGCGGTGAAGCCAGGCGATGTGCTCACCATCGCGCTCGATCGCACCGTCCGCGTGCTGAAAGTGGTGGCTTTCTCCGAGCGGCGCGGCGATGCCAATTCGGCCCGCGTGCTCTATGAGGAATTGCACACCCGGCCAGAGTAACTAATTGCTATTTAGGGATTCAATTCTTGGCCCCGCTTCCCTTGCAGCAGTGGGCTGACTGCGCTAGGCAAACTTTCGAATTTCGACCGTTTTTTCGGAGTCCTGGATGACTTACGTCGTCACTGAAGCCTGCATCAAATGCAAATACACCGATTGCGTTGAGGTCTGCCCCGTCGATTGCTTCTACGAGGGCGAGAACATGCTGGTGATCCATCCGGACGAATGCATCGATTGCGGCGTGTGTGAGCCCGAATGCCCGGCCGATGCGATCAAGCCGGACACCGAGCCGGGCCTCGAAAAATGGCTCGAGGTAAACGCCGAATACGCAAAGTCCTGGCCGAACATCACCCAAAAGAAAGAATCGCCGCCTGACGCGAAAGATTTCGAAGGTCAGGAAGGCAAATTCGAGAAATATTTTTCCAAGAGCCCCGGCAGCGGCGACTGACATAAATTCGCCCCACGCTTAACCCTAATAGCTTGGCATCAGCCAAAAACGGCCCTGAAAACCGCTAAATCATTGATTTTTGCGGAAAATGTGCTATATTGTGCACATTCTGAGCTGAATCGGTCAGCCGCATTGACCCTCCAGAGTGAAAACGGAGGGTTTCCGCGAAAAACATCGAACAGGGGCGTGGCAGTTCCGCGCACAGGCCGTGTCACAGAAAACGCGTAAAAAGAGTACCTCTAAGCCCTCGAAAAAAGCCGCCAGCCGTAGCGCATCCAAGAGCCGTGCCCGGGATACCCGGTCCGCTGCCAAGGCGAGCACGGCTGCCAAGTCCTCCAAGAACAAAAGAAGTGCAATGTCCCCAAAGACTGCCAAGCCTGCCGCGAAAGCGACTGCCTCCAAGACCGCGGCTGCCAAGGTTGCCGCGAAGACTGCGCCGAAGGCTCCGGTAAAGCCGGCCGCCCCTGCCACCAAGCCCGTGGCGGCTGCCCCTCGCGTTGAGGAAAAGAAGGTCGTGACCCAGCGTCAGGGGTTCAAGGCCAATGAATTCGTCGTCTATCCCGCCCACGGCGTTGGCCAGATCCTGGCCATCGAGGAGCAGGAAATCGCCGGCGCCAAGCTTGAGCTGTTCGTCATCAACTTCATGAAGGACAAGATGACGCTGCGGGTGCCGACCGCGAAGGTTGCCAATGTCGGTATGCGCAAGCTCTCCGAGCCCGCGCTGGTGAAGCGGGCGCTGGAGACGCTGAAGGGCCGTGCGCGCGTCAAGCGCACCATGTGGTCCCGCCGCGCCCAGGAGTACGAAGCAAAGATCAATTCGGGCGACATCGTCGCGATCGCGGAAGTCGTGCGTGACCTCTATCGTTCGGAATCGCAGCCCGAGCAGTCCTACTCCGAACGCCAGCTCTATGAAGCGGCGCTCGATCGCCTCTCCCGCGAGATCGCGGTCGTGCAGCACTCGACCGAGACCGAAGCGGTCAAGGAAATCGAGAGCCAGCTCGCCAAGAGCCCGCGCCGCGGCGTCAAGGCCGAAGGCGCTGCCGAGGGTGAAGGCGATGCCGACGGCGACGTTGACGAGGGCGATGATTCCGATGGCGACGGCACCACCGTCGCTGATGAAGCCGCCTGAAAGCGTAATCAGGAATAGTTTGAAAAGCCCGGTCGAAAGACCGGGCTTTTTGTTTGTTGCGAAAGGTTTCATGCAAAAATTCGTTTGACTTGAACGTTTGCTTTCCGCCTCATGCTACTGGTGGATGTGGCGGGAGGTGTAATTGCAGGAAGTCGAAATCACAACTGGAAGGCTGCTTCGGATTGTCTGGCTCATCTTGTGGAGAGGCATATTGGGAGCATTCGTGCTGGGCGCCGTCTTCGGATTTGTCGTCGGGTTCATCATGGGCGTGATGGGATTGGCGCAGCATGTCGTGACTGCCACGTCCGTCATCGGTCTCGTGGTCGGCCTCTTTTGGTGGGTTGTCGTCATCAAAATGGCGCTTCAAAAACAGTACGACGATTTTCGTATCGCGCTTGTGGCCCGCTGACACGGCCGGATCGCAGCGGGCGTAGTGGCGTGTACGCACCATGCCCCGCCATCCACCAAGCGTGTGTGCAACACGGCGAGCAGGCCTCCGCTTGTTGAGGCGGTCGCTTGCCCGGGACGACAGTGGAGTGTGGGACAGCTTGCGGCTTACCTCGGCCCAAGCTCATCCAGCGCGCGCCGCACCCGCTCGATCACCTCCGCCCAATCGCGCCGCTCGCTCTGCCGGAACAGGCGCGCAGTCGGGTACCAGGGGCTGTCGTCGCGATCGAGCAGCCAGCGGAAGTCGGGCAGATAGGGCAACAGGATCCAGGTCGGCCGTCCCAGCGCCGCGGCAAGGTGTGCGACGCTGGTATCGACGCTGATCACGAGATCGAGGCAGCTCACCAGCGCCGCCGTCTCCGTAAAATCGGTGAGATCGGAGGTCAGGTCGATGATGCCGCTGGTTTGTAGCAGCGGCTGGTCTTCCGGCCTCGCTTCCTTCTGCAGGCTGACGAAGGTTGCATCGGCGCCAAGAAGAGGCGACAGCACGCGCAGCGAAATCGACCGGTTGTGATCGTTGGAGTGCTGCGGATTGCCGGACCAGACGAGGCCGACGCGCCGCTTGGCGGTAGGGCCGGCACGCTCGGAAAGCCGTCGTTGCCACGCTTGCACGCGGTCTTGCGGCAGCGGCGGCAGGTACGACGCCGCGGAGGGGATCGTATCAAGCCGTGTTCCCAGCGCGAACGGCAGGGTGGTGATCGGGCAGTGCAGGTCGAATGGCGGCAGCGGCGCTGACTTGCTCAGGCAGTGCGCCATGCCGTCCAGCCCCGACAGCAGCGGGCGCAGCGCATCCTCGACCACGAGAATGACTTTCGCGCCGCGCGCGGCCAGCATCGGTATGTAGCGCGCGAACTGGATCGTATCGCCCATGCCCTCATCGGCGAAGATGAGCAGGGTCTTGCCTGCGACCTCTTTCCGGCCGAGCCACAGATTCTGCTGGAAGTTCGGATAGGATTGCGGCGCGGCTTGCCGCTTCCAGCGCGCTTGATATCCCGTCCAGGCGGACTCGAAATCGCCGGTCAGGAGGTAGATCAGCGACAGATAGGAGTCCGCTTCCGTGTTCGCCGGATCGATCGCCTTTACCTGATGGTAGGCTTCGACCGCCTCATCGAGTCGCCGGAGCTGGGCCAGCGAGGACGCCTTGTTGATCCGTGCCATGATGAAGTCCGGCTTCAGGGCGAGCGCCTTGTCGAACCACGGCAGTGCTTCCTCGTCGCGACACAGAAGTTGCAGCGCGGCGGCGACATTGTTGCAGATGTAGGGGCTTGCCGGCTTGAGCGCGTAGGCCCGCAGATGGTCTGCGACGGCCTCATCGAACCTTCTCAGGCGATGCAGCATGGTTCCGCGGCTCACCCATAGCTCGGCGTCATCCGGCCTGAGTTGCGTCGCCCGGTCATATGCCTTGAGCGCTTCCTGAGGCAGCCCCTGCTGCTCTAGCGCGGTTGCCAGGCCGAAGAGATAATCCGACTTGACGTCCTGCTGGTTGGCGCGCGCGATCCACTCGATGGCATGGTCGTATTGCCTTGCTTGCAGGCACAGCATCCCCATCAGATGCAGGCTATCCCTGTGATTGGGGTCGACGGCGAGCGCGTTGCGGCAGCAAAGCTGCGCCTCGAGATGCCGCCCGGCCTGCATGTGCGCAACGCCAGCCTCTGAGAGCGCGGACGGGGTGAGAACGGCGATTGTCGGATGCTCGGTCGGCTGGCCAGCGTTCACGGCGGTTCGTCAGTGTAGTTGGTGCTCCCTGAGCATTAGGTGATTCTTGGCGTGGGAGGGAGTGGCACCAGTTTGTAGGGTGGGCAAAGGCGCGCCAGCGACGTGCCCACCATCTGAGTGCGTTTGGCGTGACGGTGGGCACGCTGCGCTTTGCCCACCCTACGGACCTGTCTGGGACGACGGCGGAGTGTCAATCCACCACGATCTTGACGCGGTCGCGTACCTTCACCTGGGCCTTGCTGTCGAGGCCGTTGAGCACGCGAAAACGCTCCACTGGATGATCGACGCCGGCCATGCGGTGCGACAGCGACTCCACGGTGTCGCCGGGCTGCACCGTGATCACCTTGATGCGCAGCGGACGCGCCTGCTGGATTTCGTCGAGCGTGAGTTTGCGGAAGGAGTTGACGGTCTCGCGCGCGTTGCGGTCGCTTTCCGTGGTCTTCTGCTTGGTGGCGAAGATGAAGCGGTAGACGTCGTTGTCCATGCGCAGCGCATAGACCTTGAACTGCCACTGGTCGCCGCGCGCCGTCGTCGCGGCCGCCGGCATGCCGTTGATGGTCATGTCCTCGGTGGTGGACTTGTCGACATTCTCCATCCAGCCGGAATTGAGATAGTCGCTCAAGGTCTGCTCCGAAGGCACGCGCACCACGTCGAAGCGCATCGCCTGTGCGCCGCCTTCGCGCACGCCGATCACCGCCTGCGCGGTGTTGTCGAGCGAGAAGTTTTCCGGCGCCTGGAAGGTGAAGCCGAGTTTCGGATGCAGGAAGCGGCGACCGCGCACAAAACCTTCGCTCGGGTCCTCGCCATAGACGATGTTGTCGATCGCCGACAGATAGTCCTCGCGGTCGCGCTCGGCATTTTCAGGCGAGTTGTATTGCCGCGCCACGGCTTGCGCCTTCTGTACGCGCTCCGGGGTTGCCGGATGCGAGGAGAGGAAATCCTGCGCGCGGGGATCGAACGATGCCTTGCCGGCCTTCAGTTCGGCATTGCGTTCCATCGAGGTCAGGAAACGCGACGCACCATAGGGATCGAAATGCGCCCGCGCGGAGATGCCGACGCCGATCTCGTCGGCGTCGAGTTCCTGCGCGCGCGAGAAGTTTGCCATCGACAGCTTGTTCTTGGCGATCGTGAACGCCGTCACCTCGGGATCCGTGCCCATGTCGGAGACGACCTTGTCGACGATCGCGGCTTGCCGCGCCTGGTCCTCACGTTGCGCCGCGTGCTTGGCGAGCACATGCGCCATCTCGTGGCTCAGCACCGACGACAATTCGGAAGTGTCGCTGGCAAGCGCGATCAGCCCGCGCGTGACATAGAGCTGGCCGGTCGGCAGTGCGAAGGCGTTCACCGCGCCCGAGTTGAGGATGGTCACCTTGTAGGCCTGGTCCGGCCGCTCGGAGGCCGCGACCAGACGATCGACGGTCTTGCTCACCAGTGATTCCAGCTTCGGGTCGTCATAGACGCCGCCATAGGAGGCGAGGATGCGCTCGTGTTCCTTCTCGGAAGCCGGCGTCGTGGTGACGGTGCGGTTCGGCTTGATGATGGGTGCGGAACTCGGGATCGAGGCGGTCTGGAAACGGCCCATGTCGCCGCAGGCCGCCAGCGACGCTGCCGCCAGAAGCAGCACCGGCGCAGCCCAAAGGCGGCGGCTCATTCCCATTTTGCGCTGTCCCGCAAGCCAGTCCACGTCAGCTACTCTTCAAATCCGCAGGTGCGCGCAGCCGCGCTCCAGCTTTTGCCCGGGCATGACTTTCCTCCGAAAGCCGAAGCCCATCTTTCCGGATCATGCCCGGTTAGTTCCCGCTCAGAACTTCGATCTGCCCTGTTCGCACCACCTCGATCCGCGGACCGGGGTGGGCCTCGACATAGCCACGAACTCGAATTCGCCGGTTTTCCAGTGACTTGAGCGCCGTGCCGGCAGATTCGACCGCCGGCATATTGCGCCTTGAAATAGTCACAGCAAAGTCCCGTGTCCAGCGACGCCCGAAGTTCAGGTAAGTCGTTGCCCCTGCTTGTCGTACGGTGAGAACCGTGCCCTCGACCAGCATAAAACGCCCAATCCCAGCCAAAATATCCTCTGTACTTTCGGCGTTTTTTATGACGGCAGAGCCGGCCCAGGCGCCTTTTTGCGCTTGACGGGCCTCGGCTTCGGCCTCCAGCAGGGCGGCTGCGCAGGCCTTTTCGGCGATCTCGCTGGATACCAGCGCCGCACCTTGCTTCAGCAGCAGGCTTTGCACCGGCGTTTCGCTGCCGGCAAGGAAGACGAACGCGCTTTGTCGGCCGTAACGATCGGGCGCGTCGTCCTCACCGCGCAAGCTCACATCCTTGCCGGCGATGATCGCCGACAGATCAGTGGTTCGGTCTGCTTTTGCGGTGTCGCTGGCAACAGGCTCGATGCCGGCAAGCTTGATCTCGCGGCCGTCGGAGAGGCGGAAGCTGCGGCCATCGATGACGCCGGTGACATGACCTTCGCCCTGCGGCTCGAAGGCGCAATCGGTGGCGCGCGCCGGCACCGTCACGAGAGCCATCAATGCCGGCAGAACCGTTGCAGCTGCGCGGCGAAACATCCGCTCTCTCGATGTCATGCGATCGACGCCCGCATTCCCACATCACGCCTCGCCCATGTCCCCCTCGGGAGCCGAAGCGAGCGCACCGAAGCCACCAGACCTGAAAATGAAGCCGATTAATAGTTCATTCATTGTACTCGTTAGACTGAGATTCAAATTTTCCGTCCAGGATTGCCGCGCTTCCTGCGCGAGATTTCGTTGCAAACAGCGGTCGCAACCTGCCTCGCCGTGAATCGGAATGATCAACATGGCGATCGCGCGTTCGGCGCATGGTGCAGATGATGGCTGCGAATTGGCGAGACCGCAGTCGTGGTTGAGCAGTCTGCTGACGTTGGCTCCAAAACTGCCGCCCATAAGACTGCCGGCCATCTCCGTCATTGTGCTGGCGCTGGGACTGGCCGGATGCGCGCGCGATCCGGCTCGCGGTGACCTCGATGCTCACCGCGATTTCAAACCGGCTCACCGGGTGGTCAGGGCAACCCCTGTTCGCTTGCCTCCGCGTCCCCGAGTCCACGCCGAAACGTCGCCACCTGCCGAACTGCGCGTTCGCCGGCCCGACCCCGCGCTGCTTGCGGCTCAGCCGGCTCCGCATTGCGAGTTCACGAACACCGACCTCAAGGCGGTGGACCCGGATCAATGGGGTCGCTTGAAAACCGAGTTCGAGCGGCAATGCTATCAGGATGCCGAAAAGGCGGTTCGAGACCGCCTGGGCCAGTTGCAGGCATCCAGCACCTGCGAGATTGAGCGCGTCCCGCGGTCCGCTCGATAACGGAAGCATCGACGCGACATAGCGGCGTCATACAATCTGGGATTGCCAAGGTTATCCCGACCCCTTGTGCCTCTCTGTCACAATAGCCACGCCCCGGGTTCCAGATTCCGTCGTCTTGTCGCCTTATCATGGCGCGCTTTCGTCGCTAGGATTCTATTCTTAGATGGGTTGAAATTGCTGAATATCGGAAGATTTTGCGAAGTCATGATTTTCGAGGAGCATTGTGCCGACTCTTTACGAGTTGCTCGACGCGCTTGCTGACGATGATGCTGACGGCCTCAGAGCGGCATTCCGCAAGGCCGTGAAGGCCCACCATCCCGACAACAATCCCGGCGATCCCGACGCTGCGCAGCGGTTCAGGCGCGTCGTCCGCGCCCATGCCATTCTCAGCGACGAACAGCAGCGAGCGACCTACGACGCGTGTCTGGTCAAGGCACAGCAGCAAGCTCAGGATACAAAGCGGAGTATCTTCTCTCGGCTTCGCAGGTTGGCTCCGGATATCGTCTCGAGCATCGTGATTGCGTTCATGTCCATCGGAGCATTCCTGCTGGTTGAAAAAGCTTCGACGATGCGCGTCACGTCAGCGCGAACCGTGCCTGTATCGGCACTGGCCGCCGCGATGCCAGCACAGCCATCTGATACCGTCGGCCGAGCTGCCGAACACAACGAGCTTGATCACGTCCCGGTCGTCAACGCGCCGGCAGCGCCGGACGCGGTCAAGGAAATAGCGGCGCCGGTCGCCGTCGCAACGATAGACAACACAGGCGTCGTTTCGGCGACTGCCGACTTCGTAGTGAAGGACGCCGGATACTATCGAGATCGCGGCGGTCTGGCCTATCGCAGCGGAGATTTGCCCATGGCACTGATCGATTTTGATCTGGCGATCAATCTCGATCCGAATTCGGCCGAGGCCTACGCTGATCGCGCAATTGTCTTCCGCCGGATGGGGGATATGAAGCGCGCACTTGCCGACGTTGCCGAGGCCAAGCGCATCGGTGAGCTGACGCCACAGCAAACGGCGTCGCCGTCCGGCAACAACTGAATTTGGCGGCGTATCGCCGACCCCTCCATTCCGTTCAGCGGAAAACTCACGCTTGCCGGCGTTCGCTCGGCTTGCCGCTGCGGGAGCCATGCGGCATGATCGCGCCGCAATCGAAAGTGGCCCGCACAAGCGGCAGATGTACTGGGAGGATGGGATGAAGCGTATCTTGACCGGCGTTGCGGTCGCGCTGGCGCTGAGCGCCACGGCGGCGCTGGCGCAGGAAAGCAAGCCTCCGCTCAAGATTGGCGGCATCCTGGACATGTCGAGCCTTTATGCCGACATCACCGGCCCCGGCAGCCTCGAGGCCGCCAGGATGGCGGCGCAGGATTTTGGCGGTGAAGTTTTGGGCCGCAAGATCGAAGTGATCGCCGCCGACCATCTCAACAAGGCCGACCTTGCCGCCAACATCGCCCGCGACATGATCGACAACCAGGGCGTCGAGATGATCTACGACGTCGCGGCGTCCGCCACGGCACTCGCCGCCGGCGAGATCGCGAAGGCACGCGGCAAGATCATCATCTTCAACGGACCCGGCTCGATCCGCCTCTCCAACGAGGCCTGCGGCCCCTTCACCGTGCACTACGTCTTCGACACTTACGCGCAGGCCAATGTGACCGGTCTCGCAGCAGTCAAAAGCGGCCTCGATACCTGGTTCTTCCTGACCGCGGACTATGCGTTCGGCCAGGACCTCGAAAAAGACACCACCAATGTCGTGCTGAGATCCGGCGGCAAGGTGCTGGGCAGCGTCCGCCATCCGCTCAACACGTCGGATTTCTCGTCCTTCCTGCTGCAGGCGCAGGCCTCCAAAGCCAAGGTGATCGGGCTCGCCAACGCCGGCGGCGACACCATCAACTCGATCAAGCAGGGCGCCGAGTTCGGCCTGATGAAGGGCGGCCAGAAGATGTCGCCGCTGCTCGCGTTCGTCACCGACATCGACAGCGTCGGTCTTGAAACCGCGCAGGGCCTCCTGCTTGCCGAAGCCTTCTACTGGGACCTCAATGACGACACCCGCGTGTTTTCAAAGCGCTTCATGGAGCGCATCAAGCGCGTGCCGACCTCAGCGCAGGCCGGCGTCTATTCTTCCGTCACGCATTACCTGCAGGCGGTGAAGGCCGCGGGCACTACCGACTCGGCCGCCGTGATGAAAGTGATGAAGGATATGCCGATCAACGACTTCTTCGCCAAGAACGGCAGGATTCGCGAGGATGGACGCATGGTGCACGACATGTACCTGTTCGAGGTGAAGCAGCCGTCGGAATCAAAAGGCCGCTGGGACGACTACAAGCTGCTTGCTACGGTGCCCGGCGACCAGGCGTTCCAGCCGCTGGAGGCCTCGCGCTGCCCGCTGGTGAAAAAATAACCGTCGTCATTGCGAGGAGCGAAGCGACGAAGCAATCCATCTATCCCCGCGTTGAGGCATGGATTGCTTCGCTCCGCTCGCAATGACGAGTGTAACTGCAACCAATAACAACAAGGACAACAACTCATGTCATCGAACGAAATGGTCCTCCAACACCTCGACCAGGGCCTCCTCACCATCACCATGAACCGCCCCGACCGCCGCAACGCGCTCAACCCCGACATGACCCGAGGGCTGGTCGAAGCCGCGCGGCGGGCGACCGAGGATACCGAGGTGCGCGCGGTGCTGCTGAAGGGCGCCGGCGGCACTTTCTGCGTTGGCGGCGACGTCAAGTCGATGGCCGCGGGCCGTGCGCCGATGACGTTTGAGGAGAAGCAGGTGAATTTGCGCAAGGGCATGGAAGTGTCGCGCATCCTGCACCAGATGTCGAAGCCCGTGGTGGCGCAGCTCGACGGCGCGGCGGCCGGCGCCGGGCTTTCGATTGCGCTCTCCTGCGATCTCCGCGTCGCCTCCGAATCCTGCAAGATCACCACCGCTTTCGCCAAGGTCGGTTTCTCCGGCGACTATGGCGGCACCTATTTTCTCTCGAAGATGCTCGGCACCGCCAAGGCGCGAGAGCTCTATTTGCTGTCGCCGGTGCTGAGCGCCAAAGAGGCGTTCGATCTCGGCATGGTGACGAAGGTCGTGCCCGACGCCGAGATCGACGCGGCCGCGCATGAGCTCGCGATGTCGCTGGCGCAGGGACCGTCGATTGCGTACGGCTACATCAAGCGCAACATCAACAATGCCGAGACGATGTCGCTCGAAGCCTGCTTCGACGGCGAGGCGATCCATCACTCCCGCGCCGGCGAAACCGCCGACCACAAGGAAGCGGCCAAGGCCTTCGTCGAGAAGCGCAAGCCCGCGTTCCATGGGCATTGAGCATGGCGCCCTACATGCGGTTGCGGCAGATCTGTCTGGTCGCGCCGCATCTGGAGCCTGTCATCCCTGATATCGCAGATATCATGGGGCTCGAGGTCTGCTATCGCGATGGCAATGTCGAGAAGTACGGCCTCGTCAATGCGCTCTTGCCGGTCGACACGATTCTGCTGGAAGTCGTCGCGCCGTTCCAGGGCGGCACGGCGGCCGGCCGCTTCATCGAGAAGACCGGCGGGCGCGGCGGCTATATGGCGATCTTCTGTTGTGACGATCCCGACGCCTATGCCGCGCGCGCCAATGCGTTTGGCGTGCGCACGGCGAATGTGATCACGCACGCGCCCTATCACGGCGTGCAACTCCATCCGCGCGACTGCCGCGCCGCCTTCATCGAGTTCAACCATACCGACGGCAGCGACGACGTGCTTGGTGTCTATCCGCCGGCGGGGCCGGATTGGCAGAAGCACATCCGCAAGGAGGTGACGCAGGCGCTTGTTGGCGTCGAGATGCGGGGCCCCGATCCGGCAGCGCTCGCGGAGCACTGGGGCAGGATCATCGGCGTTGACGTGACGAAGGGCGCCGATGAGGCGGCGGAGCTCAAGCTGCCGAATGCCACGTTCCGTTTTGTGCAGGGCGCGGATGAGATCATGAGCGCGCTGGAATTTCGTGTCGGCGATGTAGCGAAGGTCTGCGATGCAGCAAGGGCAAGGGGCTATGCTGTATCTGGCAATGTGTTCTTCATCGGCGGTGTCGACTTTCGTCTTTCAGCATGAGACTAAAATTCGGTGTGCTACCTCAACCGTCATTGCGAGCGGAGCGAAGCAATCCATGCGCCCGCGCAAAAGGTGTGGATTGCTTCCGCCTTCGCCCGTTGGGCTACGGCGGACACGTCGTCGCTTCGCTCCTCGCAATGACGGTTGAGTAAAACAACAAGAACAAAAGGAAACACCATGCCGCATCCGCTCGACACGTTCTTCGCGCCTGACAGCATCGCTTTGATCGGCCCCTCGCGCGATCAGGAGAAGATTCCCGGGCGGCTATTGTCGATGCTGCGCAAGAACGAATATCCGGGCCGGATCTATCCGATCAATCCGAACTATGGCGATATCGACGGGCTGAAGTGCTACAAGACGATCGGTGAGATCGGCGCGCCGATTGATCTTGCCGTCGTCATCATTCCGGCGCGCGCCGTGCTCGGCGCGCTGGAGGAATGCGCTGCCGCCGGCGTCAAGAATTGCGTGATCATCTCCTCGGGCTTTGCCGAGGAGGGCGGCGATAGCGCCGCGATGCAGGACAGGATCGTCGAGATCGCCAAGCGCACCGGCATGCGGATTTCCGGTCCCAATGCCGAAGGTTTTGTGAGCGAGGTGCAGAAGGTGGCTGCAACCTTCAGCCCGACCGTCGATGTCAAGCCGGGGCATGTGCCGCTGGTCGCGACCAAACGCCGGGTCGGGGTCGTTGCGCAATCGGGCGGCATCGGTTTTGCCATCAAGCATCGCGCCAAGGCCATTGGCGTTGCGATCAGCTATTGCGTCAGCGCGGGCAACGAGGCCGATCTCGGTGCGGGCGAGTTCCTGGAATATATGGTGCAGGATGCGTCCACCGACGTGATCATGCTGTTCATCGAAGGCATCCGCGACGTCGAGAAGTTCACGGCCGCAGCACGGCGCGCGGCGGAAGTCGGCAAGCCCGTGATCGTCACCAAGGTCGGCCGCTCCGGCGCGGGCCAGCGTGCGGCGGCCTCGCATACCGCGAGCATGGCGGGCTGGTCGGCGGCGTACGACGCCGTGTTCGCGAAATACGGCTTCATCGTCTCCAACGACATGGACGAGGCCGTCGCCATCGCGGCGGTGCTGGCGAGCAATCCGCTGCCGAAGGGCGACCGCGTTGCCGTGCTGACGGTGTCCGGCGGCGCCGGCATCTGGGGCGCCGATACCGTGTCGATGCAGGGCCTGCATGTGCCGGCGCTGTCTGATGGCATCCAGTCCGAGATCAAGAAGTGGATGCCGTCCTATGGCGCGGCTGGCAATCCCGTCGACGTCACCGCGCAGGGCGTCAGCAGCGGCGGATTGCAGAAGAGCATCGAGCTGTTCGATGCGTCCAATGAGGTCGACGCGACCCTGGTGATCATGTCGTTCTCCAGCGAGACGCGGATGCCGTTCAAGGAAACCGAGCTGAAGCCGTTGATCGCGAAGCAGAACAAGCCGGTCGTGTGTTACTCCTACACGCTGCCCTCGGACTTCGCGCGGCGTGAGCTTGCCAAATCCGGCGTGGTGATCCTCACAGGTCTCACCCATGCCGGCGTTGCGATGCGGCGGCTGCTCGAATATTCGAAGTTCAAGCTGGCGCCACAGGCCGACGCCGCGAGCCTGCCGCCGCGCGATCTCTCCGCGCATCTCACGGCGCCGACGCTGTCGGAGGCCGACAGCAAGGCGCTGCTCCGCGAGGCCGGCATCGGGCTGCCGGACGAGGTGCTGGTGGGCGAGCGGGGCGCGCTGGATGCGGCGATCGAGAAAGTCGGTTTCCCGCTGGTGATGAAGGTCCAGTCGCCCGACATCGCGCACAAGAGCGAGGTTGGTGGCGTCTGGGTCAACATCATGGCCAAGGGCGAGGCGTTCTCGGCCTATCGCGAGCTGCTCGAACGCGCGCAAAAGCATCGGCCGAATGCGGCGATCCAGGGCGTGCTGGTCTCGCCGATGGCGAAGAAAGGCGTCGAGATCATCATCGGCACGCTCAACGATGCGACCTTCGGGCCGATGGTGATGGTCGGCTTAGGGGGGATCACCACGGAACTGTTCCGCGACGTGACCTATCGCCCGGCGCCGGTCAGCGCCGCGGAGGCGGAGGCGATGCTGGGTGGATTGAAGGCTGCACCGCTGCTCCACGGTTTTCGCGGGACGGCGAAGGCCGATGTCGCCGCGTTGTCAAAGCTGATCTCGGAAGTCTCGATGCTCGCGGCGCGACTGAAGGAGAGCGTGTCAGAGATCGAGCTCAATCCGGTGCTGGTGCACGGCGAAGGGCAGGGCGTGACGATCGTGGATGCGCTGGTGGTACGGAAAAAGTAACGCCGCGAGCGCGGCATGCTCGGTGCACCCTCTCCCCTTGTGGGAGAGGGTGGCTTCGCGTAGCGAAGCCGGGTGAGGGGTCTCTATCCGCTGACTCGAGAGAGGTTGCTCGCGGATAAAACCCCTCAACCGGCGCTTCGCGCCACCTTCTCCCACAAGGGGAGAAGGGAAGACAATCACCGCCCCTTGAAATTCGCCACGCGTCGCTCCGACGTCGCCTTCACGCCTTCCTTGAAATCCTCGGTCAGGCGCAGGCGGTTCTGCTCGACCAGCTCGTGGTTGGTGGCCGCGAGCACGCGGTCGGCGAGGCCCTTGCGCATGGTGGCGCGGGTGGAGACCAGGCCGAGCGGGGAGCATTCGGCGATCTCACCGGCAAGCTTCATCGCGGCGTCGCGCACCTGGTCCTGCGGCACCAGCTCGTTGGCAAGGCCCCAACGATAGGCTTCCTCGCCGGTGACGCGGCGGCTGGTGTAGAACATCAGCTCCGCATTGTTCTTGCCGATCAGCTCGGGCAGCGTCGTGGTCAGGCCAAAGCCCGGATGGAAGCCGAGCTTGGTGAAGTTCGCGGCGAACCGCGCCTCGGGGCAGGTGACGCGGAAGTCAGCCGATACCGCAAGGCCCAGCCCGCCGCCGATGGCGGCGCCATGGATGGCCGCGACGAACGGCTTCTGGTTGCGGAAGATGCGCACGGCCTGAACATAGAGGTGGTTGATCGGCAGGTTCTCGCCTGGATTGCTCTCGGCACGCTTCTCCTGCTCCTGCCGCGCCGGATCGCCGAAATTGGCGCCGGCGCAGAACGCCTTGCCTTGCGCGGCCAGCACGGAACAGCGGATTTCGACGTCGCGATCGAACTCCTCCAGCGCATCCGCGATCTGGTTGATCAGCGAGACGTCGAAGAAGTTCAGCGGCGGGCGGCGGATTTCGATCAGGCCGACGTGATCGTGCTTTTCGACGCCGATATCGGTGTAGTTGCTCATCTTGTTTCCTTTTTTGAAATCAGCGCAGACCAGGCCGCGCGCCTAGCGCAGACCAAGGCCGCGCGCGATGATGCCGCGCAGGATTTCGGTGGTGCCGCCCTGGATGGTCAGTTTCGGCGCCGTCTTGGTCGCGAACGCCAATTGCTGCTCCAGCGTCTCGCGATTGCCGACCTCCTCCTCGACAAAGGCGGCGAGATCGCGCACGCGATGCGGCAATTGCTGCTCCCACACCGTGCCGATGTCCTTGACAATGGAGGCTTCCACCACCGGCTCCTTGCCGGCATGCAGCATGCCCGCAACCGAAACCGACATCCGGCGCATGGTGTGCACCTGCGCGACCAGCCGGCCGATGCCTTCGGCCGCGCGGGCGTCGGGCTTGGGTCCGATGGCGCGCACGAGCTCGGTCAGCACGTAATAGGTTTCCAGGAACCGTTCGGGGCCGGAACGCTCATAGGCAAGCTCGCTCGTCGCCTGCTTCCAGGCGCCGTCGATCTCGCCGAGCACGTGATCGTCGGGCACGAAATAGTCGGTGAAGACCACCTCGTTGAACTCGGACTGGCCGGTGATCTGGCCGATCGGATTCACCTGGATACCCGGCTGCTTCATCTTGACCAGGAACTGCGTCAAACCGTGACGGCGGTTTTCCTTGGTCGACGGCGAGGTGCGGAAGATCGCGATCATGTAGTCGGCGATATGCGCCGACGAGGTCCAGATCTTGGTGCCGTTGATGAGATAGCCGCCATCGGTCTTGGTCGCGCGCGTTTTCGCCGCGAACAGATCGGAGCCGGAGTTCGGCTCGCTCATGCCGATGGCAAAGCAGATCTCGCCGCGGCAGATGCGCGGCAAAATGTCCATCTTGATGTGCTCGGGCGCATATTTGAGCAGGATCGGGCCGCTCTGGCGGTCGGCGACGAAGAAGCGGCGGGTCGGTGCGTTGGCGACGCGCATTTCTTCCGTCACGACATAGCGCTCCAGGAACGAGCGTTCATGGCCGCCATATTGCTTCGGCCAGGTCATGCCGATCCAGCCGCGCTCGCCGACCTTGCGCGAAAATGCCGGCACGTCGGTATCCTCGCGGTTCGGCTTGAACGGCGAGAAAGTGCCGGCGGCGATTTCCTCGGCGAGGAAGGCGCGTACCTCTTTACGAAGCTGCTCGCATTTCTCCGGCAGGCGGATCGGATCGAAACGAAGGGCTGCGGTCATGATCGTTCTCTTCTAGAAATTTTGTGCGGGCTCAGCGGGACGCAACCAGCGGCCACAATTCATCGGCGCCGCGCGCGGCGACGCGCTCGCCGAGCTTGACCGCCCAGTAGCTCTCCGAGCCGAAATCGTCGCGCCAGGACAGCGCGCGCAGGCTGAAGCGATGCAGGATGTGCTCGATGGTGAAGCCGATCGCGCCATGCACCTGATGGGCGATGGCGCCGCCCTTCTCGGCTGCCTCCGCGCAGCGAATTTTGGCGGCGACCGCTTCCAGGAACACCGCGTCGCCGATGAAATCGGCTGAGTTGAC
The DNA here is from genome assembly GCA_035487555.1 of Bradyrhizobium sp. GTDB lineage: Bacteria > Pseudomonadota > Alphaproteobacteria > Rhizobiales > Xanthobacteraceae > Bradyrhizobium. The sequence continues at coordinate 44,881 of DATHMA010000074.1, read as the reverse complement.
GATGGTGTCCGCGGCAGAGGTCGCCGCCGCCAGCGCCGCTGCGGATTCGCCGGCTAGCTTGGCAAGGTTGTGCTGCACCGCCTGGAATTTCGAGATCTTCTTCTCGAAGGCGACGCGCTCGTTGGAATAACGCACGCTGATATCGAGCATCGATTCCAGCGCGCCCGCGATCTGCAAGCTGCGGACCACGCCGCCCATCAGCATAAGTGCCGTCTGGTCAAAGCCTTTCGGCGCGGGCTTGATCGCAATCGGCTTGACCTTGTCGAAGGTCACGGTGTCGCTGTTGTCGTTGGCGAGCGTGAGGCCCGTTTCGATGCGCACGGCGCCGGCGTCGACCAGCGCGATCGATACGCCATTCGTTCCGGTCGCGAGCACGGCGATATGTTTTGCCGCCTTGGCAAAGGGCACGCCGCGGGCACGGCCGGACAGGGTGCCATCGGCATTGAGCGTGATGCGGTCCTTCGGGCTTGCAGGCGCTACCGTCATCTCGCCCTCGGGCGAAGAAATCCTGGCCTGCGCCAGCAGCCATCCGGCGAGCATGGTCTCGGCCAGCGGAACTGCGATCGCAAAGCGGCCGGCGGCGCCGATCACGCCAAAACCCTCAGCCAGGCTCGCGCCGGAACCGCCGCAGTCCTCGCCTACCCACGAGAGCGGCAGGCCGGCTTCAGACAGTGCCTTCCAGAGCGGCGCTTTCCATTCGCCCTTCTTGTCGTGGTTGATGGTCTGCGCATCGGCGAGATCGGCGAAGATTTTCTCCGCGGTCTCGACGACGATGTTCTCACTCTCCGACACGGCGTTCCTCTTTTTGGTTGGCCCGGCGCATCCCGTTCGGCCTTAGCCCATTCTTGCATCCGTTCTTGCGCCCGATGATGGGGAAAAGCTACCCCCCTGACAAGCCGGCATGAGGGTATGCGCGCCTGCGGGGCTGGCATGAGGGGGCCAATTCCGCGCAACGGAGTTTCGCATTTCGCGCCATGGTATGGTAGAGCGCGAGCGAACCTGAAGAACGGCTCAAAACAACAAGAGGAAACCGATGTCGAAGGATGGCTTGTGCGTGATCGTGACCGGTTCGGCATCGGGTCTCGGGGCTGCGACCGCCGGCATTCTCGCCAAGGATGGCGCGCGCATCGTGATCAATTATTCCAACAGCAAGAACGAAGCGGAAGCCACCGCCGAAGCCTGCCGCAAGGCCGGCGCCGCCGAGGTCGTGGTGGTGCAGGGCGACGTCGCGCGCGACGAGGATTGCCAGAAGATCGTCGCGGCCGCCGCACCCTGGGGCAAGCTCGATGCGCTGATCAACAATGCCGGTACCACCAAGCACGTGCCGCATGACAAGCTCGACCAGCTTTCGGCGGAGGATTTTCAGCGCATCTTTGCGGTGAACACCATCGGCCCGTACCAGATGGTCCGCGCCGCGCGCTCGCTGCTGGAGGCGTCCGCCAAGGCATCCGGGAGGGCCGCGGCGGTGGTCAACATTTCATCGATCGCGGGCATCTCAGGCGGCGGCTCGTCGGTTGCCTATGCCGCGAGCAAGGGCGCGCTCAACACCATGACGCTGTCGCTGTCGCGGGCGCTCGCGCCCCTGATCCGCGTCAACACGGTGTGCCCCGGCTATATCGATACGCCCTGGTTCACCAAGGGCCGTGGCGAGGCCGGCGCCAAGGCGGTACGCGATGCCGTCATCGCAAAGGTGCCGCTGAAAGTCGCCTCGACCGCGGAAGATATCGCGCAGGCCGTCTGCTATCTGGCGACGCCGGTGTCGAGCAACATGACCGGCGAGCTCTTGCGCATGGACGCCGGGATGCATTTGATTCAGTGACTCTCTAACCCCCGTCATTGCGAGCGAAGCGAAGCAATCCATTTCTCCACTTGCGGAGGCATGGATTGCTTCGTCGCTACGCTCCTCGCAATGACGACGTTTGCGGCGGCTATCGATTAAAATCCTTCATTACGCCGCTGGCCACCAGCCTGTTCCAGATGAACAGCACCACCAGTGCGCCGATCGTTGCCATGATGAAGCCGGCGCCCTGGTCGGGGCCGTAATGGCCGATGGCCTGGCCGATCAAGGTGGCCAGAAACGCGCCGATAATGCCGAGGATGGTGGTGAGGATGAAGCCGCTCGGGTTGTTCGGGCCCGGCGACAGAAAGCGCGCGATGATGCCGGCGATGAAGCCGACGATGATGATCCAAATCAAGCCGCCCATGCTCATGGTCGTCGTCCTTTCCCCTCAAATGAAACAAAAATCAGAGTCGTCCGGAGACCTCGTCGTCGGTCGGCAGGCGGCCGTCCGGCGTCAGATGGTCGACCACCTTCGGCAAATACTGGCTGAGGCCGTTGAGCAGGTCATCACGCGACATGCCGCTCTGGGATGCCAGTGAATCGATCTGGTCGGCGCCGAGTGCATTGGCGAGGTCGCCGGGCGAAATCGCCTTGTTCGGACCGCCGCCGACCCAGGAATTGGTCGTCTCGCCATGACCGCCCTGCTGCAATTGCTTGAGCAGGTCGCCGAGCCCGCCGGAAATCACGCTGCCCGCGGCCGCTCCGCCGAGCAGGCCGCCCAGCGGCCCCTTCAGCACGTCGCCAAGACCACCGCCACCGCCGCCGGTCATGCCGCCGCCGGGCGCGGGCGCCGGAATCGGGGTGGGCGGCGGGGTCGCCGCACCCGGCTGGCTCGCGGTCAGATGCTTGAAGGCCTTCCAGGCGATCAGGCCGAGAAGCGCCATGGTCATGGGCGACATTCCGCCGCTGGACTGGGAGCTCGGAGTGCTGGGACCGCGGGGTCCTTGCTGCATGCCGTTGATGACGTCGAGTAAACCCATTGCTGCCTCCTCTTGCCCTGCCGGTAAAAAAGATATCGGCGGGTCATGACGGTTACAAGGCGCCGGCGCTTGCTCTTGCAGCTCCTGGCCTCGAAACGGCTATAAAGGCTTGCGAACGGGCATGATCCCGGACCAAGCGCTGCCGTTGCAGGCTCATTAAGGAGGCCAAGATGAACCGGCTATGTACAGCTTGCCTCGTCGCCGTGGTCCTGTCGGGCTCGGTCGCCCATGCCGCGCCGCCGACCGTGGTGCCGTCGCCCGGCTATGACGCGCGCCTGCAGGAGCAGCACAAGGCGCTGTCATCCACGCCGACCTCCACGTCCACCGTGACGCGGCCGGTCACGCCACCGCCGCGGCATCACACCAAGCGGACGCATTAAAACGCAATTGAATTGGATCAGCTTCGCGATTCGCTCTTCTTGCCCTTGCTCGACGGGGCGCCGAACAGCTTTTTCAGATCGCCGAGGCTTTCGGAAAGCTTCGGCCATTCGCAAGAGAAAGTGTGACGCGGGCAGCGCGGCTTCGCCTCGCCTAGCGCTTTTGGCCGTTCCTGCGGTACCGGAATCTTTGCCGTGGCTGGGGCGTCGGACTTCAGCGAGGTCTGCTCGAGCTGCATCTGCTGCTGCTTGGCAAAGGCGGCGGCGATGTTGCTGCGCCGCTGGTTCTCGAGATAGGCAGTGTATTGCTCGTCGATATATTTCTGCTCTTCCGGCGTCGGGTTCGGCCCGGCGATGTCGAAGCTGCGGTCCTGCATGAAGTCGTAATAGGTGTAGCCGCTGCCGTTCGCTTTGCGGCGGGCGGCGAACTTGGCGCTGCATTCGCCAAGCGCGGACGACTTCTCTTCCTTGGTTGCCAGTTTGTCGGCGGCCTCGGTGCAATCCTCGTAATCCGCAGGCGCACGGTGCCACCATTGCGCGGAAGCGCGCGAAAGGTGCAAAGCCATAAGACCTGCGAAGCCGGCGACAAGAAGCGCCGCAGTACGCGATGCAATCACAGACGGTATTCCCCAACCAAGCGCCGCCCGCGAAGATTGCGGCGAATTGTTACGACAATACGGCGGCTGGTATCCCAGGTGGGTCAATTTTAGGGTGTGGACGAGTTCCTTTTTGCTTGACGAAACAGGCATCCGTTGAACCGGCTTGCGCCGGCGCAGGGTGGGTGTGTCCGAAATATCAAGGTGATGTCATGACTTACCGTCATACGCAGCCGGGAACCCTGCTGCTGCTCTGCTCTGTGCTCGCGGGTCTGGTCGGCGCCACTTTGGCCTGGCGCGCTGGACAATGGCCGCCGGCAATTGGCGTGATCGCGCTGGTGCTCGTGATCGCCTTCCTGTTCTCATCGCTCACGGTCGAGGTCGGCGAAGGCGAGCTGCGCTGGTATTTCGGCCCGGGACTTTGGACCTATCGGGTGGCGCTTACCGAGATCAAGGACGTCGGCATCGTGCGGAATCATTGGTGGAACGGCTGGGGCATCCGCATGGCGCCGGGCTTTCGCCTCTACAATGTCTCCGGCCTCGATGCGGTCGAATTGCACGTCGGTCCCAACGACATTCGCCGCATCGGAACCGATGATCCGCAAGGACTCGCGCAGGCGCTGAAGGCGCCGCGCGCCGAGTGATCAGCGGCCGCCGAGCGCCTTGCGCTTGAACATGGCGACCGTGGCTTCCACCGCAGCATCGATCGCGCTGCGGCGATAGGCCCAGCGCGCATCATCATTGGGCTTGGCGATCACCATGGTGGCGTTGGCTTCGAACAGCAGCAGGTCGCCTTCCGGCGAAAGACCAAAATCGATGCCGGCATAATCGAGCCCGAGCGCGGCCTGGATCGCCTTCAACGCGCGTAGGGCCTTCGGCCCGAGCACGGCAGGCATGTCCTCCAGGAATTTCGCTTCCTCCGCACGGTGGCCCGGCTGATCGGCCATGTCGGAGGTGAAGTAGTGCACTTTCCAGTTTTGCGAGATGGCCAGATGCAGCGGATAGAGCCGGCCATCGATCATCATCACGCGGAATTTTCGCGCACTGCCGTCGCTTCCGCGCGCATCGAGATATTCGATCGCCAATAGTTCCTCGCCGGGAAGCTCGGCGGCTGCGGCTGAGAGCCCGGCCGCGCTCTCGACCAGCACGAAATTGCGTCCCGTGTGATAGCCGGGCGAACGGAGCAGCAGCGGAAAGGCAAAGCCTCGCTCCGCGAGCAGGCGAGGGCCATCTGCGCCCGCCAGCTCATCATGCGCGATCGCGTTGGTGCGCGCCGTGCGCACGCCTTCGATGCCGCATAGCCGCTCGGCGTTGCCGCTGCGTCCGGTTCGCATCACTGCTCTCGGGTCATTGATCACGGGCACCTTGGCACCCGCAATGATGCGCGTCGCAGCCTCGAGTGCAGGCCCGCAGAGATCGGCATCGCCGATCGCATTGAAGATGAGCCGATGCGGCGGCAATGGCGTCGAGGAATCGTAATAGTCGGCGACGACCACCGAAGTCAGGAAGCTTGTGTCGTCGAGAAAAAGTGCGCTGGGAATATTGCCGCCGCCGGAAGAAACGAGTTGCAGCAACGGGATCGGCGGCTTGTCGCCGCGATAGGGCAGCGTCGACACGGCGTGGCCGCGGAAGCCTTGTCTGAAATGCTCGCGCGCGCCGTCGCGGTCGCCGAGATCGGCCAGCACCGCGCCCAAGCCCTGATGCGCTTCGGCGTGGTCAGGGTCTGCTTGCAGCGCGCGCTCATAATGTTCGCGCGCTTCATGATAGCGCGTCGCGCGCAGCAGGAGGTTGGCGAGATTGACGCGCGCCAGCGGATTGTCGGGATGATGCAGGATCGCCTCGGCATAGACGCGACAGGCCGGTTCGATCGCGCCCATCTTGGTGAGCAGGGTGCCGAATTCGTTCAGCGCGCTGAAATGGGTCGGGGCCTTGCGCAGAATCTCGACAAAGGCCTGCTGCGCCTCCTGATGGCGGTTCAGCGCCGCCAGCAGCACGGCGCGCTCGATCTCGAGGTTGATCGCCTCGTCCGCCGCCGGCGATCGCGCCAGCCGCGCGTCCAGCTCGTGCAAGCGGGCTTCCTGAGCAAGCCGCGGCGCCCAGCCTTGTGCGCCCTTTTTCTGATCGAGCCTTTTCTGATCAAGCTTTGCCGGGCTCTGCCTGGCTTTCATCGGGCGCGTCCGCAATTTCACGGCCCCGGCTTACACCATGGCCGGCTGATTCGTCTGCGCCGCGGCGTCTTTCAGCCGATTACGGAAGTTTAAGCCGGGCAAATCGCAGGGGCCGTTGTGTCTGGAAAGGTTTTGTTTACCGATGGCCATCATGGTTAACCGATCCCTACCGCGAGAGCCGCCCGTGACCGCCAGCAACGCCGCCACTCCCTTCTCCCCCGACCAAATGGTTCCCCCGATCGTGGTGCAGCAGCTCGCACTGGGGCAGGAGCTGCAATCGCAGGGACGGCTCGATGAGGCCATCGCCGCTTTCAAAAGCGGGCTTGCCGCCATCGGCGACGGCGCCAACCAGGTCGTGATGGTGACCAAGGCCGCACTGCATGCGAGGTTAGGCAACGCCTACATGGCCCGCGGCGATCTCGCGCTGGCGGGTGCCAGCTACACGGCAGCGCTGCGGATCGCGCCGAACATGATCGGGTGCTGGTGCAATCTTGCCAATGTGCAGATGCAGTCCGGCCACGCGCAGGATGCGATCCCGCTTTACCTCCAGGCCATCAAGCTCGACCCCTCGCACTGGACGGCGCGCACCAACCTGGCGCAGGCGCTGATGGCGACCGGGCAGATGGTCGTCGCCAAGGCGGTGCTGAACGAATTGGCCGAAGAGCGGCCGGAGGATGCACCGGTCCAGCACCAGCTCGGCAAGGCCTCGTTCGAGCTGAACGAGGTGGATGCCGCGCTTGAGCATTTCAACAGGGCGGTCGCGCTCAATCCGCGCGATGCCGAGAGCCTGTACTGGATCGGCGGCATCCGGCAACAGCAAGGTGACGCTGCGGCGGCGCAGTCGGCCTATGCCTCGGCGGCGCAGATCCAACCCTTGATCCGCAAGCGCGCGGTCAAGTCGCCAGCGGATTTCCGCGTGCTGGCGCTGTATGCGCCGTTCGGCGGCAACACGCCAATGGAATATCTGTTCAAGGACGTCAGCTACGACACCGATACGCTGGCGCTGTTCGATTCCGGCAAGCCCGACGTCTCGGCGCTCGGATCATTCGATCTCGTCGTCAACCTGATCTCGGATGCGGACCAGTCCGAAGCCGTGCTGCCGCTGGCGGCGAGTCTTGCCGCACAGGCCGGCAAGCCCGTCATCAACGACCCCGCCAAAATCAGCCACACCACGCGGGACGCGATCACCGAATTGCTGTCGGAGATTCCAGGCTGCCGCATTCCGAACATCCTGCGCCTGCCCGCGGACAAGGACGTTTCGGCGGTCGTGCTCGAGGCGGAGTTGCTGTTCTCCTTTCCGCTTTTGGTACGGCCCGCGGGCACGCATGGCGGCGACGATTTCGAGAAATGTGCAGATGCTACCGCGCTCGTCGAGTATCTCAGCCCTCGCAAGGGTGATCACTATCTGATTGAATATATCGACTACGCCTCCGCCGACGGCCACTTCCGCAAATATCGCTTCATCTTCGTCGGCGAGAAGGTCATGCCCTATCATCTCTGCATCGGAAACGACTGGAAGGTGCACCACGTTTCCACCGACATGGCCAACCAGCCCTGGATGCAGCAGGAAGAGGCTGCATTCCTCGCCAATCCCGGTGCGGTGTTCTCGCAGGCGCATTACCAGACGCTGAACGCGATCCGCGAGCGCATTGGCCTCGACTATTTCGGCATCGATTGCGCGCTCGACCGGGAAGGCAATCTCGTCGTGTTCGAGGTCAATGCCTCGATGCTGGTGCACGCGCGCAACGAGGGCTTCTCCTACAAGGACCCCTACGTCCGCGCCATCAAGGACGCCTTCGACGCGATGCTGCACGAGCGGGCGGGGAAGGGTTACTAGCTCTCCATTCTCGTCATGGCCGGGCTTGACCCGGCCATCCATCCTCTTCGCAAGACTCTTTCCAAGGTGATGGATGCCCGGGTCAAGCCCCGGGCATGACAAGCTAATTTTCACCGATCGCTTTTGCCCGTCAGCCACTACGGCGCGTAGATATACTGCAACAATGTGCGCCCGACAGCTTCCAGGCTTTGCGTCGAGCATTTGTCGGGCGTGTCCTGCAGCGTGTTGTAGAAGGGCTCGTAGTCGAAATCGATCACCACGACGCTGGGGATGCCGACCTCTTGCAGATTGGTATGGTCGTCCTCGATCGAGTAGCGCAACGGGGCGGGGTTGAAAGACTTGGGCGCCGTCTTCACGCCGATGTCCCAGAACTTCTTGACCTCTTCCGGCGCGGAACGGATCGACGACGGCTCCGGCTGCAGATGCAAATCGCGGTCGCAGACCATGTCGAAATCGATTGCCTTTTCCGGCTTGGCGTTCGGATAGAAATCGCTCAGGTGCTCGGCGAAATGCGCCGATCCCACCGGCTTGAAATTCGGGTCGCCTGCGCCCATCGAGATCGCGCCTTCCTCGCCGTCGAAGAAGATCATGTCGATGCCGACGGGCGGATCGGGCAGCAGCGACAGCACGCGCGCGGTTTCCAGCAGCAGGGCGACGCCGGAGGCGGAATTGTTCGCGCCCGGCATCGGCGCGTCCGGATGCTTGGCATCGCGATAGGCCTTGATGATGCTGTCATAATGCGTCGTAACGATCATGCGCTTGGGATTGTCGGGGTTGAGGCGGGCGATGATGTTGGTCATCGCCATGGTGCGGCCGCCGGCGCGCTCGACCCAGCGCTGGGTCGTGACGGTCTTGAACTTGGTCTTGGCCAGCTCCGCCGTGATGTAGTCGATGGTCTTCTGGTGCCCCACGGTCTCCATCGAGCGCGGCGTGAATTTGAGCAGCTGCACGATAATGTCGAGCGCGCGCTGGCCGCTCCATTGCTCGGTCTGCACCTCGGCCCGAGAGGGCCGTGCGAGCAAGGCCAGTGGCATTAGGAGCGCTGCGGTAAGCAGTCGATGGCGGACGGTCTGCAGTTTCATCGAGGGCCTCGGCGCATGGCTCGCTGGACTTCTTCGCCCGGCGTCATAGACGATCGTCCTGCGCGCGGATAGTAAAATTGTCGATGGCAGATTCGTGGGCGCGACGACGATCAGCCTCTGTTCATTTGGGGCTGGCCGGCAGCCGTTTCGTGAGGTGGAGCAGGGCAATGAAGAATACATTGAAGGGTTCGGCCGCCTTGCTGCTGCTGATTTGTAACCAGGCCCTTTACAACAAGGCCCTGGCCGAGGACGAAGCCGCGTCACATGAGCGTGGCGTGAAGGTCGTGGCTGAGCAGCGTCTGTCGGTTGGCAACAAGGGTGTGCTGCCGCTCTATGTCAGCAATGATTGGTCGAAGACGCAGCCCTCCATCACCCGCGCGGTCGTGGTCCTGCACGGACGGCTGCGCAACGCCGATGTCTATTATCGCTCGGCGCTGACGGCGCAGGCCGCGGCCGGCAATGCCGGCAAATCGACCATCATGATCGTTCCGCAATTCCTGGCCGAGGTCGATATCGAGCGCTGGCACCTGCCGCCGGATGCGCTGCGCTGGTCGCTGGAGGGCTGGGAAGGCGGCGAGCCGGCACTTGGCCCCACACCGGCGAGCTCGTTCGACGCACTGGATGCGATCCTCGCGCGTCTCGCCGATCGCAACATCTTTCCGAACCTGAAGCAGGTCGTGGTCGCCGGCCATTCCGGCGGCGGACAGGTGGTGCAGCGCTATGCCATTGCAATGCAGGGCGAGGGGACGCTCGCCGCCGCGCATATCGGCGTGCGCTACGTGGTCGCCAATCCGTCCTCCTACGCCTATTTCAGCCCGGAGCGGCCGGAGCCGCAGATCGCGGCGTCCTGCCCGGGCTACAATAATTGGAAATACGGCATGGAGGCGCGCCCGCCCTACCTCGCAGCTCCGACACCGTCGGAGCTGGAGCAGCGCTATGTCGCACGCCAGGTGATCTATCTGCTCGGCACCGCCGACACCAACCCCGACCATCCCGCGCTCGACAAGAGCTGCATGGCCGAGGCCCAGGGCCCCTATCGCTATGTGCGCGGCCATTCCTACGCGGCGACGATGGCCAAGCGGGATGGCGGCACGCCCAATCACAAGGTGTGGGACGTGCGGGGCGTCGGCCATGACGGCGACAAGATGCTGACGTCGCCATGCGGATTGGCGGCGCTGTTCGACCTGCCGGGGTGTAACGCCAGGCATTAGAGCGCGATGGGATCGCGCTCCAGATTTATGTTTGAGCATGGTCTTTTCGGAAAACCGCTTCACACTTTTCCGGACCATGCTTTTTCGCGCTGCAGCGTCGATTTTTGTTCGTAGAACTACGGGCATTTGCTGTGCCCGGCACCGTGCTTAGGAAATTATCAGGCTTACCGGAGTACGATTGGGAGTCGTTTATTTCCGATTTCGCCAATCGCGGTGACTTCATTGCGCATCAAATTCATTGGCAAGGCCGCTTCGGTCCTTGGCAGAGCCCGCGGCCGGCTGCATCTCGGCCTGCGCGGGCAAATCCTGTTGCTCGGCGTTGCCGGCGTCCTGGTGGTCGGCGCGATCTATCTCGCGGGGCTGCAGGTCGAGGAACATAGCCAGCGCGAGGCCGCACGCTTTGGCGCGCTGGAGCGGCTGACGGCGAAAGTGTCGGAAAGCCTGCTGCAGGCGCGCGAGACCGCGACCCAGTTTTTGCAGAAGCCGACCGACAAGAAAGTCGCTGCGCACGATGAGACGGTGAAGTCGGCGATCACGAGCCTTGCCGAGATCGAGGCCATTGCCGAGAAACTGCCGGACGGCGATCCGCTGCGCCAGGCGCTCTCGTTCCGCGCGGTGATCGGCAGCTACACCACGCGCTTCTCCAACGTGGTCTCGGCCGAGAAGCTGATCGGCTTCAACGAGAATGACGGCTTGCAGGGCAAGCTGCGTACCGCCGTGCACTCGGTGGAATCCAAGCTGAAGACCTTCGATCAGCCGCGGCTCGCCGTGTTGATGCTGATGATGCGTCGCCATGAAAAGGATTTCATGCTGCGCGGCGACGAGAAATATGGCGACGAGCTGACCACCCGCGCCGGCGAGTTCAAGACCGAGCTTGCGAAAGCCGAGTTGCCCGACGACGCCAAGGCCGAGATCGGCAAGCTGATCGATAGCTACAAGCAAAGCTTCCTGGCCTACGAGGCGGGAGCCAGCACGCTGACCGACGAGACCACCGATCTCGCGCAGATCTATGACCGGCTGCGGCCGACGCTCAACGCCGTGCGCAAGGCGGCCGACGACCGCCTCGCCGCGGTAAGGGCTGATCTCGATACGGTGCGCGGCTATGTGTTCTGGTCGATCTGCATCACCATAGCGATCGTGATTGGTGCCGCGCTCCTGTTCGGCCGCTGGATGTCGGCGCCCATGATCAGAATGGTCGCGGCGATGGAGCATCTGGCGCAGGGCGATCTCGACCGCGAGGTGACGAAGGTCAATCGTCGTGACGAGATCGGCAAGATCTCCGAGGCGCTTGTGATCTTTCGCGACAAGCTGCGCGAGAACCGGATGCTGGCCGCCGACCAGGAGCGGGCGAAGCACGAGAGCGAGGTCGAACGCAGGAAGGCGACGCTCGAAATCGCGGACGGATTCGAGCGCAACATCGGCCAGATCGTCGAGATGGTCTCCAGCGCCTCCTCGGAGATCGAGGTCGCGGCCGAGAGTCTCAGCCGCACCGCGGAAGCGACACATTCGCTGTCGGCCAATGTCGTGGCGGCCTCGGAGCAATCCGCGGCCAGTGTGAATTCGGCTGCGTCCGCGTCAGAGGAGATGGTTTCCTCCGTCTCCGAGATCGCCCGTCAGGTACAGGAATCGCAGCGTGTTGCGACCTCGGCCGTGGCGCAGGCCGAGCAGACCAATGCGCGGATGGCGGAGCTATCCCAATCTGCGGGGCGCATCGGCGAAGTCGTCAAGATGATCTCGGCGGTTGCCGAGCAGACCAACCTCTTGGCGCTCAACGCCACCATCGAGGCGGCGCGCGCGGGCGAAGCGGGCCGCGGCTTTGCGGTGGTCGCCTCCGAGGTCAAGGCGCTCGCAAGCCAGACGGCAAAGGCGACCGAGGAGATCGGCAACCAGATCGCGCAGATGCAATCGGCGACCCAGCTGTCGGTCGGCACCATCAAGGAGATCAGCGCCACCATCCGCCAGATCTCAGAAATTTCCGCTGATGTTGCCGCTTCGGTCGAGCAGCAGGGGGCGGCGACCCAGGAAATCGCCCGCAACGTACAGCAGGCCGCGGTGGGCGCGGCCGAGGTTTCCAGCCATATCGGCGAGGTCAACCGCGGTGCCTCCGACACCGGCGCTTCCGCCGAGCAGGTTCACGGCGCGGCGCGCGCGCTGTCAAATGAGAGCCATCGGCTGAAGAGCGAAGTCGAGCAGTTCCTCGCCACCGTCCGCGCGGGCTGACGCGATAGGCTCTTCCTTCTCCCAAAAGGGGAGAAGGAAGACGGTCAGCGCGAGCAGATCTACCCCACCCGCACTCGCGGCACGTTGACCGTGATGCCCGTGATCGCGGCACGGCGGTCGACGACGGCATGGTGGAACTGATCGAGCACGAGATGATAGGCCGCGAGATCGGATTCCTCGATGGCGCCGTCATCATAGCAATCCAGCGTCTCGCGCAGGATGTCGTCGGCCTCGCGTTGCAGCGCGTCGAGCTCCTCGAGCGTTTCGATCTTGCGCACCCGCGCAATCGCTTCCACCAGCCGTTCGCGATGCAGGATGTTCGTCCTGCGCTCGTCACGGCGGATGAAGTGGCGGATCGCCGCGGTCGCAGAGCCGAGCACAGAGAACAGCAGCACCACGCCCCAGATGTAGTCGCTGTACTTGTCCATGAAGGTGCGCTCGGTGCCGTCAATATAGGCGGCAGCGCCGGGATGCGCGGGTAGCGCCGCGTCCTTGTCGGTATCGGGCTTCTCGATCTTCGACGCGCTCGGATAGTCATGTGCGAGCGAAGGCTTGGCGTTGAAGATCTGCTTGGTGAGCGCGCTCACCGTGACGTCCGAGAGCGACTTCGGCGCGACGATGAGATGATTGACGCTGACGGTCTCCACCGTGTCGTCGGGCCGCGCCGGCGAGGTCGTGATCGAGCCGCCGGGGATTTCCTGGGACTCATAGAGCGGATGACGCGCGGCGATCGCCTCGGAAACGTCGATCGGCAGGAAGACGGGCTCGCCGCGGACCCGCGCAGTCGCAGCGATCGCATCCGCGGCGATCTTGCTGTCGAGCGGGCCGACGATCATGAAGGCATCGACGGATGCGTCCTTGACCATGTCGTTGATCTGCTCGGGGTTGAATTGCACGACCTCGACCTTATCAGGGTCGACGCCGGATTCGTTCAGGATGACATGGAGCAGCGTGATGTTGACATCGGTCCGGCCGACCACGCCGATGCGGTGGCCGGGCAAATCGCTTATCGCCTTGACCTTCGATTTGGCGCCCTTGTGCGGTGCACCCTTTGGCGGATTCGCGGACGCCCAGAGCAGCACGACATTCTTGCGCAGGATCGCAACCGACTCGGTACCGTCGGGCATGCCCTCGTCGGTGCGCGCCACCGCGAGATCGGCGTCGCCCGCGGCGAGCACCTTGATACTGTCCACAGGACCCGCGGTCTGCACCACCGTAAGTCGGACCGTGTTGCCCTCCTGCGCAAAATTCTGCGCCAATCCCTGGATCAGTTGCAGGTCGCTGCTTCCGGAGGGGCCGACCGCGATCCGCAGCGTGGTCGGGCGCAGCCAATAGAAGGCAGTGCCGACCACGGCGGCAAACAGCAACAGGCCGGCGGCCAGCACCAGCAGCGCGGAGCCTCTTTTGTTGCGGCCGCGGGGCGAAATCTCGCCCGTATCGGTTACGCCGTCAGAATTGGACATGTTGCTGCCATACAACGAAAAATCGGGCCGCCCGGCGGGGACGATAGCACGCACTCGCTCTAATTTCCCCACCGAACGGCCGAAATTTCGACGCGGTACACGATCACCCTTAACGCAGTTGATTCGAACTCGGCGGGGTTCCTTGTCAGTTGAGGGGTGTTGGTCATGGGAAATTTGCACTCGCCGTCCACCAAGGGCAACCGCATTGCAGCGACGCGGTTTGGCGATGAAGACGGCTTTGATGGCGATCTCGATCCCGGCGTGATCCGCCTTCTGGAAGAAAATGCCCGGCTGCGGGCGCTGGTGACGCAGCTCTCCTGCCTCGTGCTGAAGCACGTCGCCGATCAGAAATAGGCCGGACACCTACCTCGCGTGAAACCCCTTCGGCCGCTTCCGGAGGCTTCCGGTCGTGCGCCCGCTCTGCTATGAAGCGGCCGAACGCGGGCGCCATGCGCACGCGTCGCGGTCCCGTAGCTCAGCCGGATAGAGCGGCGGTTTCCTAAACCGTAGGTCGGATGTTCGAGTCATCCCGGGATCGCCATTTTTTTCCTCGGTCGCAAAAGCGTTGACCGACGGAGATATTCTCGGGCACGTGTCAGAGGTCGAGAAGCGATAACCCACCGGTAGAGCCGACATGTCGCGCGCTGAAGAGAAGACCGCCTTGGCGTCCTGCCGCTGCGGCCAGGTGAAACTCGATATCATTGGTGCGCCGATCCTTAGCGCCATCTGTTACTGCACAAGCTGCCAGCAGGCCGGCAAATTGCATCAAGCGCTGCCGGGCGCCGACACGGTTCTGGGCGCCGACGGCGGCACCAATTACGTGCTCTACCGGAAAGACCGGGTGCGCTGTGTCGCCGGCGGCGAGCGGCTCGAAGAGAAGCGGCTCAAACCGGAATCACCGACGCGGCGCATGAATGCGCGTTGCTGCAACACCGCCATGTTCGTCGATTTCACCAAGGGGCATTGGCTCACGGTCTATCGTGGCCGCGTTCCGGCCGACACGCCGCCACCCACGACGCGGATCATGACCGCAGACCGGCCGAACGGCGTGGAACTGCCGGATGACATGGCCAACCATGCGGGTTACTCCGGCAAGTTCATGTTGAAATTGCTCGGCGCATGGCTGGCGATGGGGTTTCGCAGGCCCAAGGTCGAAGGCGTAGCCTGACGTGCTTCTTCCGACGCAGATCAAATAGCGCCGGTCGCCTTCAGGTCCTGCAGCTTCCGCGCGGACATGGCCGCGCGCCAGGATTCTTCAGCGCCCGGTTCCGGCAGAATACGGCCGAACTCCACCATCTGGGTTGCAGCGATATCCTGAAGATAGACCCAGATATCTTCCGGGGTGATGCCGGCGATGGCGTGCACCCTGGCGGCGATGTCCTTGACGAGCGTCGCTTTGACATCGGCACTTCGGCCGGCGCGGATCAGTCCGTGGACGAAGACGTGCGGCGTCCGATAGGCCTTGCCGCCGATATAGTGCTTGCCGCTCTCGATCCGGCTGAAGATGACCTGCGCAAAATAAGCCGGCGCGCCGGTCGTCTCGTAATGCGAGCGGGTGATGGAAGCCGCGATCGCGGCCTCCTGATCTGTCGTCAGTGCGAGATTGGCTGACGTCACCGTGTAGGTCGGCATTTTTCCTCTCCTGATTGTCTGCTTCGATGTCATACCCGCGAAGTTTACGGGAGGGCTGCGATCTAGCTTGCGTACTGCGCCTCGCCATTGCCGAAGGACCAGTTCTCCTTCTTGACCTCGACAAGACCGATGAAGACGTCTTCCTTGCGCACGCCCGGCGACTTCGCGAGTCCGTCGGCGATCGCCTTGTAGAGTTGCTTCTTCTGCTCGACGGTGCGGCCCTCGTTCCAAGTGATCTGGATGATGACGAGATCGTCGGTGCGGTGGATGCCGAGATAATCCGGGTCATACTGAAAATTGTCGGCATCGTGCTCGTTGATGACCTCGAAGCGGTCGTTGACGGGCACGCCGACGCTGAGCATGGCGTCGTAGACGGCGCGAGCGACCTGTTGGCGATAGGCGGCGTCCTTGCCTCTGCGAAGGTCGATACGTACGAGCGGCATGGCGGTTCTCCATTTTGCCTGGGCAAAGTTGTGTGAATTATCTGCATATGCTTGCAATCGAGAAAATATCAGCATATGCTGATATTGCAAGACGGCTTTTGATGTGGAGGCCTTCACATGAACGAGAACGCGCGGCGGGGCACGGAGAGCCGCTGCCATTGCACGGTGCTGCGCAAGGCGTCGCGGCGCATTTCGCAGCTCTACGATGCGGCATTGGCGCCGAGCGGGCTGAAGATCACGCAGCGCGCGATCCTCGCGCAGATCGGGCGATCTGAGCCGGCGACGGTTGGCGCGCTGGCGGAGGCGCTGGTGATGGACGCCGGCGGCCTCGCGCATACGTTAAAGCCGCTTATTCGCGATGGCCTGGTCGCTGTTGGCGTCGATCCGCAGGACCGGCGCAACCGGCTGATACGTTTGACATCGACGGGAAAAGCCAGGCTCAAGCAATCGGACGCGCTATGGGAGGCTGCACAACGGAGCTTCGAGAAAGGTTTTGGCGGCGCCCAGTCCAAGGCTCTGCGCGAAGCGATGGAGCTTCTGATCTCCGATGGCTTCACCGAGAATTTCGAAACCGCGCTGGCTTCGGCGCGTGGATGATCGCCTGGTCGTATCGCCGCAAAGTCACGCTTCCTGTTTCTCAGGCCAACTCGCTGGTTCCGCCTCCGCCGCTTTCACCATCGGCCTGACCGCCCAGATCGCGAGCGAGGCGGCGAAGAGATAGAGGCCGGCCTCGGCGGCGAACACCAGGGCGTAGGACAGCGACACCGACGACACCAGATGCTGGGTAGCATCGCTGGCTAACGTTCCGAGGAAGCCGCCGGTGCCATACGCGACCGCCTGTGACGCGCCCCAGATTCCCATCCGCGTGCCCTCGCGGTTGCGATGGCCGGCGCTGACGAGGTTCATCATCGCGCCGATGGCAACAATGGCGTAGACGCCGTTGGTGATCCCCATCGCAAGGATCGAGGCGCGCAGCGGCCAGCCGGGACCGACGGCTGCCGCGGCGGCGATGTTGAACAGGGCGAGCGCGGAAGCTGTGCAGGCGCCGACGATCCAGGGCGTCGTGCGCGTGCGCCAGGCCGGCATCAAATAGTTGAAGAGCGGCACCAGCGTCATGCCGATCAGCGTGCCGGTGTGCTGGAAGCCGGCAAGTTTGGTGGTTGCGCCCGGCGTCATGCCGAACACCGCGCCGGCGAACGGCTCCAGGATCAGGTCTTGCGAGCTGTAGGCGAGCATCGAGACGAAGATGAAGATCGCAAAGCGCCGCGCCTGCGGCTCGGCGAGGATTTCCATCAGCTCGGCGCGGAAATTGGATTTGGGCGCAGGCTCCATCCCGCGATCACCATTGGTCGCGACAGGCGCTTCGATGTTCCAGACGCCGATCAGTGTGAGGATCATCGCGATCACGGAGACCGATGAGCAAACCACCACCAGCCTTGGGCCCGAGAACGGATCGAGCGCGTAGCCGGCCGCGGCAGTCGTGCCGATGAAGCCCGTTACCATCATGATCCAGGCGATCGAGGCCGCGGTGCTGCGTCGCGACGGTTCGGTGCGCTTGGCGAGCAGCACCAGCAGCGAGGTCCCGGCCGCCGAGACGCCGATACCGATCATGATGAAGGCAATGACAGCGAGCGCGATGCCGAGGAAGAGGTGCGTCGCCATCCAGGCGGTCGCGACCGCGGCAAGCGCGCCGCCGGTTGCATGCAGCAACATGCCGCCAACGATCCATGGCGTCCGCCGCCCGCCGATATCGGAGCCATAGCCAAGACGCGGCCGCAGCACCTGCATCGCATAATGCAGGCCGACCAGAATGCCGGGGAGCATCGAGGGCAGGCCGAGCTCCACCACCATGACGCGGTTAAGCGTTGCCATGGTGAGAACCGTGACCGAGCCGAGCGCAGTCTGCACCAGGCCGAGCCGGATGATGCCGAACCAGGAGAGCGGTGGCGGAGCGTTTGTCACCATCGTCACTGCAGTCTCATCCACCGCCCTGTCGCACGCGGCGATATGTGCTGGCGACCACCACGATCGAGAGCACACCTGCCGCAATGATGTAATACGCCGGCACCAGCTTGCTGCCGGTCGTGTCGATCAGCCAGGTGACGGTGAGCGGCGCAAACCCGCCGAACACGGTGACGCCGACATTGTAGGCGATCGCCATGCCGGTGGAGCGCACCTCGACGGGGAACAGGCCCGCGAGCAGCCCGGGGCCGGATCCCTGCAACAGCCCGAACACCATCAGCACCACGAATTGCGCGAGGAACAGGCGGCCGAAGCTCGGTTCCGCCAGCACATAGGCGAAGAACGGATAAGAGATTAGCGCGGAGATCGTGGTGAACAGGAAGAAGGTGCGGTAGCCGCCGTAGCGATCGGCGAGCCAGCCGCCGAATACGCAAGCGAAGATGCCGAGCGCGGACGTGACGGCGACCCCGAACAGCCCCTGCCACAGCGGAAGGTGCAATTGCTTGACGACATAGGTCGGCAGATAGGTGTTCCAGATATAGGTGAGCGAGGTGCCGATGATCGTGAGCCCGATGGCGCAGATGATCGGCAGCCAATGTTGCCCGAGCACCTCGCGGACCGGCGTACGTGCGACGTGCGACCTCTTGCGCATCTGCTGGAACTCTGGCGACTCCGCGATTTTGTAGCGCACATAAAAGCCGAACGGCCCGATCAACGAGCCGAGCAGGAACGGAATCCGCCACGCGCCGGCCTTTACGGCGTCAGACGAAAACGTCAGCAGCACGCCAAGCCCGATCGTGGTCGCGAGCACGCGGCCGATCGCCTGCGATGACATCTGGAAGCTGCCATACATCATGCGCCGGTTGGGGGGCGCATATTCGACCAGCAGTGCCGTGGCGCTGCCGAACTCGCCGCCGATGGAAATGCCCTGCACCACGCGGCCGAGCACGACGATGACGGGCGCGATGATCCCGATGCTGGCATAGCTTGGCGTCAGCCCAAGCGTCAGAGTGCCGAACGCCATCATCACAATCAGCAGCGATAGCGCCCGCTGGCGTCCGTAGCGGTCGGCATAGGCGCCGATCAGGATGCCGCCGATCGGCCGCACCACAAAACCCACGGCAAAGGTGGCGTAGGTCAGAAGCAGCGACAGATTGCTCTCGGCCGGAAAGAACACGTCGGCGACGATACTGGCGAAATAGCCGTAAGCGACGAAGTCGAACCATTCCAGCCCGTTGCCGAGGATCGAGGCCAGCACCACCCGGTGCCGCATCCGCCGCTGCGTGATGTCGGCTTCACCCGCGATGTCGCGGGCCGGCATTGAATCGGCAATGGCTTCGGTGGTCATGCTTCAGGTCCCCTGTCGCGGACCAAGGTGGACCACATTGCGTGCACAGACAACCGGATCGGGGGACGAACAGGCCGGGTAGAGCCGAAAGATCGTCCACACGCCAGGCCATCAGGACATAATCATGGCAACTTGAGGTGATATGCCGCCTCGAGGACACGGCGAGCAGGTCTTCTCATGCAAATCTTGCCATCATACCGGAGGGGGCCATGGAACATCCGCTTCGCGTCGATGAGTTGCCGCGCACCGACAATCCGCCGGCAGTCACCGCCGAGCCGCCGCCCGCGCCACAGGCCGCGCCGGCCCCAGCGCTTCCGCCGCTGCCCAATCTTTCCGCCAGCGATGTGCTGTTCCTGCGGCCCTCCGACAGTCAGTACAAGACGTACCTGCCGGCGGCCAACACGCGGACACAGTTGAGCCCGGCGTTACGTGCCGTCTGCAAGACCGAGCACGCGGTCGCAGTCATGATCGACTGGGTGCAGAGCAACCAGCTCTCTTTCGCGGTCCGCTGCGGCGGTCATTCCTATGAAGGCTTTTCGCAATCGACCAACGTCGTGATCGATTTGCGCGGCATGGCTGGGATCACCGTCGACACCGAGGCCAATCTGGTCACGGCCGGTTCCGGCGCCTCGCTCTATCAGATCTATCAGGCCGTTGCCGCGCAGGGGTTGGCACTGCAGGCGGGCAGCTGCCCGACGGTCGGCATCTCCGGCCATATCCTCGGCGGCGGACACGGGCTGCTCGCGCGCTCGCATGGTCTTACCTGCGATAGTCTCGATCAAGTCACCGTGGTCGACAGCCAATCGCAGATCCGCGTTGCGAATGCGACGTCGGAGCCCGATCTCTACTGGGCCTGCAGGGGGGGCGGCGGCGGCAGTTTTGGCATCGCCACCGAGTTCAAGCTGCACGTCTTTCCGCTGAAGAGCGCGCTGGTGTTCGGCGTCACCTGGACGTCGTCGCAGGCGGCAGCCACAAAGCTGTTTGCGGCGTGGCAGGCCTGGGCGCCGAACGCTCCGAGCAACATTACCTCCATCATGAAGGTGCAATCGACGAGCGGCAGCAAGGTCACGCTACGCTGCATCGGCCAGTCGGTCGGCAGCGAAAGTGAGCTGCGCGCGCAACTCGGTCCCATGCTCAAGATGGACAAGCCGTCATCGGCGCTGTCGATCCTGTCGCTCAGTTTCATCAATGCGGTGAAGCATTTTGCCGGACCGCTTGATTACGAATCGGTCTACATGAAGGCGAAGTCGGATTACGTACTGACGCCGCTGCCCACCGATGCGATCGAAACGATGATGTCGGCAACAGCAGCCGTCAGCGGCGTGGCGCTGCTCTGCGACGGCTATGGCGGCAAGATCGCCGATGTCGCCGCGACCGATACGGCCTTTCCGCGCCGCGCCGGGACACAATTCTGCATCCAGTATTATTCGAGCTGGACCAAAGCGTCCGACACGGCCTCGCATGTCGCCGATGTCGCGAAGGTCTATGCGGGGATGCGGCCCTTCATGCCCGGCGCATCCTATGTGAATTATTGCGACCTCGACCTCACCGATTATGCCGAGGCGTATTGGGGCGACAATCTTCCGCGCCTGATGTCGGTGAAGGCGGAATACGACCCGCAAAACCTGTTTCGCCATGCCCAGAGCGTGCCCCTGCCGCCCTCGCCGCAGGTGTGACGCCGGGCATGGCGTCACGCTATCCCGTGAACATCCAGAGCTGCTCGCTTGCCATGTAGCCGGCGAGCAGCAGGGCGCCGAAGGCAATCATGAGTGTCGAGGCGCCGACTTCGATCGCCCTCATGGCGAGCATGCCCCATCCTGATTGCGCCGACGCGATACGGCCTGCGATTTGCCGCGCGCTGACCGCAAGCGTTGCGATCACGGCGACGGTGAGCGCCGTGCCCAGTCCCATCAGCAGCGTCGCGCCGACGCCGGTCCAGAATAGATCCTGCGCCAGCGCAAAGATCAGAACGATGATCGCTCCGGAACAGGGACGCAGTCCCACCGCCATCACGGCGGACAGACCACGCCGCCAGCCGCCGGCGCCGCCGAGCTCCGCGGGCTCCGGTCCGTGCGCATGGCCCCAGGCGGAAGCGTGGTGATCGTGATCATGGTCGCCGTTGCAATGGAAGCCATGGTCGGCCTCGCAATGGCTGCAACTGATCAGGCCTGTGTTGTGACGATGAAAGGCACTGCTGATCCCGGCCGCCGAAGGCGCGGCCTCGAGCTGCCTTATCGGCCACTCGAACTGGCGACAGGCGATCAGGAAGGAGCGTCCTTTGACGAAGAGCAAGCGCAAGCCGATCAGGATGATCAGCGCATAGCTGACGATCTCGACGATATGGACCGTCCATCCGATTGTCTTTGCGGTCGCCTCGAGCAAGACGGCCGCGATCGCGACGATAATGACGGCGACGACGGATTGAATGCCCGCAGACACGAACGACAGCGTAACGCCGCGGCGCCAGGTCTCCTCATTGGCGACGAGATAGGAGGAGATCACGGCCTTGCCGTGTCCGGGGCCAACGGCATGAAAGATGCCGTACAGGAACGAGATGCCGAACAATCCCCACATCGCCGCGCCGTCGTCCTTGCTCGCGCGGATGTAGGCCGACAGCGAGCGATAGAACGCCGCTTGCTCGGCGAAAATCCAGTCGACCAGGCCCGAGCCTGACATCGCTGCGCTCGCCGGATGCGGGGCGCCGAACGGCGTGCCTTGCGCCAGTGCCGCGCCGGCGGCGAAGGTCACGGCCAATGCTGCAAGAACGGCCGCTAGATTTTTGAAGTGCGCGCGCTTCCGATGGAACGAGGACATCACGGACACCTCACCATCATCTTGTTGGCAAAGATCTCGGCAAAGGGGCTGGACGCATCGAGGGGTGTGGCATCAAGCTGGCTGAGCCGCATCTGCTCGGCCGGCGTCGGTTGGTGCGGCAGATCAACGGAGAGCAGGCATTGCGGCGGCGCGCCGTCGAGTGCGACCGGCTTCTCCTTGGCGAATTCGAAGTCGACAAAGATCGTGGGATCGTAAACCTCGACCTGAAGGGCCTTTGCCGCAGCGGGGGATTTCAAGGGCAGGGTGAAGTGCAGAACCAGCGACGGGTTCGCGTATTCAAGCCAGTAATCGATCGGTCCTGCGAATTTTAGCTTCTTGCCGTCGCCCCGCGCAAAGGTGAAGTAGTCGTACTCCTTCAACGAGTCGACGTTCAACTGGGCGAGGGAGGCGAGTTCCTCGCGCGTGTACTGGCCTTTCTTCGCATGGTGGATGCCTTGCAGCGCATAGGCCGAAAACATGTCGTCGAATTTCCAGGCATGGCGGACGCCGGTCATGCTGCCGTCGGCCGCATAGAGGATTTCGCTGTGGAGGGTGACCCAGACATGCGGGTGCGCGTCGGCGCCTGTTATCAGCAGCGACGACAGCAGGCCAGCGCATGCGCCGGCGATTGATCGTTTCATGACAGAAGGTCCATCGGGCTTGAATGCGGGCAGGCGCGATGGACTGCCCGCAGGCAGTCACCACACGCCGGAGAGGCTTAAATGCTCTCAGGCCAGCGGCGGAGCGCGCGGCTGGAACGGCGCGCGCCGAATCGCGGCGACAAGGGCGATGGTGCGCGCGAAACGACGGTCGATGGATTCGAATGCGAACGAGACCGGCGGTTGCGGCGCGTTCGGAACGAAGGATGTCGAGAGCAGGAAGCCCGAGAAGCAGACCGGGCAGAGGTCTTCATCATCAGCCAGTTTCGATGGCGATGGTTTTGACACTTCCGCGCGGGCTTGATGCCAGCCATCGGCGCTCGCTTCGGCAAACGCAATTCCGGACGCGGAAATGTCTCGGGCATGGAGATGGCCGAACGACAACGCAAGCTGCAACGCGAGCGCAACCAATGCGAGGTAGGCACCGCATTGTCGTGTGAGCTTGCGCAACAGTGTCGGCCCCGCCTTTGTCAAACCCACCGGCCTTTCACGCATCATTGAGACTGCAGCATGACCGCGCTTTGTGAAGTGCTGAAGGAAGCGAAACCAGGTGTCGCCACGATCCGTGATCTCAGGCACCCCGGACTTGACTTGACATCTCGTCGGAACATGGGTGTTACGTTATAACATAACATAAGAGAACTCAACTCCGACCCTGGAGCCCTACATTGAGCTATCACTCACGGATGACCCGGCCGGCCTTCAACACGGTTCAGTATCCCACGCGTAACTCAAGAGCTCGCGCGGTGTTGCTGCTGTGTTCGGTGCTGGCCAGCTTCATCGTGAGTTTTGTGGCTCAGCCCGCCTCCGCCCAGGACAAGTCCGGCCGCTTGAAAGTCGTGGCAACCTTCTCGATCCTCGGCGACCTCGCGCGCAATGTCGGCGGCGATCGCGCCGATGTCGCGACGCTGGTCGGGTCGAACAGCGACATCCACGTCTATACGCCGACGGCCGCCGATGCGCAGTCGGTGCGGAGCGCGCGGCTGCTGATCGTCAACGGTCTCGGCCTTGAGGGATGGTTGCCGCGATTGATCGAGTCCTCGGGCAGCAAGGCCAGCGTCGTCACGGCCAGCAATGGCGTCGCGCCGCGCAAGATCGATGCGAGCGAGCTTCTCAGTCGTCACCATGAGCCGGGCTCGCTCGACCCGCATGCCTGGCAATCCGTGGCGAATGTCGCGATCTACGTCGCCAACATCCGCGATGCCATGGTGGCTGCCGATCCCGCTAACGCGGATATCTACAAGGCGAACGCGGATGCCTATCTGGCAATCCTGAAAAGGCTCGACCACGACATCCACGATGCGGTGGCTCAAATACCACCCGATCGTCGCAAGGTGATCTCGACCCACGCCGCGTTCGGCTATTTCGCCGGCGCCTATGGCATCGCCTTCCTGGCGCCGCAGGGCGTCTCGACCGACAGCGAGCCGAGCGCACGCGACATCGCCAGCCTCATCACGCAGATCAAGGCCGAGAAGATCCCGGCGGTGTTCCTGGAGAACATCAGCGACCCCCGGCTGATTCGTCAGATCGCCTCGGAATCGGGTGCGGCGGTTGGAGGAACGTTGTATTCCGACAGCCTGACCGGTGCCGACGGCGAAGCGCCCACCTACATCGAGTTGATGGGACACAATATCAAGACCATCGTGAGCGCGCTCGCCAACCGACCGTAACGCCATGAACGACACTGAGCTGAAGATCGAAACCGGAAGCGCGGGTGTGGTGTCGGCGTTGCTGACCAGGCCCGCGCAGTCGCGTGCCTGCTTTGTGTTCGCCCATGGTGCGGGCGCCGGCATGACGCATGCGTTCATGGCGGCCGTAGCCGCAGGTCTTTCCGAACGCAACGTCGCGACACTGCGCTATCAATTCCCCTATATGGAAAAGGGCAGCAAGCGGCCCGATCCGCCAGGGATCGCGCATGCCGCCGTGCGCGCCGCGGTTGCGTCCGCCGCACAGCACTGTCCTGGCCTGCCGCTGATATCAGGCGGAAAATCCTTTGGCGCGCGCATGACCTCGCAAGCGCAGGCGAAGGCCCCGCTTGCGAATGTTGTCGGCCTCGCCTTCTTCGGCTTTCCGCTGCATCCGGCCGGTAAGCCCTCCGTCGAGCGCGCCGATCATCTCGTGGAGGTCAAAATCCCGATGCTGTTCCTGCAGGGCACGGCCGACAAGCTGGCCGAGCCCGATCTCCTGAAGCCCGTGGTGAAGAAGCTCGGCTCCCGCGCGACACTGCATTTCCTCGAAGCCGCCGATCATTCCTTCCACGTACCCGTGCGCTCAGGGCGCAAGGACGCCGAGGTGATGACGGAAGCGCTGGATGCGTTCGCCGCGTGGATCGCTGCCATGCGGATTTGACCGCGTCAATTTCCGGATCGCGGAACTTGCCTCGCTGGCGCTCGCCTGCGGATCATGTAATGGTCCGGCCGCCAGCGCATGATCGGGAAAAGTGTGCAGCGGTTTTCCGCAAAGATCATGCGAGAATAACAAGCCAAACGTCTTCGGAGAATTTCGAATGCTTGAAGTGAGGGACGAGGCTGCCGCGATGGCGCCCGTAATAGCGCCTGCGCCATGGAGCAGCGATACCGCGGCGGCGATCTATCGCCTGCCGTTCAACGATCTCCTGTTCCGCGCGCAATCGCTGCATCGCCAGCATTTCGATCCGAACCGCGTGCAACTCAGCCGGCTGCTCAACATCAAGACCGGCGGTTGCCCCGAGGATTGCGGCTATTGCAGCCAGTCGTCGCATCATGCGACGGGACTTGCAGCCTCGAAGCTCATGGATGTCGACACCATCGTCGCGGAAGCGCGCAAGGCCAAAGAGGGCGGCGCGACGCGCTATTGCATGGGCGCCGCGTGGCGTAACCCGAAGCCGCGCGACATGGATGCGATTGTCGAGATCCTCAGCGCGGTGAAGGCGCTCGGCATGGAAACCTGCATGACGCTCGGTATGCTCGACCGCGAGCAGGCGGACCGGCTGAACGAGGCCGGCCTCGACTATTACAACCACAACATCGATACGTCGGAGCGCTATTATCCGAAGGTAACATCGACGCGCACTTTCTCCGATCGCCTGGAGACGCTGGAGCATGTCCGGCAATCCGGCATGAAGGTCTGCTGCGGCGGCATCCTGGGCATGGGCGAAAGTGAGCAGGACCGCATCGACATGCTGGTGACGCTCGCCAATCTGCCGGAGCCGCCCGAAAGCGTGCCGATCAACATGCTGATCCCGATTCCCGGCACGCCGCTCGCCAAGGCCGATCCGGTCGGGCCGATCGAGTTCGTCCGTGTCGTCGCGCTGGCGCGCATCATGATGCCGACCTCGTTCGTGAGGCTCTCTGCCGGTCGCTCCGCCATGACCGACGAGATGCAGGCGCTATGCTTCTTTGCCGGCGCGAATTCGATCTTCGTCGGCGATACGCTATTGACCGCGGCCAATCCCGAGGATGCTGCGGACCGCAAGCTGCTCGGCCGGCTCGGCATTCAGGCGCTGTGACGGGGACGCGATGAGCATCGACTCCATCAAGGCCAATGTCAAAGCCTGCATGTTCGACCAGTACGGCACCGTGGTCGACATGCAGGGCGGATTGACTGCGATCGCCACTCCCTTCCTGAAGGCGAAGGGTTTTGGCGGCGATCCCAATTCCTTCGTCACCTGGTGGCGGCGCACGCATTTCGAAAATTCGATGATCGATGCGCTGCTGCATCGCGAGCACACGCCCTATCGCGAGATCGGCCATCGCTCGGTGGCGCATGTGATGGATCGCGCCGGCATCAATTATACGAAGGAAGAGGTGCACACTCTCGTCGGCGAGATCGAGAAGCTGAAGCCATTTCCGGAAGTGCCGGCGGCGCTCGCCAAGTTGCAGACCAAGTACAAGCTCGTCGTGCTCTCCAATGGCGATCCCGACATGCTGGAGACGGCGAAGCGCTATCACAACATCCCGTTCGACCGCGTCATTTCGGTCGCGGAAGCCGGCTCCTTCAAGCCGCATGTCGCGACCTACACCAAAGCCGCGGAGCTGTTGGGCTTGCCGATGGATCAGATCCTGTTCGTCGCCAACCACGCCTTCGATTGCATCGGCGCCAAATCCGCCGGCATGCGCACTGCCTTCATCGACCGCCGCTCGCGCCCCTTCGGCGAAACGCCGCACCAGCCGGACATTCTCGTGCCGACGATGAAGGACCTCGCCGACGCGATTGCTTGATCGTTGATCCTCATGGTGAGGAGGCGCGTAAGCGCCGTCTCGAACCATGAGGCCCGGACCCTCTCGGGCTTCATCCTTCGAGACGCCGCTTCGCGGCTCCTCAGGATGAGGAGATAGAGCGCGGCGCGATGCGACTACCCAACCGATCCGCCATAAATCCTGTCGCGCAAGCGCCGCATGCCGGCGAGCCACCGATCACGGTTGGCCACTTTGCGTTCCATGTATCCCTGCACGGTCGGGTGCGACAGGATCAGGAAGCGCCCCTCTTCCATCGCCTCGATCACCATGCGCGCCACTTCCGACGGCTGCAGCACGCCGTCGACCCGCGCTGCGCTGGGGCCCGGCGTGGTCATGCCCGTCTGCACCGACTGCGGACAGAGCACGGAGACGCCAATGCCGCGCTCGCCATATTGAATGGCGAGATGCTCGGCGAGCGCGACCGCCGCGTTTTTCGTCACGCCATACGGCATGGAATTCAGCGAGGCGAGCAGGCCCGCGGCGGAGGCCGTATTGAGGAGATAGCCGGAGCCGCGCGCCAGCATTTTCGGCACCAGTGCACGGGCGGCGAACACATGGCTCATCACATGCACGCGCCAGCTCACGTCCCAGTCGGCGTCGGAGGCACTTTCTTGTCCCTTGCGCGACAGGCCGGCATTGGAGAAGAACACGTCGACCGCGCCGTATTTGGCCTCAGTCGCCGCGATCAGCGCCAGAATATCCTCCTCCTGCCCGACATCGGCGGTGACGGCGAGGCCGTCGATGTCGCCGGCAACCTGCGCCAACCGGTCGCGCGAGCTCTTGAGATCGGCCACCACGACGCCGCGCGCGCCGGCTTCGGCAAAGGCGCGGGCTGTGGCCTCACCGATGCCGCTGGCGCCGCCGGTGACGATGCAAACCTTGTCCTTGAGCTGCATGTTCGGGCCTCCCTATCCTGGCTGGTACAGTCCCTTGTCCCGTGCGTGCTGGGTCGCGAGCCCCCCGATCAGATCGAGCATCGGGGTCGACAGTCCCGCGGCGCGCGCGAAGGCCGCCGGTGCGCGCACCAGCACATCGATCTCCATGGCGCGGCCGAGCTCGTAATCCTGCAGGATCGAGGGCTTGTGCTCGGGCGCCGGCCCCGAGCGCGACAGCAGCTTGACAGTCGGGATGCAGCTCCTGGCGACGGCGTTGGCCTCATCCAGCAGGCGCGGGATCACGTCTCGCAGCGCCGGCTCGTCGCGGACGCCGCGTGCGGTCTGGCCGGTGAGCACGCACAGCACCGACATCGACATGTTGGTGAGAAGTTTTGACCAGATCGTCTCCCTGATCTGCGGCGGCGGAGGGGAGGTGATCTTCGCGGCTTCGAGCAGCGCGCGCAGCTTGCCGATGCGCTCGCTCTCGCGGTCGTCGCATTCGCCGATCACGAGCATATTGCGGTCCGGCGAGAGGTTGGCGACCACGCCGGGCTCGATCACCTCGTTAGACGAGTAGATCACGCCGCCGATGATGCGCTCTTTCGGGATCGCCGCACGCAGCGCGCCGCCGGGATCGAGAAAGGCAAGATCGGGCGGGGCAGGGTGGTGGGCCGGCAGGCCGATGTCGTACCACCAGGGAATGCCGTTCTGGGCGAAGATGACGGGCGTATCTGCGCCCAGCAGCGGCTTCAGGCCGCGCGCAAGGTTCGCCACGCCGGTCGCCTTCAGCGTCGAAATGACGAGGTCTTGCGGCCCGAGCGCAGCCGGGTCGTCGGAGGCGCTCACCTTTACATGCGTCTCCTTGTCGCCGACGCGCAGCGTCAATCCCTTGGCTTTCATCGCGGCCAGATGCGGTCCGCGTATCACGCAGGAGACGTCGTGGCTGGCATCTGCCAGCCGGACCGCAAAATGGCTGCCGACGGCCCCTGCGCCGAAAATGCATATCCGCATCGTGTGGATGTCCTGTCAGGCGTGGTAGGATCGCCCTAGTTTCAAATAAACTCACGCGCGGCGCAACCGTGTCGCACGCATGGGTCAATCCTGGACGCCGCGAAATGGCGGCGGCCACATCACGAGCATCAGAAAAATGTCAAATCCTGTTCTGTGGGACCTCGACGCCCGCGGGGTCGCAACCGTCACCTTGAACCGTCCGGAGGTGAACAACGCCTATGATGGCGGTCTCATCAACGGCGTGCTGTCGGCGATGGAGGAACTCGGCAAGAAGCCGTCGCTGCGGGTCGTGGTGTTGAAGGGCAATGGCAAGCATTTCCAGGCTGGCGCCGACCTGAAATGGATCAATGGTGTGCGGCCGAAGTCGCCGGCCGAGAACGAGGTGGTGTCGCAGGCGACCTTCGAAGCGGTGCAGCGGCTCAACCGGCTGCCGATCCCGACGGTGGCGCTGGTGCAGGGCGGCTGCTTTGGCGGTGGCACCGGCATCATCTCGGCCTGCGACGTCGTGATCGCGGCGGACAATGCGCTGTTCTCGATCACCGAGGTGCGCTGGGGCCTGACGGCGGCCATCATCATCCCGCAGCTCTGCGATTCCATCGGCGTCCGCCAGGTGCGCCGCTATGCCCTGACCGGCGAACGCTTCGGCGCAGAGGACGCACGCCGCATCGGCCTTGTGCACGAGGTGGTGCCATTAGCCGAGCTGGAAGCCGCGGGTGCCAAGGTCGTCGAGCAATTGCTCGCCAACGCGCCCGACGCGCTGGCCGAGACCAAGCGGCTTGCGATGGAAAGCTCCTTCGGCGGCATGGCTGTCGACGATGCCGCCTACAAGCGGCTGGTCAAGCTGCATTCGGACAAGCGGCAGACCGGGGAGGCTTCCGAAGGCCTCGCTTCCTTTGCCGAAAAGCGCGCGGCAAATTGGAGCAAGGCGTGAGGTTTTGCAGCAGGGTTGCCCTTGCCGCGCTGGCCAAAATTCCCTAACCCGGTCGTGACCTCTTAGGCGGCCGGGAGCCGGAACGTGTCGACCAGAACGATCGAAGAGCCTGCGCGCCAGATTCCGATCTACGGCGAGTATGAAGTCGCCGTGCTCGGCGGTGGTCCCGCCGGCATCGCGGCCGCGGTGGCTGCCGCGCGAGCCGGGCGGCGCACGCTGCTCGTCGAACGCTATGGCTTCCTCGGCGGCATGGGTACGGCGGCCGGCGTCACCAATTTCTGCGGGCTTCACGCCAATGTGCATGGTGAGATGCATCGCGTCGTGCGAGGCGTTGCGTCCGA
The DNA here is from genome assembly GCA_035487555.1 of Bradyrhizobium sp. Taxonomy (GTDB): domain Bacteria; phylum Pseudomonadota; class Alphaproteobacteria; order Rhizobiales; family Xanthobacteraceae; genus Bradyrhizobium. The sequence goes on along the minus strand of DATHMA010000074.1, from coordinate 14,874 downwards.
TCTGCTCGCGCGGATCGATCGGCTCGATGGATTGAACAAGCCGCATCTCATCCTCGGCAAGATCTTTGCGCAGGCCTATGACACCGCGGCCTACAAGATCGCGGCCGATGATCTGCTGGCCGAACATGAAGTCGATATCCTCTTTCATGCGCTCGGCGCCGGTGTCGCGATGCAAGACGAGACGCGCGTCAACGCGCTGTTCGTGGAGACGAAGGCCGGACGGCAGGCGATCCGCGCGGATATTTTCATCGACTGCTCCGGCGACGGCGATCTCGCGGCCTGGGCGGGCGCGCCCTACGAGGTCGGCGACGGCCACGGCCACATGCTCTATCCCTCGATGATGTTTCGCCTCAACGGCATCGATCCCGCCAAAGCGGGCGATGCATGGCGCACGATCCCACAGCTGATGGAGCAGGCGGAAGCGCGCGGCACACATAAATTTCCGCGCAAGGCCGCCATCGTGCGGCCACAACGTTCGCCAATCGAATGGCGGGTCAACTTTACGCAATTGAAGCGTGATGACGGCAGCGCCATCAACGGCCTCGAGCCGGATGATCTCACGCGCGGCGAAATCGACGGCCGCCGCCAGGCGGTGGAGGCATTCCAGTTCCTGCGCACCGTGCCGGGGTTTGAAAATTCCTACATCGTCGACCTGCCGCCGCAGCTCGGCATCCGCGAGACGCGGCGCCTCGTAGGCCTCTATCAGCTCTCCGGCGACGACGTGCTCGGCTGCGCATCGTTCGACGATTCCATCGCCGTCAATGGCTGGCCGATGGAGGTTCATGTCGCGGGCGACGTGATCTTCAAGTTTCCGCCGATCCCGGAATCGCGCGGCTACAACGAAATGCCCTATCGCATGCTGGTGCCCGAGGGCATCGACAATCTGCTCGTTGCCGGCCGTTGCGCCTCTATGACCCATGATGGCCAGTCGGCGGCGCGCGTTTCCGGCGCCTGCTTTGCGATGGGGGAGGCCGCCGGCACCGCCGCCGCGTTAGCGCTTTCGGGTAATACGCCGCCGCGAGACATTGCGATAGAAAAGCTGCAACAGGCGCTCAAGCAACAGGGCGCCTTCATCGGGCGCGACCAGGCGGTGCCCCAGGGCGTTTAGTCGAGACGGAGGAAATGCGTATGAACGGGTGGGCGCGAGCGGCGCTGGCTGGGTTGTTGGCATTGTCGGCTAGCGTCGTCGCGCGTGCCGAGGAGCCGCTGAAGGCAAAGATCGGCGTGTTACGCCTGCAATCATCGGCGCCAGTGTTTATCGCGCAGGATAAGGGCTATTTCCGCGAGGTCGGCCTTGATGTCGAACTGAAATTCTTCGACGCGGCGCAACCGATCGCGGTTGCGACCACCTCCGGCGATGTCGATTTCGGCATCACCGCCTTCACCGCGGGTCTCTATAACCTCGCCGGCAAGGGCACGCTGAAGGTGATCGGCGGCATGAGCCGGGAAAAGGCCGGCTATCCCCTGATCGGCTATTTCGCCAGCAACAAGGCATACGAAGCCGGCCTCAAAACGCCGAAGGATCTCGCGGGCAAGCGCGTCGCGGTGACGCAGGTGGGCTCCAGCTTCCACTATTCGCTCGGCCTGCTCGCCGACAAATATGGCTTCAAGGTCTCGGACGTGACCATCGTGCCGTTGCAATCGTTGTCGAACGCGGCCGCCGCGCTCAAGGGCGAGACCGTCGATGCCGCGCTGTTGCCGGTTTCGACCGCGCGAAAATTGATGGACGACGGCGGCGCCAAACTATTGGGCTGGGTCGGCGATGAGACGCCGTGGCAGCTCGGCGCTGTGTTCGCTTCGCCCAGGACGCTCGCGAACAAGGCGCTGGTGACCAAGCTTTTGACTGCACTGGAGCGCGCCGACCGCGAATATCACGACGTGGTCCTGTCGACCGTCAAAGACGGCAATGCCGCGATCAATGACAAGACCAAGCCAATACTCGAGATCATCGCCAAGTACACCAACCTTTCGGTCGAGCAGGTGGCCGGCAACTGCGCCTATGTCGATCCTGACGGCAAGCTTGATGTGAAGAATGTCGACAACCAGATCAAATGGCTGCAGGGGCAGGGTTTTGTCGACAAGGGGTTTGACGCGGATACCATCATCGACAAGGATTTCGTGAAAGCGGATTGATGCCGCGGCAATTGCCGCAGCCGTCATTGCGAGCGAAGCGAAGCAATCCATAGCGCCGCATGGGAAAGCTGGATTGTTTCGTCGCTTCGCTCCTCGCAATGACGGTGCTTAGGACGATGGACCGGAGACGAACTGATAAGATGGACCTGATCGCCCACCATATCCGCCATCGCTTCGGCACGCTCGAGGTGCTCGACGACGTGTCGTTCACCGTGAGTTCGGGCGAGGTGGCGGCGATTGTCGGTCCGTCGGGTTGCGGCAAGAGCACGCTGCTGTCGATCCTCGGTGGCCTGTTGCAGCCGGCCTCGGGCGTCGCCGGATGGCGTGGCGCGCCGCCGGCGGGCAGCTTCAATCCGCTGACCTTCGTGTTTCAGGACTTTGCGCTGCTGCCCTGGTCTACGGTCGAGGCCAATGTCGAGTTTCCGCTGCTGCATACGGCGCTTGCCGCAAGCGAGCGCCGGGCGCTGGTCGATGACGCGCTGCGCCGCACCGGCCTCTCTGATTTTCGCGGCGCCTATCCCAAGCAGCTTTCCGGCGGCATGCGCCAGCGCGTCGGCATTGCCCGCGCGCTTGCCGTGCGTCCTGCGATCCTGCTGATGGACGAGCCGCTGTCGGCGCTGGACTCGCAGACCCGCGAACTCCTGATGGAGGATTTTGTCCGCCTGCTCGCCGACGGCGCGATGGGCGCGGTCTATGTCACGCATAATCTGGAGGAAGCGATCCGGCTCGCCGATCGCATCGTCGTGCTGTCGCGGCGCCCCGGCCGTGTCCGCGAGGTCGTCACCATCCCGATGACGCGCGGCGAGCGCGGTGCGATCGATGCCCGCGGCAAATTGCTGGCGTTGCAGAACGAGCTGTGGTCGCTGATCCGCGAGGAGGCGATCGATGCCGAGCGCGAGGTCCAGCATGCTTGACCGCGCGACATCGGAAGATCGGCCGAAAACCGAGGCCGCGTCGGACACGCGGCGGGTCGAGTTTCGCGGCGGAGGTTTTATCCCCTCGACCGGCCGTTATGGCGGCTGGATCGCGCTGGTGCTGGTGATCGCGCTCTGGCAACTCGCCGCCGGCACCGCGCTTATCAATCCGCTGTTCCTCCCGGCGCCATCAGCCATCGCGCGGGCGATCTATCAGCTCGCGATCTCGGGCGCGCTCTGGCAGCATCTGTCGTATTCGATCATGCGCATCGGCGTCGGCTGGGCCCTCGGCACTGCGGCCGGGATCATCACAGGCTTTGCGATCGGGCTCTCGGCGCTGGCGCGCAGCGTCGGCATCACCTTCATCTCGGCGCTGTTTCCGATCCCGAAGATCGCGCTGTTGCCACTTCTGATCCTGTGGCTCGGGATCGGCGAGGAACCGAAGATCGCGACCATCGCGCTTGGGGTGTTCTTCTCGACCGCGATCTCGGTCTATAGCGGCGTCGATAACGTGCCGCGCAATCTGATCCGGATGGCGCAGAGCTTCAATGTGCCGTTTCCAACCATCGTGCGGAAGGTGATCTGGCCGGGCGCACTGCCCTCGATCCTTGCAGGCTTCCGCATCACGGCCTCAGTCGCGCTGCTGCTCGTGGTGAGCGCGGAGATGATCGGCGCGGAGTACGGCATCGGCGCCTTCGTGCTGCAAGCCGGCAATCTGATGCAAACCGATCAGCTGCTAGCCGGCGTCGTCATCCTGTCGCTGTTCGGGCTCGCCGTCGGCAAGCTGATCAATCTGCTGGAGACGCGGCTGTTGCACTGGCGGTGAGCTTCTCCCTCGCCCCGCGGGGCTCTCTACACATTCGGACTCGCGGATAGTCCCCCTCACCCGGAGACTTCGCTATCGCTTCGTCTCCGACCTTTCCCCGCAAGCGGGGCGAGGTGAAGTCGTCGCTTCGCTCCTCGCAATGAAGACCTCACGCATTGCCGCGGTCTTCGCGGAACAGATCGAGCTTCTGCTGCACCGGGCGATCCGAAAAGCTGAACAAGACCGAGTCGGCTTCCGCCTCGTGGGTGACCCACTGCCAGCTCGGCACCACGAACAAATCGCGCGGGCCCCACTCAAAAGTCTGTTCGCCGATCCGCGTGCGTCCCTTGCCTTCGATCGCCGCGAACACGGTGGCGTCGGTCGCACGATAGCGCGCGGTCTTGAAACCTTTCGGCAACAGCTGGATAAAGGTGCCGATGGTCGGCATCGCGAAATCGCCGGTCTCGGGGTTGGAGAATTTCAGCTTCAGCCCATGGCAGGCGTCCCATTCATTGCGCACTTTCGCACTCTCCAGCGCCTCGCGGGTGTAGCTATAGGGATAATTGAAGATCGGCGAGGTCTTGGAGGCGCGCTTCTCGTCGACCGGCAGGAGGTTGTGGCCGTAGCGGGCAAAGCTGTCGCCGGCGGGCCGCGTGATCTTCTGCTGGTCCTCGTTCGACCCTTCCGCGAACGACGCATCGAAAAACTGCACCATCGGAATGTCGAGCCCGTCGAGCCAGAACATCGGCTCAGACGTCTCGTTGGAATGGTCGTGCCACGTCATCGAGGGCGTAATGACAAAGTCGCCGGGCGCCATCGCGGTGCGCTCGCCGTCAACGGCGGTATAGGCGCCCTTGCCTTCGAGCACGAAGCGCAGCGCCGACTGGCTATGCCGGTGGGCCGGCGCAATATCGCCGGGAACCACCATCTGCACGCCGGCGAACAAAGAGGTCGTTATTTTCGACTGCCCGCGCAGACCGGGATTTTCCAAAACCAGCACCCGCCGCTCGGCTTCCTTGGCGGTGATGAGCTTGCCGGCCTCGGTCATGAAGGCGCGGATGGCGTCGAACTTCCAGAGGTGCGGCCGGCAGGCGCTCCTTGGTTCCGGCGTGATCAGATCGCCCATTACGTTCCACAGCGCGGAGAGATTTTCGCCGTCGATCTTCTTATAGAACGCCTCGCGTTCCGGGGTCTTCAACACGGCTTCCATGGGCTCTCTCCCGTCATTTTTGTTGGCTGATTGACAGCATACTTACAATATGGATAGCGTCAATGCGAAGGCCATAACAAACGACAAATTTGGGAAGGGAGGGTTCCGATGAAGCTGCACGGCTATTTCCGCAGCAGCGCGTCATACCGGGTCAGGATCGCGCTGAATCTCAAGGGCTTGCCCGCCGAGCATCTCGCCCACCACCTTCGCAAGGGCGAACAATGCGCTCCCGCCTATCTTGCCATCAACCCGCAGGGGCTGGTCCCGACGCTGGAGGACGATGCGGGAAGTGTGCTGACCCAGTCACTCGCAATCATCGAATGGCTGGACGAAACCCATCCCGAGCCGCCGCTGTTGCCCAAGGATCCGCTGCGCCGCGCCAAGGTGCGCGCGTTCGCGCAGGTGCTCGCTTGCGACACCCATCCGGTGCAAAATCTGAAGGTGCTGGCGCGGCTGCGCGAGCTCAAATTGCCCGAGGACCAGGTGACCGGCTGGGCCGGCTGGGCCAACCGCGAGGGTCTTGCGGCCTGCGAAAAGCTGATTGCGGGCGAGAGCGGTCCGTTCTGCTTTGGTGCCCAGCCTACTATCGCCGATCTCTGTCTCGTTCCGCAACTGGCGAACGCGCGGCGCTTCGGCGTCGACGTCGCAGCCTTTCCGAAGCTGTTGAAGGCGGAAGCCACGGCCAAAGCCATGAAGGCGTTCGCGGACGCAGCACCGGACAAGCAACCCGATGCCGAGTAAGCAAATTCCCATCACGATGGACGCGGTCTACACCGCGCCGGGCTATCTGTTCCGGCGGATGCAGCAGATCGCGGTGTCGATTTTCATCGAGGAATGCAGGGCCTGCGATTTGACGCCGGTGCAATATGCAGCGCTGATCGCGATCCACACCCATCCCGGCATCGACGCGACGAGATTGTCGGCCGTGATCGCGTTCGACCGCTCGACGCTCGGCAATGTGATCGAGCGGCTGGAGACGAAAGCGCTGATCGAGCGCAAGCCGTCACGTGGCGACAAGCGGATCAAACTGCTCTATCTGACCAGAGCCGGCGCTGCGCTGCTGCGCGAGATCATGCCGTCGGTCGGTCGCGCGCAGGCGCGGATGCTGCAGCCCCTGAAAGCCGCCGACCGCAAGACGCTCGTGGTGCTGTTGACGCAGCTCGTCGATCTCAACAACGAGGCGTCGCGGGTGCCGCTCCGTGCCGAAGACGCGCTCGAACATCTCGGAAAGTCGGGCTGATGGCGCCCAGGGATGCACGACCGATCCTGATCGCGGGCGGCGGCATCGGCGGCCTCGCGGTAGCGCTTGGCCTGGCGCAAAAAGGCTTTCGCTCAATTCTTCTAGAGAAGGCTTCCGCGCTCGGCGAGATCGGCGCCGGCATCCAGCTCGGGCCCAACGCGTTTCATGCCTTCGACTATTTCGGCATCGGCCAAGCCGCCCGCGGCATGGCGGTCTATATCGATCAGCTCCGGCTGATGGATGCGCTCACGGCCGAAGAAATCACCCATGTCGATCTGCGCGAGGCGTTTCGCGCGCGTTTCGGCAATCCCTATGCGGTGGTACATCGCGGCGATCTGCATGGCGTGTTCCTGAAAGCCTGTCGCGATCATGCCGCAATCGAGCTGCGGGTCTCCAGTGAAGTCACAGGCTACGATCAGGACGCTTCATCGGTGACGGCGCATCTTGCCTCCGGCGAGCGCGTGACCGGATCGCTCCTGATCGGCGCCGACGGGCTGTGGTCGAATGTCCGTAAATTGGTCACCTCCGACGGGCCGCCACGGGTTTCCGGCCACACCACCTACCGTTCGGTGATCCCGACCGAGCAGATGCCGGAGGATCTGCGCTGGAACGCGGCGACGCTGTGGGCCGGCCCGAAATGCCACATCGTGCATTACCCGCTGTCGGGCTGGAAGGTGTTCAATCTCGTCGTCACCTATCACAACGACGCGCCGGAGCCGGTGGCGGGCAAGCCCGTGTCCGAGCAAGAGGTCATGCAAGGATTTACGCATATCCACGAGCGCGCCCAGAACATCATCCGCCATGGCAAGAACTGGCGGCTCTGGGTGTTGTGCGACCGCGACCCCGTCGAGCGCTGGATCGACGGCCGTGTCGCGCTGCTTGGTGACGCCGCGCATCCGATGCTGCAATATTTCGCGCAAGGCGCCTGCCAGGCGATGGAAGACGCGGTGTGCCTGTCGCATATGCTGGCGCAGTATGACGACCATGCCAGCGCACTCGAGCGCTACCGCGCGCAACGTTTTCCGCGCACGGCAAAAGTGCAGCTGTTGTCCCGCGCCATCGGCGAGCACATCTATCATCCCGCTGGCGAACACGCGCGCCTGCGCAACGCCATCATGCGCGCGAAGACGTCGGAGGATTGGTACGGCGATCTCGCCTGGCTCTACGGCGGGACGGGGCTCGCGGGGTAGGTCTGAAGCCGACCGCGTCCAATTCCGCTCGTCATGCCCCACGAAGGCGGGGCATCCAGTAACCACCAGCGTTCACAGTAGTTGACACCGGCGATTACTGGATCGCCCGCCTTCGCGGGCGATGACGATTATTGTTAAGGTTCACGGGTCACAGCTGTTCGGGGAGGCCAGACGTGAAGCAATATCTTCGACGATACACCAATATACCGGCTTTGCTGTATCTGCTCAGGGAAAGAAAAATTACGCTGCTTGATCCGGCCTCGTGGGACGACAAGAACGATTCCTATTTCCTGTCGCTCTATCAACAGAAGAAGAATTTGCAGTCGGTGCTGGCGCTTTGCTTCACCCCGGCGTTCGAGACCTACCATCATTGGCGGTTGTTTGCGGGCGGTTCCAGCGGAGCGTGCATCAATTTCGAGCGCGCCAGGTTGCTCAAGGCCATAAGAAAGCAGGTCGGGGTGACGGCCAAGGCCGTTCAGTATCTGACTCTCTCCGACATTCGAGACATTGAGATAAAGACGGCAGCCCTGCCGTTCCTCAAGCGATCCGCTTACGAGGACGAGCGGGAGTTCCGGATCATCTATGAGTCGTCCACCAAAAAAACTAACTCCCTGGACGTCGCCATTCCGCTCGCGTGCATCGAGCGCATCACCTTGAGTCCCTGGATTCCGGCCGTGCTGTCCGACCATGTGAAAAGTACGATAAAGGAGATCGAAGGCTGCAATTCGATGAAGGTCTATCGATCCACCCTGATCAGCAATGAAAACTGGAAGGCGCTCGGCGAAAGCGCGAAATGATCGTCGGGACGCGCTACATCTTCATCACCGCCTGGCGGTCGATCTTGCCGGTACCGGTCTTGGGCAGCTCGTCGAGGAAGCGCACCTCGCGCGGGTATTTGTAGGGCAATAATTTTGCCTTGACGAAATCCTGGAGCTGCTTCGTCGTGTCGGCGGCATCGAAGCCGCTTTTGTTCATCACCACCACCGCCTTCAGCGTCATGCGTCTATCAGGCAATTCGGCGGCATAGACCGCGCATTCGCGCACGTCGGGATGTTCGGCAAGGCAAAGCTCGACCTCGAGCGGATAGACCCATTGGCCGGAGATTTTGATGAGATCGTCGGCGCGGCCGCGGAAGAAATGAAAGCCGTCGCTATCACGCACGAAGCGGTCACCGGTATAGATCCAGCCGCCCTCGCGGATGGTTTCGGCGGATTTGTTCGGCCGGTTCCAGTAGAGCGGTGTTGAGGAATCGCCGCGCACCCACAATATCCCTTCTTCATTGTCGCCGACCTCGCGGCCGTCCTTGTCCCTCAGCGCAACCTCGTAGCCGGGCACGCGCAAGCCTGCCGCGCCGAGCTTTTTCTTCTCCGGCCGATTACTGAGATAGATGTGGAGGACTTCGGTCGAGCCGAGACCTTCGACGATCTCGAGCCCGGTCAGCGCTTTCCAGCCGTTGAAGACCTCGGCCGATAACACCTCGGCGGCGGAAAGCGCCATCCGCAGCGATGAAAAATCCGCCGCCGCGGCGTTGTCGGCCTTGGTCAGCGAGGTATAGAGCGTCGGCAATCCGAAGAACACGGTGGGACGATATTTCCCGATCGCCTCAAAAATCGTTGCCGGCTTGGGCTGGCCCGGCAGCAGCAGCGTGGCGGCGCCGACCGAGAACGGAAAGGTGATGGAATTACCGAACCCGTAGGCAAAGAAAATCTTGGGCACGGAAAAGCAGATGTCATCAGGCTTTAGTTGCAGGACGGTACGCCCGAACGCCGCATCGCTATAGGTCATGTCGTGCTGGAGATGGACGATGCCCTTGGGCCGGCCAGTCGATCCCGACGAATACATCCAGAACGCCATCTCGTCGCGGTCGGTGTCGGCTTCGGTGATATCGGCCGGGAACGTTTGCAACCAGGGCCCGGCGGCGATCATCTTCGCCGCGGCAGAGTAGTCCGCGGCACCATTGACCACGATCAGTGTGCGCAAGCTTGTGTCCTTGCAGGCGACCCCATCGAAGCGCGAGCAGAACTCCGCCTCGGCCACGGCGACGGCAGCGCCGCTGTCGGCGAGATAGAATTGCAGCAGATCCGGCGGCGTCAGCGTATTGATCAGAAGCGGCACGAAACCGGCACGCACCGCGCCGAAAAATGCCGCCGGGTAGGCCGGCGTGTCGTCGAGGAACAGCAGCACTCGGTCGCCGCGCTTCAAGCCGAGCGAGAGGAAGCCGTGTCCCCAACGGGAGGCTTCCGCACAAAGCTCGTCGTAAGTCCGTGTTCCCGCCGGGCCAAGGAGGGCAGGGTGGCCGCCAAAACCTTTCGCCAGGTTGTCGAACAGGATCCGGCTCGCGTTATATTTTTGCGTAACAGCAAATCCGATCTCGCTTGTGCCCGCACAATCCCTCGGCACCCGGTCGGCGATTTCGCACGTCATGGTCTGCTCCTTGCGGCCTCATAGCGCGCCATGAAGGCGGGCGACATCGCGCGCAGCCGCGCGTCGTCGATCCGCCCCGAGCGGGTGATGTAGCTATAGGCGAAGTCCATCAGATCGAGCCGCATATGCTCGGCGAAGTGTTCGTACCAACCGGCGCTGGTGCGCGCCGCCGTCACCAGTTTTTTCACGATCGGCTGACGCTCGGCCTGATAGCGGGCGAGACCGCCGGCCAAATCGTTTTCCGCCTCCAGCGTCTTGGTCAGCGCGATCGCGTCCTCGATCGCAAGCCGCGTGCCCGAGCCGATCGAGAAATGCGCCGAATGCAAGGCGTCACCGACCAGCACCATATTCCCTGACGACCAGGTCTCGTTCCAGATCCAGGGGAAATTGCGCCACACCGATTTGTTCGACACCAGCCCGTGGCCGTCGAGGGTCGCGGCAAAGATCTGTTCGCAAATCGCCTTCGACTGCTCGACCGCCTTGTCGGCAAAGCCGTAAGCCTGAAAGGTTTCGGCGTCGCACTCGACCAGGAACGTGCTCATCTCGGGCGAATAGCGATAGTGATGGGCGTTGAAGGCGCCGAGATCGGTTTTCACAAACGTCTGCGACAGGGTCTCGAAGCGTTTTGACGTGCCGTACCAGGCGAACTTGTTGGTCGAATAGGAAACCGAGGCGCCGAATTCCTTCTCGAAGCTGCGGCGGACCAGCGAGTTCAACCCGTCGGCCGCGACGATGAGATCATAATCCTTTAGCTCATCAACCGACGTGATCGCCGTCTCGTATCGCGGCGCGACACCGACCGCGCGCACCCGCTGCTGGAGGATCGTCAACAGCTCCAGCCGGCCGATCGAGGAGAAGCCGACGCCGTCGATCGCGACATTTTCACCGCGCAGGTTGAGCGTGATGTTCTGCCAGCTCTCCATCCTGGGTGCGATCGCATCGACCGTGTCGGGATCGTCGGCGCGCAGGAATTCCCGCGCCTGTTCGGAGAACACCACGCCAAAGCCGAAGGTGGCACCTTCCGCGTTCTGCTCGAACAGATCAATGCGGGCATCAGGATGCCGCTTCTTCCAGAGATAGGCGAAGTAGAGACCGCCGGGCCCTCCGCCAAGCACGGCAATGCGCACGATCCTCCCTCCCTCAAGAGCTTTATGATTGACAGTATACTCACAATCGGCGGCCACATTACCCTGCGCCGGAGGGCGGCGCTACTGAAAATATCGGCTGGAACCGGTCTTACGTCAGACGCAGCGGCGTACCCACACGCCGTTCACCAGCACCCGGGGGCAAGCGGCGACCGGGCGGCGAACCACCACCGCGCCGTTAGGTCCGGCACATCCGGCGCGGACGACGCCACGGGCGCAGACCACCGCATTGGCGTCACTCGTCTCGAAGGTCATGGTGGCGCCGAAGGCCAGGATGGCGGCAGCAATCAGCAGGAATGTGCGCATCTTTGTCTCCCTCTTTGCTTTTGTTTCGTTAAAGCAAGCAATGTGCTGCGGATTAAAATCTGAAATGCTCGCGTGCGTTCACTGCGCGGCAAACGGCGCCAGCACTTCCTTGCACGCGGGCGACAGCGAAGCCGCCTGCGTTGCCAGACATTCGATGATGCGGCCGCCGCCGGGTTCGACGCCGGGGCAGAGCGCACGCACGTCGCCGCCGCAAGCCGATCGCATCACAAACAGCACCTCGCGCGGCCGCATCGGCCGCAGCACCAGCACCGTCGGCGCCGCTGCCGCCGGTGCAGCGGCCGGGGCCGCAGCCGGGCTTGCGGTTGCCGCCGCTGCCGGCGCGCCGCCCGAAGCGGGCGCGCCACCGCCACCGCCGACCGCGGCGACGGCCTTTTGGCAAGCCACGGAGACCTTCGACTTGTTCTTCTCCAGGCACTCCAGCGCCGGAGCGCCGCCGGTCGGCACTCCCGCACAGACCTTCGGATAATCGGAGCGGCAGGCGCTGCGGATCGCTGATATCTGCGCGCTGCTCGGCTTCTTGGCTGGTGCGCTTGCGGCAGCCTTCGGCGTTGCTGCCGGTTCTGCTGTGGGCTTCGCCTCCGTTGCCGCCGCCGGGGCGGCTTCCGGCTTGGTTTCGGCTTTGGGCTCGGCGGCCGGCGCTTCGACGGCACGAACCGCGCTCGCGCAGCCCGGCGCGAGGCTCGACAAGTTCTTCTGCAAGCATTCCAGCGATGCCGCGCCGCCCGGCTGGATGCTGGAGCAATGCGCCATATAGTCGGAGCGGCACGCGGATTTGATCGCTTCGCGCTGCGCCTCCGTCGGGGCTTGCGAAAATGCCGGGCTCGTCGCCGCGAATGTCACTGCCGCCAGCAGCGGCATCAGCGCCGCTCCTCTCAAGCTATTGATCATTGAATAAATCCTTTTTTATCGCCAGGCCGTCGCTTCCACTGAAGCAAGATCCTTGAAAAGGCGCGTAAGAAAAAGCCGCGCGCGCGGCATCATTTTCCGCTTTTGGCGTCAACCGCAAGCCAAATTTGGGCGACACAACCTTTGCGGGTTTCCTTGCGGGATTGTCACACCTTGATCATCCGCTTGCCGCGGTTTTCCCCCGCGAGCAGGCCGATCAGCGCTTTCGGCGTATTTTCAAGGCCGTTGATGATGTCTTCCTGGACCTTGAGCTTGCCGGAGGCGACCCAGGATTGCAGGTCGGCCAACGCCTTGTCGCGCTGGTCCATGAAGTCCATCACAATAAAGCCTTGCATGATGAGGCGCTTCACCACGATCAGGCCGGGCACGCCGCGCGGTCCGGTTGCCGATGGCGCACCGTCATATTGCGAGATTGCACCGCAGCAGGAGATGCGGCCGTAATTGTTCATCTGCGGCAGGCAGGCTTCGAGGATATCGCCGCCGACATTGTCGAAATAGACGTCGATGCCATCAGGCGCCGCCGCCTTGAGCTGCTTGAACACGGCGCCGTCCTTGTAGTCGACCGCGGCATCGAAACCGAGTTCGGACGTCAGCCACTTGCACTTGTCCTTGCCGCCGGCGATGCCGACGACATGGCATCCCTTGATCTTGCCGATCTGGCCGACGATCGAGCCGACCGAACCCGCCGCGGCCGACACCACCACGGTCTCGCCGGCTTTCGGCTTGCCGACATCGAGCAGCCCGAAATAGGCGGTGAGGCCGGCGATGCCGTACACGCTGAGCAGATGCGTCATCGGCTCCAGCTTCGGCATCTTGGTGAGATGCTTGGCCGGCACCGCGGCGTATTCCTGCCAGCCGGTATCGCCGAACACGATGTCGCCGGCTTTCAGTCCCGGCGCCTTCGATGCGACGACTTCGGCGATGCCGCCGCCGGCCATCACCGTGTTGGCCTCGACCGCTGCGCGATAGGTCGCGCCATGCATCCAGGCGCGGTTCGCGGCATCGAGTGAAATATAACGCACCCGCAGCAGCGCCTCGCCGTCCCTCGGTTCCGGAATGGTGGCGCTTGCCATCTTGAAATGATCGGGGCCGAGTTTGCCGGCCGGCTTCTCCACCAGCAATATCTGCCGATTGACGCTCGCGTTCATGGCTGCTCCTCCCGTGATGATTATTGGCGATTATTGATGCAGCCAGCGCGTAGCAAACGTGCAACTGCATTCATGGTGCGTTGCATGCAACGCTATCGGGCCGGCGCGCATTCCACAACGGGAACATTGTGGCAAGGGCGGTACGGGCGCGGCGCGCCGCGAAGCGTGTTGCGTCGCCCACAAAATCTGCCAAACTCGCACTCATCGGAGTTACGGGGGTAAGCAAATGTCGAACAGGTTTACGCAATACATCCTGATCGCGATGGCACTTGGCATCGTGATGGGGACTTTGATTTACAATTATCTGCCTGACAGCCGGGCGGAGATCGCCGGAGACGTAAACCTGATCGCGATGCTGTTCCTGCGCCTGATCAAGATGATCATCGCGCCGCTGGTGTTTGCTACGCTGGTCGGCGGCATCGCCCATATGGGCAGCGGCGCCAAGCTCGGCCGGATCTTCGCCAAAACCATGGGCTGGTTCGTCAGCGCGTCCTTTGTGTCGCTGCTGCTCGGCCTCGTGATGGTCAATCTGTTGCAGCCCGGCGCGAATTTTCCCGGCACGTTGCCCGACAAGGCGCAGTCCACCGGATTGCCGGTGTCGGCCTTCTCGATCGAGAAATTCCTGACCCATTTGATCCCGACCTCGATCGCCGACGCCATGGCGCAGAATGAAATCCTGCAGATCGTGGTGTTCGCGGTGTTCTTCGCGGTCGCGCTCGGCGCGATGCCGGAGCGGGCGAAGCCGATCATGTCGATGATCGACGACCTCGCTCACATCATGCTCAAGGTCACCGGCTATGTGATGCTGTTCGCCCCGCTCGCGGTGTGGGCCGCGATCACGGCGACGGTGGCGAAGAACGGCCTCCTGGTATTGTGGAAGCTCATCGTCTTCATGGGCGGCTTCTATCTCTCGCTGCTGCTCCTGTGGGGCATTCTGGTTATCGTCGGCTTCATCGTGATCGGGCCGAGATACAGCCATCTGCTGCGGCTGATCCGCGAACCGCTGATGATCGCGTTCTCGACCGCGTCTTCGGAAGCCGCCTATCCGAAGACGCTGGAAGGCCTCAACCGCTTCGGCGCCTCGTCGCGGATATCGGCCTTCGTGCTCCCGCTCGGCTATTCCTTCAACCTCGACGGCACGATGATGTACTGCACCTTTGCGAGCATCTTCATCGCGCAGACCTATCACATCGAAATGTCGCTCGGCACCCAGCTTGCGATGCTGGCTACCTTGATGATCACCTCGAAGGGCGTTGCCGGCGTGCCGCGTGCCTCGCTGGTGGTGATCGCCTCGACCTTGAGCCAGTTCGGCATTCCCGAAGCGGGCCTGTTGATGATCATGGGCATCGATACGTTCCTCGACATGGGACGCAGCGCCACCAATGTGATAGGCAACTCGCTGGCGACCTCCGTGGTGGCGAAGTGGGAAGGT